>NZ_JBBODE010000002.1:967112-1289483 GCF_038002765.1 Peribacillus sp. FSL H8-0477 | reverse complement strand
TCCATGGCTGTGAGCGTTTCCCTAACCTTTTCTTCCTTTCCAAGGACATCATTTGCAAATCGTATGACTTCCTCACCAGCTGGAGTAAGCGAGAGTCCTTTTTGAGAACGAAGGAATAATTTCTTTCCCCAATCATTTTCAATGGTATGAAGCCTTTGTGAAAGTGCCGGCTGCGAAACAAAGAGTCGTTCAGCTGCTTTACGCATGTTTAACTCCTGCGCAAGAACGGATAACATTTGATACTCTGAAAATGACATCGGTCATCCTCCTTGATTAGTTTTTCTTATCGATTACTATCATTTTATTAAAATTTTATTATTGAGAGATTGCCGATATAATTAAGTGGAAAAGAGGGATTGATATGACAGAGGCTTTACTTATACTCATTGGATTTTTGGCTTCCTTTATTGGCACTTTGGCTGGCAGCGGCGGAATGATCGGCATGCCAGCTATGCTTTTACTTGGTTTTCCTATACACAGTGTCATTGCAACAGCTAAATTTTCAAACATTTTTGCTTCCTTCTCTAGCTTTTTTGTACTGATTAAACAAAAAGAATTAACATTCTATGATGTTTCTACCTTAATCCCCTTTGCTCTGTTAGGCGGTCTCATCGGGGGATTACTTGCTAATTCTCTTAGTGAAAACACAATGAATATCATTGCCATCCTTTTATTGGTTTCTGCCTTTTTTCTCAGTATTCTTAAGAAACCTCAGGTCAAGGAGTCACACAGCTGGTCGCTTCCCAAAAAAACATATCCTGGGCTTTTCGGCATAAGTGTGTATGATGGCATGTTCGGTCCAGGACAAGCCACTCTCCTCATGTATACCTTCTTAAATAGTGGAGCGGCTTATCTTAAATCACTTGCCTTGACGAGATTTCAAACCTTTATCAGCTGTCTTGCCGCATTTATTACTTACTTAGCAGCAGGAAACTTCATGTGGGAAATGGCCGTCTTTTATGCACTCGGTTCTCTCGGCGGTGCTCAAACAGCCATTTTTGCAGCAAGAAGGATTTCTACTTCCTATCTTCATCTCATTCTCCACAGTGTCACCATATTACTTATCATCCAGCTTATATACCGCCTTCTTTTTTAAGTCAGTCTGCTTGCTTCCTCTCGGTATAAATAAAAGGAATACCATACTCAGAGCGGCAAATAGCAGGACAATTAGATAGACGTTATGCAGTGCTGCAGACAACCCCTCCTGAAGGAGTTGTACGGTTTCATTGGGCAGTAACATACGTTCCTCACGATCAAGCAGTTGATTGGCCGCATCAATAGATAAAGGCTCTTCACTTCCTGCATGTTGGTTGAGGTACGATTGAAAACTACTGTTCATGACACCGCCTAAGAAAGCAGCTCCTATCGTGTTTCCAAGGTTCCTCATAAACATATTGGATGCTGTTGCAATACCCCGTCGTTCCCAGCTTACTGTACTTTGAATCATAACTATAAACGAGGTAGACGTGAACCCCATTCCTACTCCTACAAAAAAGGATCCAGTAGCTGCATATAAAGGACCAGCGCCTGCAGGCATAAAGGCTAACAGTAAACTGCCGAAAATGAGTGACCCTCCGCCTAAAAGCGAAGTCGCTTTAAAGCCGATTTTCATTAACAGACTTCCGGCTAAGGTTGAAGCAATAGGCCAGCCGATGGACATCGCCGTCAATGTAAAGCCTGCGACTGTTGGAGATCGTTCCATGACACCTTGTACATATGTCGGCAAGAAGCTGGAAAATCCGATCAACATAATTCCTGTTGCCAGTGAGACGATATTTGCGATTAAAATAGAGCGTTCACGCCAAATTTCAAACGGCATCATCGGTTCTGGAGTCCTGCCTTCCTGCCAAATGAAGCAGGAAAATGCACTAACACCCAGGATAATTAAACTGATAATCGGAGCAGAAGTCCATTGCCACTCTACGCCCCCCTGAACAAGAATAATCATGAAAGACGAAATCGATACCGTTAATAGTACTGCGCCGCTATAGTCAATGACTGCCTTTTTCTTTTCCACTTTTTCGTGAAGAAAGAACCACAATAAACACATCGAAAGGATACCAAGCGGGATGTTAATCCAAAAAATCAGCCGCCAAGTGACGCTTTCAACCAGAATCCCTCCAAGTGCCGGCCCCAAAACAGCCGATATTCCCCAGACACTTGAAAGGTATCCTTGAACCTTGGCACGTTCTTGTTTGACATATATATCACCAATAATGGTCGATGCCACCGGAGCAATTGCACCAGCACCAAAACCCTGTATAAAACGAAATAAAATCAATTCATGCATCGAATCGGCAAACCCACACAAGACAGAGCCGATTAAAAAGATAATGATTCCAATAAGTAAAATTGGTTTTCTGCCAAATAGGTCAGAAAGTTTTCCATATATTAAAACCGTAACTGCATTCATAAGCAAGTAACTTGAAAACACCCAGCTATACAAAGAAAACCCGCCAAGGTCTCCAACAATTGCAGGCATCGCTGTAGATACGATTGTTCCCTCGATGGCATTCATGAACATAGCCAGCATCACTGCAGCCAGCACAAAGGTACGCTTTGTCACCTTTTCTCCACTGTTTTTTCTTGCTGTCTGTTGCACTTCGTTCACCCTCTATAACTCAATATGTATTTTTCCAGAAGGCAAACATAACGCCCCCGGTAAAGGGAGCGTTATGTTTGCCTATTTAGCAGCATCCAGAAGATCTCGATTAACTTTTTTCAAGATTGCTCTTCTCGTTAAAATTCCTTCAAATATTCCATCTTCATCAACCACACAAACAAAAGGATGATCAATTAATAGTTCAAGCCCTTTTTTTATTTTATCTTCAATATGAAGATGCGGAATCGTAATGGTCATAATCTCAGAAACTTTTTTGTTTTCAAGTTCCTCGAACTCAATTCGCTGCAGGCCTAAGATAGACTCAAGGATTGCCGGTGTACTGATAAGACCGTGTAGTTTATACATTGGGTCTAACACTGGAATGGCTGTATACCCGCTTTTAGTCAGTACCAGCAGGGTATGTTCCAGGTTATTCGTCACTTGGACGTGTGCAACCCTTTCAGAAGGTATCATCATGTCTTTCACGCTATAGTCGAGTAAATTCCCATCATGAATACCAATCATGTCAAAACTCCTTACCTAATAAAAGTAGTCATATTTTTCTTACAGTTCTAGTGTAACATAGGAAAAGGAAAGATTCTTACTTTGAAACATAAATGTTGTAAGCCGTTTCAATGCTGTTTCATTACCCTTTACTTACCTGGATGTTACGAAGTGTATACTCACACTCTAAACATTTATAAATCACATTTTGATTTGATTGTGCCGTTATCACTCTATTCAAATCATTCGTTTTGTTGCACAAAGGACATACACATTCAGGCATTTTCATTTTTCAGCCCTCCTGCTTTAGGATACAGCAGAAAGTGAAATAAATACCTATTACTAGGATTTCTTAGTCAGATTAGTCTCTATTCTTTCAAGTGTCTGCCGAATAGCAGCTAATTCTCTTTTCGCGAAAATGAGCTCTGCCCACAACAAAAGCACCCCAAAAAATAATAATACCAAAATGAGATATAAACCCATTGCCCACCTCTTTCGAACACAAGAATTTTGCTAAAAGTAATAAACTTGCAAGCTCTTGATGGTTCCTAAATCTCTCCCATGCCGTTAGAATTGTATCTTCGACGGATATGGGCTTTAATTATACCACATGTTTCCAGTAAAAAATAATTTGTTGATTAGCAGAAAAAGACATGCTAAACAAAAAAACAGCCTGATAGTACATCAGGCTGTTTTTCTATTTGTGATGCTTTACAGTAAAAGATCAAAGATTTCAATTGTAATCATATCAATGTTATCAAATTGATATTTAGAAGACTTGTTCTTATCACTAAACACTTCTAATTCAAACATTTCCGTTTTGCTGAAATATGTAACCTGGCATTTTTTCACTCCATCTATTTCAAAAAAACGCTCTGCAGATTCGGTTTCCTTCGCCTGCTCTTGTAAACTTTTCAATCTGGTAAGAATGCCCTGTAATTGAGACATACTCCCACTCCCTTCTAATAAAAACCTATTCGATAGGTTTCACTATATCACAAAAAACTATCCAATAACACGCATGTTTTAATTTCAGAATCTTAAAAAACTTTGGTATAATCGGACAGACAATTTTCACACATTAATTGGCTGCCTATAATAAACAGTTATTAGGAGGATTTCACCCCAATAACTTTCATTAAAACTCCTCCAGTGTAAACAAGAAAAAGATGCTGATACGGTTTTCTATTCAAGTTCGTCAATTTCTTCTATAATAATAAGGCTATTACTTTTATCTGGAGGTTCTGAACAATGACTGACGTAGTACTCTATACTCAACCAGACTGCCCGCCATGCAAAATTGTTAAACTGTTTTTTAAAGAAAATAACATCACGTATACGGAGAAAGATATCCGCGCAGATTCTGCAGCGATGAATGAACTGACTAATAAGTATGGATCATATTCAACTCCAACTGTCATTATTAAAGATGAAGTCATTATTGGTTTTGAAATAGACAAAATGAAAAAAGCACTATCCATAGACTAAACGTCAAAAATAAAATCCAAGCCCCCAAATTGGGCTTGGATTTTATTTTAGGAGAATATCGTCAATGGTTGAGAAAGCTTGTAATTGAAAACGATTTAAGGAAATTACAAGACTGTGCGGAAGAATACTAAATCCTAGTGTTTCTGTATTTACTTTTTCTATTGTAGATTTACTGCTAATTTCTTCATCCTTTACTTGGTTGTTTTCCTGCTTTTTTTCAGTATCAAAATTTATTTGATGCACCTTCCACTTTCCTTGGTGTTTGACCAATATTACGGTTTCAGAATTTGTATACGTTATCGGCCCCTCTGAATGTTCAGCCAAATCTTCACTAATCACCAGCTTGTCTTCGTCCTTACTTTCAATGGTTGTATGGTCATCATAGCTAAAGAATGGAATATAGTTTTCTGCTGAATCAGATCCTAAAGTAGCATAGCCGTCATCCACTTTTACAACATTTTCTTTAATGAATTTATTAATCATTTCATTCGTAAAATACGGTTTCAGTTTTTCTTCAATTTCTCGGATGGTTCTTGCTTTCTCGCTGATCTCTACTTGTTGATTGAAAGCTTTTTCAAGTGTTGTAAAGACTTCATCTCTATGTATATTCTCAGCAGAAGTTGTCTGCGCCAAGGTAAACAGACTAAATAGGAATACACCTGCAAATAATGCCCGGAATTTATTCATAATTCGCCTCCTAAGTTGTGTTGGAACGGTAAGTTATTAATTATGTACCCGCTTGTCTAGAAGGCAAACGTCTTTCTTTCAGTTTCTCTAACACGGTGGGTTCCATGAAAGGATAAAAAAAACTTGCAGGGTTTATCCTGCAAGTAGAAAAGTTATTTAAAGACATAATAAAAAATAAAGCCGGCCACTACTACTGCAGCAACAATTAGTGCAAGGAAAATCGGATTTAATACATACGGGTGTTCACGAGCAGCCCCTTCAACAGAGGGATCTAGTTCTCCTTTTTTATCTTTTTGTGTCTTAAGAACCACGAGGCTATAGTAAAGAGAATATAGAATAATGATGACTACCAAGATGCATAAGATCCAAATAAAGGTACTCAATGATTACTCTCCCATCATTTGTTTCCTATAGCTTGACACATGATCCCCTGGTTTATGCATTAAACAGATGATTATAATAAATCATCATTTTCATACAAATAATCATAAGAAAGATCGATAAATAAATAGCTGTTATGATCGAGCGGAAAGGAGAACGTTCGAATGGTTTCCCCTGATTCGATGTCACTATATAAATCAGACAGTATTCCCTTTTTTTCATGCTTCATCTCAACGATATTTTCAAGAAAATACGGACGCCAGCTCCAGTTTTTCCCCATATATGTTTCCTGAACAATCCAGTTTCCTTCTTTTTTCAGGATATTAGGTGAAATTTGAAATCCTTCTTCGTTACAAATATAAAGACGGAAAGACATCGATTCAATTTTTTCAGCCAAAGTATGGAGCCATTCTCCATAGCCTGCCGTTTTTTTGTGTTTCACCATAAAGGATTTCATGTCTTCATTAAATTTATTGGTTAATTGATAGACATTTTCCAGCTTTTTCATTTCCAAAGTGATAAAACCATGACATTCTTTCTTGAAATTTTCACGTAATATATCCCGGTCAACCAGCTCAAGTTCAGGTTTTGCAAGTAAAAACCCTTGATAATAACGACCGCCGTTTTTCCATGCATACCTTAATTGATATTGGCTTTCGATATGTTCAAATAACAAATTAGCCCCAATTTTTCTCGCTAAAAAACTTAAAGAAAATAGAATGACCTGTGTAACTTCACCGCTCGTTTTTCGCAGCTGTTCTAAATTCACCTTTAAAATATGAGGTGATATTTGCGCAATTCGATCCATCTTGCTTTCTGCGCCATTATGATCAAGCGCAATTTTCATGCCAAACGTTTTATAATACGACAGTACATGCTGTAACGAATCAAGAATCTCCTCATAATCGGTATCCGATAATTCCAGAACAATCCGTGAAACGGCATCACCCTGAAAATATTTTTGGATAATGGATAAAAATTGTTCTCCGTGGTCGACCATCAGCAAATTGGGATCTCGATTAATGAAGATTAAATAATCCCCTTCTTTAGCGGAAAGGGTGGCTAATGCTTTATCCAGTAAATAATTATCCACTTCATTTCGATATTCCATTGGAATTTTGCTATCAAGGAAAAACGGTCCCAGGCTCTGATAACCGGTTTCAGTTTGATATCGGCCCAATATTTCAAACCCTGCCACACGATGCTCATCAGCACTGAAAATAGGTTGAAAAAAAGGCTGAACCCGGTCAAGGTTAGCTAGTAAATCATCTGAATTCAAGACGTTCCCCCCTATCATCATCTCTACATAAAAAGTATATCATTAGTTGACTGGTACGAAAATTCAAAATAATACATAAAAAAAATCCGCACCATAAAGGTACGGATTTTTCGGGACTTTCCTTTTTCTTAAAAAGGGAAAAAGAACGGGATGGTCACAATTACAATAAGACCAATTAAGACTTGTATTCCTATTCCTACAATGGCAAAGTCTTTATAATTATAGTCACCAGCTGTCATTACCAGTGCATTTGTTGAGGATGCTCTAGGGGTAGAGAACGCCAGAGCAGCAGCCACTGTTACACATACTAAAATAGGTACTGGACTATAATGCATGTTGACGGCCACAGTAAATGCAATTGGAGCTATAAACATTGTTATCGCAATATTGGAGACGAATTGAACACCTACCAAGGTCAGTATATAGAGTAATGCTAATAAACTATAAGGGCCGGCATCTCCAATGATTTGTTCAATCCAGATACTTACCTGAATCAAACCTCCACTCTTTTCAAAAGCAGCCATGAGCGGGAACATCGCGACTAGAAGAATAATCGATTCCCAGTTGATTCTCTGGTACGCTTCTTCCATCGATCGAACACACCCAGTAATCACCATAAGAAATGCTGCCATTAAAATAGTATAAACCTGAGGAATGACGTTAAAGGCAAGCAAAAGAATCATAAGTACCACGATAAAGGCAGCAATTGGTGCTTTCGCTTCCTGAACATAATCATTTTCTTCTGTTGCACTGCCCAGAACAATAATATCTTGCAGGTCAGCCGAAATCATTTCAATATTCACCCATTCACCATGGATGAGCAGTGCATCTCCTGGTTTTAATATCTCGGTACCAAGATCAGCTTGAATATATTCACCTTTACGATTAATAGCTAGTACACTGCATTGATATTTTTCCCGAAAATGAATATCTCGCAAGGTCTGATTTTCATAATCAGAATGAGGCATAATTAAAATTTCCGTCATCCCAAATTTACTGTTAGCCAAATGTTTTTTTACTTCTTCTTGATTAAAAGGCCGTGTTTCTAATTCATAATCCACTGTCAGACGAGTTACTGCTTCTGCTTCACCAAACACTAAGATTATATCGTCTGGATGAAACACTTCGTCTGCTTTTGCCGACAAATTTTGATTTTTAGAAAGCAGCCCCAACTGTTTATCTTTAGATTTTCGTTTAATTTCAATTACAGTAATCTCATAATTAATAGGGAGCACCAAATCTGAAAGCCTTTCACCTACTAAATCAGAGTGCTGGGGAATTTGGAGATAGTGAAGTCTATCATATACCTTATACATCCCAGCTAATTCACCAGCTGATAAATCTTTCCCGCTGCTCTTGGCAGCCAAATGCTGGTGAGGAAGCAGCTTTTTGCCCATAAACAGAATTAATAAAAGAGCGGCCAGGAGCGTAATAAGACCAATTGGCGTCAATGAAAAAAAGGCTAATGGCTCATAATTATTTTTTGTCAGCACATCATTTATGATTAAGTTAGATGGTGTACCTACTACTGTCAGGAGCCCTCCTAATCCACTTGCAAAAGCTAAAGGAATTAAAAATTTCGAAGGACTTCTCCGCTGCTTGAGAGCTGTACTCATCACAATAGGGAGCATAATTGCAACTATCCCTGTACTGCTTAGGATGCCTCCTAAGAACCCGGCTGAAAGCATAATAACGACCATTAATCTCCGCTCACTGCCTCCACTCCATTTCAAGAGCGGATGAAAAATTTTCTCAACGAGTCCAGTATTAAATACACCAGCGCCTACTATGTACAGACTGGCAAGAATAATCGTGATTGGATTAGAAAATCCAGCTAATAGTTCCATAGGTTCTAAAATGCCGATTATGCCCAGAAGCAGCATAGCAGCAAGTGCAACTATATCTGCTCGGAATTTTCCATAGATAAATAGTGAAAAGACACATAACAGGATGATAATCGGTAAAAGCATTGACTGCGTAGTCATAAAGTACCCCCGTAAAGATGTTCAAAATCGCACATATTGCTTTATTTGCGGTTCACAAAAAGCTTATACTTTGATTAAAATGCAATAAAAAACAACATATTCTTCTTTTTATGATTATTCTTTGTTAGTATGAGGTAGTAATATTTTTACAGAATAGGTTGATTAATAGTGAAAAAAAATATGTCGAGAAGATCTTTTTTAAAAAAATCTGCAGGAACTTTATTAAGCATTACAGGAATAGGTATGGGGGGCCATTATTACGCCCATGATATCGAGCCTGGCTGGATCGATATCAAACGAATAACGATCAAGCACAAATTAATTCCTGAAGGCTTTAATGGTTTTAAAATCGTTCAATTTAGTGATACACATCTTGGATTTCAGTTTCAGATTAAAGATTTAACCTCTGTTATTACCAAAATGGAAAAGCTTAATCCTGATGTTATGATATTCAGCGGCGACCTCATGGATCACCCAAACGAATATCCCATGCCTGAAGAAATCATTCCTTATTTAAAGAAAATCAAAACACCTTTCGGTAAATATTGTATATATGGAAACCATGACCATGGTGGAAATGGTTCTGAAATTTATCGTAATATTATGGAGAAGTCTGATTTTAAAGTCCTTCAAAATGCCCATTCTAAACTATCACTTCTGAGTGGTGAAGCCATTTATTTAGCTGGTATTGACGACGCCATGCTTGGCCGACCAGATTTTAAGAGTACGCTGTCGGGAATTCCAGATAATGTGTATACTATTCTTTTATCTCATGCACCTGATTTAGCTGATACGGCTGTTAACTATAATGTTCAGCTGCAGCTCAGTGGTCACAGTCATGGGGGACAAATCCAGATTCCTTTAGCAGGGGCATTAGTTACTCCGCCTTATGCTGAAAAGTATACAGAAGGTACGTATGACATACAAAACATGGTTCTGCATGTCAACAGAGGCCTAGGCACAACTAGGCTGCCCTATCGTTTTCTTTCTCGACCTGAAATAACTTTATACGAATTGCAGAAAGAATAAAAGAAAATCCGTAAAAATAAGCATTCAGGCCTAATCCACTACTAAAGTCCCATTCTAATGAATTATATCATTAGTTTGGTAATAGAAAAACAGCTTTTCTCCTTATTAATGCAATTATGTGTTTCGTCACAGAAATGCCATGGATAATTCCATGGCATTTTTTATGAGCTTTTCTAATTAGTTTACGTTTAATTGGCTAGTTAAAGTAGGTAGCCTGCAGAAAAGAGCAGCATTCCCCCGACAACGGTGACTATCATATAGATAGCAAGATGCAGGTAACTCCCTTTTTTAAGTAATTCAATAGACTCTATACCAAACGTAGAAAAAGTAGTAAATCCGCCTAGAACACCAGTAATCAATAATAATTCAGCGGTTTTCGTAACTTCACCGTTTTCGGGAAATACAAAGCCAATGACTAGTGCACCAAGTAAATTAACAGACAAAATTCCCCAAGGAAAACTGGTAGTCATTTTTCTGGATAGGTAAGAACTTATACCATACCTTGCCACAGCACCAATAAACCCTCCAATCAGTACTGCCAAAATATCTATCATCCCTGTACCTCACCTTTTTGAAGAAATAGAAATCCCTAATAAACCGAAACTGATTCCTAGGATTAAAGTAGCACTGATATACAAACTTGATAGCCAAAAGGACGTTTCAAGTAACTGTATCGATTCCGCTGTGAAAGTCGACATTGTCGTAAAACCACCGCATAAACCCGTACCTAGAAACAAGGGCACTGGCTGCTTTCTTTTTGAAAAGTACCCTGTCAGCATCCCTAGGGTAAAGGTTCCGATAAGGTTGACACATAAAGTAGCTAAAGGAAAGACTGACATATGGATAAATACATTTACTCCATAACGTAGGAAAGAACCTAAAGCACCGCCAATTCCGACAAAGAAATACTTTTTCAGCATTCCCAATCCACGTCCATTTCATATATTCATTCTTACATTATAGCAGAATCAGTATAAACAGGCTCTATTCATTGAAAATATCATAGAATGAAAAGAACTATAAAAAAGGAGGTCTTTTCATGCACTCCCCCTATCCAGCATTTTCTCCTGTCTATCAACAGCAGTACATGAGAAATGGCTACCCGCCTCCCCAGAACGGGAGATTTCTTCCATTTTTCCCATTACTTCTTCCATTTGTAGCTGGTTTGGCTGGCGGAGCACTCGCCGGCGGTGCATTGTTATATAACCGGCCGCCTTATCCATATCCATATCCTCCGCAGCCTTATCCTGGCTATCCGCCTGGGTACCAGCAAGGGTATCAAGGCGGTTACCCCGGCTATCAAGGATATCCTCCCCAAGGTTATCCCACAGCCTTCGGAACCCAGCAGGCAGTCACAGATAATATTAACATCTATACTGGTACTGGGAGATAAAGCAATCAATAATTAACAACCCGCACCAACTGCAGGCTGGCGAAAAACTTCGACAGCCTTTCTTTTTTTAATCCCCCTCTAATTTTGCTCTATGATCTAGATTTGCTGTACATTGACAGCTAACTAAGCTAATTATATTTCTCCTTTTCATCTCTTTCCCTCCAATTAATTTCACTGTTTTTTTTTCTTCCCTTCCTTTCAATAGTGATAATGGTATAATATGTACTGCAAGGCACCAGCATTTTAGGAAAGGAGTTTCTATATGAAACCAACAACCGGGCAACGGGAGCAAACTTCCCCATCCGATAACACTCTTGCCCAAGCTATTTTTATTGTTAATAAACATGCTAAGACAGCACCTGAACCCAAAGCTTTATATGAATTAAAGCGCCTGACCATACTAAAATTATTAAGCGAGGGGAAAGCAAAAAAGTTAGGTCTTCACTTTTCTGATAACCCTAAGTTTTCTGCACAACAATCTGATGTAATTATCCAATGTGGTGATTATATCTTCCATCTTCCTCCTACCAGGGATGATTTAAAAACCCTTCCTCACCTCGGGAACCGCTCTTCATCCGTTCGAAACCCGAAAGCTGTATTATCCTTATCACGTGCGAAATTAATTTTGCAAACGTATATTGGACAGGCAGTCGAGACAAAAATGTCCAATGTGAATTCCGGCAAACCTACTCAACCATCACGCCGGCAGCAAAATCAAAAATACGAAAATACATTTCTTTCGTCATTTTTAGGAAAAGGATATAAATCACGTTAGCTTTTGCTATCTCCTAAACGTTTAACTTTCCCTAATACTCTCCAAAAAGAAAAAAATCGGCGCAGCATTGCCCGATTTTTTTCTTTTTTATTTATTTTTATAAAATAAGTTCATCAATCAATAAAATCAATTCTGCAATTTCTGGCTTACTAACCTGTGCGTCTGCTCCCACAAGCTGCCCTTTATGACGAAGATCTTCCGTGATTAAAGAAGAAAAAATAATGATAGGCACTTTCGCTAACTCTTTATGCTCTTTAATTCGTTTGGTCAAATGATGTCCATCCATCTGAGGCATTTCAACGTCTGTTATGACCAACTTTACATCAGAAACCGCATTTTCCCCAGCTTCAATCAAATTCTCCAAATAATTTAAAGCATCTTTACCGTTCTCAAAAAATTCGAGGTTTTCAAAACCCGCTTCTGTTAATGTGTCATGTAAAAGCTGCCTTAAAAGCGGTGAATCCTCAGCGACGACGATTCGTTTATTCGACCGCTCCCTCTTCCCTAACTTCTTTACCTGTTTACTATTAATTCCTGAATCCGGATTAATATCCACTACTATTTTCTCGAAGTCCAACAGTAAGAGCATTTCCCCATTCAACCTAATGACTCCGGTCGTCTGACTTTCAAGCCCTTGAAACATCTCAGAAGGTTTTTCTATTTGGTTCCAGGAAAGCCTGTGAATCTGAGTGACTGTATGAACATGAAAAATTATTTTTTGTTGATTAAATTCTGAAACGATAAACTTATCTTGACTTGGGTTCTTCGAAGGGGGAAACCCTAGTGCTTCAGCAACATTAACGACTGGGAGCACTTCTCCCCGTAACTCAATCAGTCCTTCAACATTTTTATGCGTATGCGGGACAAAGGTAACTGGTACAGGATTGATAATCTCCTTCACTTTAATAACATTAATCCCAAATTTATTTGACCCAATTCCGAACTCTACAATTTCCAATTCATTGGTCCCGCTTTCCAGCAGGATTCCTTGTCTATTTTCCATCTCGCACTTCCAATCTTCATGTTTCAATTTAACGATCTATTTGATCCAATCAGTAGATCTTTCTTTATATAAATCGGAATAAATAGACCTCATGTTAAGGGATTTAAGAAAAAAAGCCGATTTCTATGTAAGAAACCGGCTTTTTTGTTAAATTTATTTTTTTACAACTAATGTACTAGCTATCATATCATGCAGCGTTTGTTTTTTTTCCGTAAAAGCAGCCATTAAATATCCAATGTTAAAAATCATCCCTGACAGTATAGTTGCAAAATATCTGCCGGTTGCTCGACCAAAGGTAAGACGATTCCCATTCAAATCTACTACTTTTAACCCCATTATTTTTTTCCCAACAGTACCTTGCATTTTCGACGCAGTTGTCAAAATATAATATAATGCTATACCTATTAACGCGATAATGTAAATAACGGTGTATCCAAGAAGCATTGTCACCAATTCTTCATCAGTAGCAGTACCCTCCTCCGGCGCCGTAATAAAGCTATAAATAATGAAAAGAACGCTCATTGGAACTGTGATAATGATTCCATCAATGATTGAAGCAGCCACTCGAACCCAAAATCCTCCATACCTCTCGCTTATATTCCCATAGTCATTTACAGCTACTTTACTCATAAAACCCTTCCTCCTTTAACCCTAGTTATCTACTAATAATTGCATATTAATTGTAACAAAACAGCATTATTTTTACCAAAATCTTCATTAATAATCGAAAAAATAGGAAAATAGACACTGATTTTTATCATTTTTTTCGCTAAGTTTCATCCTTATTTCCTGTTTTTCCGATTGATGGTCAACCAATTTTTTTTGACAAAGTACATAAACATACACAACGCAATTCCACCCATGCCCCCAAGAACTATGTAATAACCATAATGCCATTCAAGTTCCGGCATATTTTTGAAGTTCATACCATAAACTCCTGCAATAAAAGTTAATGGCATAAAGATTGTTGTAATAACCGTTAATGTCATCATTGTTTCATTCATATTATTTGAATTAACTGAGAGGTAACTGTCCCTAATATCTGAAGAAAAATCACGATACGAATCAAGCATTTCTGAAAGTTTCAATAAATGATCATAAACGTCATTGAAATATAGATGCTGATCAGTTAAGAATTTCAGTCTGTCAGAATGAACCATACGATATAACAAGTCGCGCATCGGAAGAATAGTTTTTCTGAATATTGATAGATCTGATCGTAAATCAAATAAACGATCCATTAAATGACTTATGTTTTTATTGGCCCGATTATCTTCAATCTCGTTTAATTCCCGCTCCATGTGATATATTAACGGGAAATATTCATCCACCAGCTTATCGATAATTCCATGCATTAAAAAGAAGGGGCCTTTCAATGGCTGTTGACTTTGGGTAACCTTGTTCCAGATTTCCTCTATCTCTATAATCGCTTCTTTATGAAAGGTGACAATAAAGTCATGTCCGACGAACATGTCCAGTTCCACGGCATTTAGTCGTTTTTTTTCAAGCGCATGGATGACTAAAAATTCATAGCCATCATAAAAATCAAGCTTCGGCCGCTGCTGATAATGATCTAAGCAATCCTCAATAGCTAAGGGATGAAACTGAAAAAAAGCAGCTAATTGTTCGATTTCACTTTTTGAAGGCTGGTTAAAATCTACCCAGTACCATTCGACATGATCTTTTTTCACTTCTTCTAGCGGACAATCTATAATCATTTTATGATCTTTAGTAATAACAAACGTATTTATCAAGTCATCAAATCCTTAGCTGTTTTCTATTAAATAAATGGTTTAACGTCTAGTTTAACAGTTGTTTCGTCTAACGATAGAAATTCACCTCGTTAAAGTGCTAAAATAAGTAGTAGCTAAAAAGGGGGCACTTAACATGGATCATTTACTTAACCCACTCGTAAAAAAAGTTGAAATCTCAGGAATTAGAAAATTTTATAATTTAGTATCTGGAAACAAGAATATGATTTCATTAACCATAGGTCAGCCTGACTTTCCTACTCCTGATCATATTAAAACAGCTGCTAAACAAGCCATTGATAATAATTATACCGTGTATACACATAATGCAGGCGATATTGAGCTGAGAAAAGCTGTTTCAGCATATATTTCTGGTAAATATCAGCTGCAGTATGACCCAGACCAAGAAATTATTGTAACGAGCGGTGCTAGTGAAGCCATTGATATCACCTTCCGGACGATTCTGACACCAGGAGTTGAAGTCATTTTGCCTGGACCTGTATATCCTGGATACGAACCTATTATTAAGATGTGCGGAGCAACTCCGATATATGCTGATATAACTCAAACTGGTTTCCGTATGACAGCTGATATTATCGAAGGGTTACTCACACCAAATACGCGCTGTATTGTGCTTCCTTATCCTTCTAATCCAACAGGAGTAACGCTTACTGCTGAGGAATTGCAGGATATTGCAGCGCTCATCAAGGATAAAGAGATTTTCATTCTTGCAGATGAGATTTATAGTGAGCTCGTTTATGAAAAAGAACATACCTCCATTGCATCATACCTTAGACAGCAGACAATTGTTTTAAATGGTTTGTCTAAATCTCATTCCATGACAGGCTGGCGAATTGGTTTTTTATTTGCCCCTGCTGTAATCGCTCAAGAAATTCTCAAAGTTCATCAATATAATGTTACCTGCGCTTCATCCATTTCACAAAGTGCTGCTCTAGCCGCAGTTACAGATGGTTACGATGATGCCGTCCCAATGAAAATGGAATACGCTAAACGACGAGACTATGTATATAATCGGCTGCTCGATATGAACCTGAATGTTATCAAGCCGGATGGGGCTTTTTACTTCTTTATTCAATTGCCTGAAGGTTTCAGCACATCACTTTCATTTTGTCTCGAGTTAGTAGAAAAAGCAGGCGTAGCAGTTGTTCCAGGCAATGCCTTTTCTGAGCTTGGTGAAGGGTATTTCCGTTTATCTTATGCGTACTCAATGGATACACTTATAGAAGCTATGAACCGTATGGAAACATTTCTTTCTAATTAGACTAACTACTAAAAAGATAAAGACGAGCTTATGCAGCAACAAGCTCGTCTTTATCTTTTATTATGACCAGTGCTTTAATATCGCTTGTGTACCACTGCTTTCTTCCCCTGCTTCTGCAAGCTCTTCATATAGCGATTTTGCCAGCTTCAATCCCGGAACATCCATCTGCATTTTTTCTGCTTCTTCTAGAGCTATCCCCATATCCTTAATAAAATGTTTGATATAAAATCCAGGAGCAAAATCACCTTTAATCATTCTAGGCGCAAGGTTAGATAGTGACCAGCTTCCTGCAGCTCCTGCGGAAATACTCTGTAACACTTTTTCCGGATCAAGACCTGCTTTTTTTGCATAGACGACTGCTTCAGCAACGCCAATCATGTTCGAAGCAATCGCAATTTGATTACACATCTTTGTGTGTTGACCAGCCCCAGCTTCACCTTGATAGATAATATTTGTACCAAAAATCTCTAATATACTTTTAATATCCTCAAAGTCATCTTTCGAACCACCGGCCATAATCGTTAACTTACGCTCTCTTGCCCCAATATCTCCACCAGAAACAGGTGCGTCAAGCGCCTTCACTCCTGCTTCAAGTGCCTTTTCATAAATCTTACCAGCTAAAGAAGGGGTTGAGGTGGTCATATCAATAACATATTTAGTTCGTCCACTATTTTTTAAGATTCCTTTCTCACCTAAATAGATTTCTTCAACATCTTTTGGATAACCAACCATTGAAATGATCACATCTGCCTGTTGTGCAAGCTCTTCAGGTGAAATGGCCCATCTTGCTCCATTTTCCAGCAAATCTTGAGCCTTTTCTTTGGATCTTGTATATACGATAAGTTTGAACCCTTCGTTCATAATATGCCGGGCCATACTGTTTCCCATCACGCCTGTACCGATAAAACCAATTATTGTTTTCTCTTTTACTATCTCCAATTATCTCACTCCTGCTTTTTCACTTTTTTAGGTTACCCAATGAGTCATATTGACCTGACATTACCACCATCAACCAAGAAGGCTTGACCTGTAATATAGGAATTTGCATCTGAAAGCAAGAAGGCTGCAAACTTGGCAAACTCTTCTGGATGACCATATCGTTTCATTGGTATTTTTGCACTTACTTGTTTCTCTACTTCCTCAATCGTGATCCCTTGTTTACCTGCAGTAATGGCATCTAATTGCGCCAGTCGATCCGTAGCAATCCGACCAGGTGCAAGGGTATTAATCATAATATCAGGTGCTAATTCAACAGAAAGTGTCTTTGCTAGACCCACAACTGCAGTTCTAAAGGTATTTGATAAAATTAAGCCAGGCAGAGGTTCTTTTATCGCAGACGACGCAATATTTATGATTTTTCCTCCATCCTTACGCAAATAAGGAAGGCTTGCTCGAATAACGCGAATATAACTCAATAAATTAAGTTCAAACGATTTTTGCCAATCTTCATCTGTCATTTCACTAAACAATCCACTAGGCGGGCCTCCAGAATTATTCACTAGAATCTCAAAACCGCCAAACTCATCAGCAGTTTGTTTGACCAAAGCTTCCACCTCATCAGGCTTTGTAATATCAGTTGTTTTAAAAGAGACTCTCCCTCCCAAACCCGTTAATTCCTTTTGAACTGCTGCGAGTTTCTCTTCATTTCTGCTCGCCAGCATAACGTCTGCACCTTCCTTAAGCAATTCAGCAGCAATTGCTTTTCCAAGACCTTGACTTGAAGCAATAACAAGCGCACGTTTATTACGTAAACCTAAATCCATTGTTCTTCCTCCATTTCCTTTACCGTATGATTACATTAGTATAGCTTAACTCCATTAAATATTAAGCGAAAAATCAGATAATGTTAAGCACACTTTTCTAAAAATGGATTTTTTGTGACTATTTGTATTTTTTATTTCTATCTTGTGTAAAACGATGTATGTTAGAGACAAAGAATGTTTGTGAAAGGGTGAAGAAGATGTTTCTATATTATTTACTAGGCATATGTATGTTTGGATTTATTGGACTTTTTACCCGTGAACTTTTCAAGAAAAATTAATCCTCAAAAAAAACCGGCACTTAGCCGGTTAAAAGGGGGAAAATGAGAATGTCAGCTGCTTTTACCATACTAAAACAACTGTGCTTGCTCTATTAATACCCACTGTTACATGCTCTAAACATTTTGTTGAAAATAAATATAAAGAACCCAATCAACATTTGTTGATTGGGTTTTTACCTTTAATTAAACTTAGCAACTGCCTCTTCAACAGCAGCTTTAACAGCATCATTGGTATCCATAGCTAATACAGATACAGCTAATGATTCCATCTCTGATTGTGACAATTTAGTAATCAGTGAGCGAGCCTTTAGAATTGATGTAGCACTCATAGAGAACTCATCAAGTCCAAGACCTAATAACAACGGAATCGCAACTTCATCCCCTGCCATTTCGCCGCACATACCTGCCCATTTTCCTTCTTTATGAGCTGCATCAACAACCATCTTGACCAAACGTAAAATAGCTGGATTATATGGTTGATACAGGTAAGAAACCTGCTCGTTCATTCTATCCGCTGCCATTGTATATTGGATCAAGTCATTTGTACCGATACTAAAGAAATCTACTTCTTTAGCAAAAGTATCAGCCATTACAGCCGTTGAAGGAATTTCAACCATGATTCCCACTTCGATATGATCTGAAACAGACACACCATTTTTTAGAAGCTCTTGCTTTTCTTCTTCAAGAATGGCTTTCGCCTGACGGAACTCACCCAGCGTGGCAATCATAGGGAACATAATCTTCAAGTTTCCAAATGAGCTTGCTCTAAGAAGAGCACGAAGCTGTGTACGGAATATTTCCTGTTCTTCAAGGCATAACCGAATTGCACGGTGACCAAGGAAAGGATTCATTTCTTTCGGCAAGTTCAAGTAAGGAAGTTCCTTATCTCCACCGATATCAAGTGTACGTACAACAACTGGTTTTCCTGAAAGACCTTCTAACACAGCTTTATACGCTTCAAATTGTTCATCTTCCGTTGGAAGCTGATCGCGGCCCATATACAAGAATTCAGTACGATAAAGGCCTACACCTTCACCACCATTTTGAATAACACCTGTAATATCTTTAGGTGTTCCGATATTAGCAACCAATTCAACTTGTTTACCGTCAACAGAAATAGTCGGCTCATTTACAAGTTTAGCCCATTCAGCTTTTTGTGCTTCATACGCTGTATATTCATCTTCATAGCGCTTTACTAATTCTGGAGTAGGATTAATATGAACAACCCCTGTTAATCCATCAACAATGACTAAATCACCGTTCTGAATTTCTGCTGTTGCTGCTTTTGTTCCAACCACTGCAGGAATTTCCATAGAACGAGCCATAATTGCCGAGTGAGAAGTTCTTCCACCTACATCAGTAGTAAACCCTTTAACAAATTGACGATTCAGCTGTGCTGTATCAGAAGGAGTTAAATCTTCTGCAATGACGATTACTTCTTCTGCAATCATGCTAGGATTAGGAATTTGAACGCCTAATAAGTGTGCAAGGACACGCTTAGTAACGTCACGAATATCCGCTGCGCGCTCTCGCATATATTCATTGTCCATTTGTTCAAACATCATAACAAACATATCTGCTGTTTCTTTAAGAGCAAACTCAGCATTTATGCTTTCAGACTTAATTCTATCTTCAATGGGAGTCAAGAGTTCTGGGTCAGATAAAACAAGCAAATGCGCCTCAAAAATAGCTGCTTTATCTGCACCCAAATCTTTTTCTGCTTTATCTCGGATGCTTTCAAGTTCTTGTTTTGACGTTTCAATGGCTGCTCTGAACCGTGCTTGCTCATCAGCTGGAACTTCTATTGTCCGTTTTGATGTGCTTAGTTCTGGTTCAATCAAGCGATACGCTTTAGCAATTGCAATACCATTTGAAGCGGCAATCCCATTTAATAATGATGACATTACTCAGCTAAACCTTCTTTATTCAAAGTATCAGCCAGCGTACGAAGCGCATCCTGCTCGTCACTACCTTCAGCAGTAATTGTAATCTCAGCATCTTTACCAATTCCAAGAGACATTACGCCCATAATAGATTTAAGGTTTACTTTTTTACCATTAAACTCAAGATTAATATCTGAATCAAATTTACCCGCAGCTTGTACAAGTAGTGTTGCTGGACGAGCGTGAATTCCTGTTTCAGCGATTACTTTAAATGATTTTTCGACCATGTTGATCATTCTCCTTCATATAAGTTAATTGGGTTCTTCTTATCAAAGTCAACTATTTAAAAATCACTTAGATTTCCATATGAAGGAACACATTGGAAATGAAAGCATTTACAGTTGACTCATAGCACAAAATTACTACTAACCCCTCTACAGAATAGCATTCCTTGAGTCATCCGACAATTTTTATCTCTTAAAAAAGCGTGTAAATTTAATTTGTCTTTTTATACTGAATTTTATTACAACTTTACGCGATTATACTAAATTCTAAGAGCGGCTGAATTCTGCGTATCAGACATCCAACTGTGCGTGTTTGTTAAAGAATGCACGGTATCCGAGGATAATAAATAGAATAACCGTTAATGATACACTGCCAAGAATTCCAAGCAAAATGGCAATTTGGTATTCAATCGCTACTAATGGGCTGATTCCAGACAGCATTTGCCCTGTCATCATGCCAGGCAGGAAAATAATGCCCATCCCTAACATATTGTTGAGTGTAGGCAATACTGCAGAATCAAATGCTTTATCAACATATATCTTACTTGCTTTGGCAGGTGCAGCACCGAGCATTAATGCTCCTTCAACCTTATCACGATGTCCTTTTAAGTTATCGAGAAGACTTTTTAGAGCTAATGTTATACCTGTCATCGCATTTCCGACAATCATTCCGGCTATCGGGATAAAATAACGTGGTTCATACCATGGCTTAAAGTGAATAACGATACTGTTAAAATACAACAGTGCAAAAAGTGGACCGCATAGCATCGAAAGAGCGATTACTCCTTTTATCTTATTGCTAAGCGGAAAACCAGTACTCTTAAAAATGGTATAAATAGAAAATAGCGACATTGCAGCTAAGAATAACGTCGTGAGCAGGGGATTCGGGTATTCAAATAGGTATGTCAATACATACCCTGCAAGTACAAGTTGGATCGTCATACGGAATGTTGCGATAATGATTTGTTTTTCACGTGCAATCCCTCTCCACCTAACAATAATCAATAAGACTAAAACAAAAAAATAAGCAGCCATCAATCGCCAAAACTCTATATCTATTATTCCTTGTCTTTCCATATTCATCCCTTCACGGAGCAACTTTTTTGTATGATTATCTGCTGTTCAGAATAAACGTCCGCCAGTATTTTCGAGTGAGAAATCATGATTACTGACCCTTCTGTTTTTTGTACAGCTTGAAAAAATCGATCCATGACCAGTAATTCGGACTCTTCATCTAAGGCAGAAGTTGGCTCGTCCAGTAAATAAACTTCTGGTTCTAGAAGCAGAATCCGGGCCAATGCCAAGCGCTGTTTTTCTCCGCCCGAAAGTTTTTGAACATCTGTTTTTAATGTCTTCTCCAATAATACTGTTTCCATTACAGCCATTAACTGATTTGAAGATACTGGTTTTTTTTCAGTAAGCTGCAACCCAATCTGTAGGTTATCTTCCACTGTTCCGTCGAAGATTAACGGTGTCTGGGAAAGCATGGACACTTTTCTTCTATGTTCGACAGGGTCTAATTCTTCAAGATTTCGGCCTTTATAGGTTATTCTCCCGCTTGTCGGAGTTGTCATCCTATTCAATAAACGAAGCAGCGTGGTTTTACCCGAACCACTTGCACCTACTAAAGTCGTAATAAGTCCTTCATTTATTTTCATTTGCTGAATGTTTACAATATCTAAATACACTACCTTTTCCAACAAAAACACAATCCACATCTCCTTCCCATAAGTATAATTTAATTGATAAATTGAAAAAACCGAAGGATTTAGCAAGAATTAATTTCCATATGTAGTGCGTTATATTACAATAGATTACGATTAACAAAATGTGGAGGAATACTTATGAAATATAATCGTGACGAACCATTTCGATTTACATTCACCCCCCCTATATCAGGTTTTTTCAGTATCACACGCTTAAGAGGGGTAAATGGGCTAAGTCGGAAAGGCCAGATGGAACTGCTTGATATTAGTCCGCGCGGCGTTAAATTTCAATCCATCCTTGATATACCCAAATCAAACGAAATGGAGCTAGTTCTTACGTTCTCTATAAATGAAGAAGAATTTATCCGTTCCGGGCATATCGTTTGGAAACAAGAAGGGTATAAAAAGCATACATATGGGTTTATCTTTCATGACGATCCACTCATTAACAAACGAATCATTGAAGAATTAAAAAAATATAATAAAAGTAAAAAAGTCTAACTCCCTCAACATGCATATATGCACTGGCGGAGTTTTTTATATGGACACTTACATGCAGCATATCAACTCTTGTCGAACGAAATATTCCGATTTAAACCTTATTTGTCTGAATTCTTGGTTTTCACTCCACAAACCTTCAAATTCCCTAAAAAAATCTGGCCATAGAGGTGTTATTTTAGTTGTAACCACTGGATTGCTCTTTGGCTATTTCATCTATTCTTTTGTACCTTTACTACACCGGGAATAAATGAAATATGCATATTTCAGAAGGTGCACAATATGGAGGAATTTTCTGCTATAGCTGAGCAATATACGCCCATGATTAACCGTATTATTCGTTCTTTAATGATTTATAAAAATCAAGATGACTATTTTCAAATTGGTTTAATAGCACTTTGGGATGCTTATTCCCTCTATAATCCAGAAAAAGGTAGTTTCCTTTCCATTGCCTACAGCATGGTCAAAGGCCGAATTCTACATGGACTGAGGGATGAAACAAAAACAAACTTACTCGTATCTCCCTTTGAACCTGGATCAGGACAAATTGAAAATACATTAATTACGGAGGATACTCCCTTTCAGCATGAATATCTTCTTGCTTATTGTGAAGGGTTAACGGAATCACAAAAAAACTGGGTGCTTTTGACCTTTGATGCACAGTTGACCATTTCAGAAATCGCTGAACAACAAAATGTGACGATCGCGGCAGTCAAATCCTGGAGGAGGTCAACACTTAAAAAATTGAGGACCTCTCTAAAATAAAACTGGAGGTCTGTCTTATACGATCCCAACTATTGTGCGGTGATGTTCAACCGATAAAAAGGCCGTCGAGTATGTCTCGACAGCCTGGGCAGCCATTTTAGCGTAATGGCTGCTTCTATTAACTTCTTGCCGTATCTGTATACTGATAGATAATATCAGCATTGTGTTCGGCAATTCCTCTAAAATGTTTGAAATCCGGACGTTTAATTAATAATTGTCGAAAATCCATAAACTGTTCTTTACTCACCTTATATTCGGAGATTTCTTTATTTGCAAGTTGATCCAGTATTCGTTCTATTTCTTGGTTTTCCATCAAAGATCCTCCTTTTGGTGCGTAGATCCTTATCCAACACTTTTACTATTTTAAGCCATCCTTGAAAGACAAGCAATCCATCCGTATGTCTAAAAAAATAGTTTCAGGCTGCCATTAAGGTAAAAATTACAAGATTATCAATTAAATTCTTTACGTATAGATAAAAATAGTGCAAACTGTATTATAAATTATTTAGTTTCTAGGCTGTATTCAAACGTAAGCTGACTAATCGAATCATTGTCTAGTGTATGTCTTCAAATGATGAGGTGCTTTTGATCTCATCATCGATAACTTAGAAAATGGAAAAGTAAAGGGTGGTCGAGATGAAAAAGGCTGAAGTGGGAAATATTATTGAATTTCGCGAAGGATTACAAGGTATTGTCGAAAAAGTTAACGAAAATTCGGTAATTGTGGACGTTACCTATATGGAGAATTACCGTGATTACGATCTGGAGCAAAAAACAGTTGTTAATCATAAAAACTATAAAATTATCAAACAATGAAATGATAACGGTTACGTACATCTATCCTTCCCTTTGATAGCTAGTTGAGAGAAGTTTTTAGATTCTGCACGATACCAAATAAAAAGAAAAAGTCGCAAAATGTGTAACTTTTTCTTTTTATATGCGTCATTATTGTCAAAGCATTCCCCAGAAATCGATTGATTTTAGAGATGCTTTTATTCAGATTCTATGACAACCAATAATATCAAGGGGGAAACAAACATGAGAAAAATTAGTTTTTTATTTACTGGCGCGTTACTGTCAATGATTATTTTAACAGGTTGTGGGACAAGCGATAAAGAGGATACAGCCAATGATTCTACACCTCAAGAGACTGAAAGTAATCAATCCTCGGACGAAACCAAGAATGGTTCATCAACCGATTCTAGTAATGAAACGGATTCATCAGATAAAACCACTGAAAAAGAGGAAGATGCAACAAAAGAAAAAGTTGAAGATACTGAGAAAGAAAAAGTTAGAATTCTCGAACAAAATATTGACTATAGCGTGAATGGGGAAAATAAACAAAACACTGCTTTTCTAAACACAAGCGATAATCAGCATTTCACGATGTTTGTATTGCCTGAATATGAACTGTCTGCTGAAGAACCGATGAAGGATGTCCTTCTATTATCAGGGAAAGAAGATGTATTCATGAGAATTGAAATTCTCCCTGCTGATATAAACTGGGACGAAACCGAAGAAAATGCAAAAGCCCAGCTTGGCTCCGTCTCCGAAAGTATAGAAACCTTGAATGCAGGGGATTTTTCAATACCTAACGGTTCAATATTTGAAGCAAAAAACGGAAATGACGTCGTCACCTCCGTCTTAATCAAGGATAAAAATAATCCTGCTCGTCTTACCTTATTTACTACCAAAGATGAAGATCATCGTGATCCCTTCATTAAAATGGCCAGTACAATTATTAAACAATAATACAAAAAACGGAAGACCTACTTGTCTTCCGTTTTTTTTAATGCATCGGTTTATTTAATTTAGCCAGCCAAATCAAGAATAAAAATAATAAACTAATGTAACCAAATATCGGATATAAATAACTAAGAAGAGCACCATATTCAAATTGACCAATGATAACAGACAGCGTACAGATTAGTAATGTTACCAATAAATTGGGGAGTTTTATATAAGAATTTATCTGCTTCTGCAGTCCAAAAATATTGCCGATAACTGAGGTGAAAATTTCGCAGTAAATAACTAAAATAAAAACCCAGTACAATCCCGAAGCAGCTTTCTTCATCAGTTCAGCTGTTGGTATTTCATACGTTAATACGTTGGGAAGTGCCAAAAGAGATATATGCCCAGCCAGCAGAATAAGTGTTAAAAAAAGCCCTCCCAAAACGGCTCCCTCACGTATAACCTTTTCATCCTTAACTTCATAGGCCACTGGTATTAAGATGGCTTGAGCTAAAGCCAAGTTAAACGCCGCATAGGCGAAGGGAGAAAATACAGCGTCCATTGATACTGTACTCGGCATGAAAAGCATACTAGGCTGTATACTGCCATCAGCGAGCGTTAAAACACAAAGCATCACACTAAAGAAAACCATAATGGGCACAACGAAAGAGTTAACTAGGAATAAGCCTTTTAACCCAAGCATTAAAATAACCGAAGCGGCGATAATGGTTACCGTTACACCAATCAGCCTCGAGAGACCTAATTGCTCTTCAAACACAGCTCCTGCCCCAGAAATCATAACAGCTGTGACACCTAACAACATAACAAGAAAAAAAACATTAACAAAGGGTGCTAATTTTCTCCCAAATAAAAAACGATTAAATTCTTCATACGTCCGTGCTTGAGCACGTGCCGATAAGATCATCATTTTTGAACCCGTATAAATAAATATATATCCGGCAATTAAGATTCCCAAAAAGCCTAAAAATCCATATTTAGTAAAAAACTCTGCTATTTCTCTTCCAGTTGCAAACCCCGCACCGACGACCGTTCCTACATAAACTGCAGCAATTTGGAAGGCGCCTGTCCACCTTGCACGCATTATATCCCCCCTCCTAAAGAGTATATGTGACAGGGAGGATATTTAAGACAGGCTTTCCCTCTTTTGAACGACAAAGAGAAGCTGTCCAGAAAAAGAAACAGCTTCTCTTCAACCTTATCCTATTTACAGTTTCTCATCATCAATTGAAGACAACCACTTGTCAATAACGGCAGTTACTGATTGAACAGCTCCTTCTTCAAATGGTGATACAAGATGTGCGGATTCAACAAGCTCCAAGAAAGACTGACTGCCTCCAAGCTTACATAAACGGATATAATCCTCCCAAGCTGTTTCGTCTCCCTCAATTGAACGTTTCCAAAATTGGAATGCACATAGCTGGGCTAGCGTATAGTCAATATAATAAAAAGGTGTAGAATAAATATGGCCTTGGCGCTGCCAATATCCGCCGTTTTCAAGAAATTCCTGCCCCTCATAATCACGATTCGGAAGATAGATTTTTTCTATATCTCTCCATGCTTGCTTACGGTCAGCAGGTGAGGCTTCAGGATTTTCATAAACGAAATGCTGATATTCATCTACAGCCACTCCATATGGTAAAAAGGTAAGCGCACCACTTAAATGTGAGAACTTATATTTATCTGTATCTTCTTTAAAAAATAACTCCATCCATGGCCAGGTTAAAAACTCCATACTCATTGAATGAATCTCAGCAGCCTCAAAGGTTGGCCAGTAGTATTCAGGAACCGTGAACGAACGGCTGCTATATACTTGGAATGCATGTCCCGCCTCATGGGTCAACACGTCAATATCCCCTGAAGTCCCATTGAAATTGGAAAAGATAAACGGTGCTTGCATATCCTCAATAAACGAACAATACCCTCCGCCTTCTTTTCCTTTTTTAGCAACAAGGTCCATCAAGTTATTTTCGATCATAAATTCAAAGAATTCAGCTGTTTCAGGTGAAAGCTCCTGGTACATCTTTCTGCCATTTTCAATAATCCAATCTGCATCTCCCTTAGGTACAGCATTGCCTGTTTGAAATTCAAAAGTTTCATCATAATAGGTAAGATGGTCAAGATTCAGACGATTGGCTTGGCGTTTCATCAACTTACTAACCAGCGGAACAACCGATTCCTTGATTTGTTTACGATAGTTCGCAACATTCTCAGCATTGTAATCAGTCCGGGCCATTCGATAATACCCTAGTTCAACGAAGTTTTTATAACCTAGCTTCAATGCCATCTCGTGCCGGACCTTTACAAGCTGATCATAGATATCATCCAACTGCTTTTCATTTTCTTCAAAAAAACCAAAATAAGCATGGCTCGCGCCTTTTCTAATATTCCGATCAGAAGACTCTGTGAAAGGCTGAAGCTGAGCAAGCGTTCTTTCTTCCCCTTCAAAATCTATTTTGGCTGAAGCAATTAGCTGTGAGTATTGTGTCGTCAGACGATTTTCTTGCTGAAGTAACGGAATAATTTCCGGTGAAAACGTTTTAAGCTGTGCATCTGCCAAAGCAAATAATTGACTGCCGTACTCCGCTTCAAGTTCCTTTCGAAAAGGAGAGCTTACTAACGCTTGATAAAACTGTGATTCTAGATCTTCTAACTCCGGACCTACTTCATCTACATAATCCATTTCCGTTTTATAAAAAGAATCGGTTGTATCAACTGAGTGTCTAATGGAACAAAGGGCAAACATGCTGTTCACACTATTTCGCAAAGTATTTATTTCATTCATCGCTTGTCCCTGCATTTTTACATTCTCTGCTTCCATAAATGTATTCAGAGCTTGAGTAAAAGACTCTTTCACTTCAGCCAACACAGGCCGTTTGTATTCAAATGTTTCGAATTTCATTCTATTCACTCCACTCTCTTAATTTACATATAATGCATCATACTATGTATTCTATTAAACTAGTGATATCCCTTCTTAGAGATGTAAAGTTTAGCATAATTGAGCTGGATTTCATTACTGTATTGATTAGTTCAATCGAGCTTCATTGAAAAATTAGGTGTTTAATTGTAAATCTAATTTTGAAATCAAGATGACTCCTATTTATATAGGGGGTATTTCTCTTTTTTTTACCCATTTATGTCGTTAATCCCGTCTGGACTGCCCTTATTCCCGTCTGAGACCTCGTTAATCCCGTCTGGTTCTTGTATATTCCCGTCTAGAGGCAGCGTATTCCCGTCTGGGCACTATTTACAGTCAATAAATACCACCTAGGGCATAGTTATTTCCCAGCAATACTTCCTGTGAAGAACAAAAAACCTTCCATATAGGAAGGTTATTATTGTTCTTGATCTAAGGCATTGTAGCCAATCTTTTTGATTAGTTCAGTAGCCATTTCTTTTTCTTCAGAAGTCAAAACATTCATAATGTCATCAATTTTCTTTTCGTGGTCTGGGAAGATACTTTCAATAAAGATTTTGCCCTTTTCAGTAATTTTGGCAAAGGTGACACGTCTGTCATTTTTACAGGCAATTCGCTCAAGAAATTCTTTTTGCTCAAGTTTATCTACTACATACGTAATACTTCCACTGGCAAGGAGAATTTTACCCCCAATTTGTTGAAGTGGCTGTTCTCCTTTATGGTACAGAAGCTCTAGTACTGCAAATTCAGTCGGATTTAATCCTTGTTTTGCAATATATTTATTCACAACATCATTCATTGATCTGTGGGCTCTGGAAAGGACGATAAATAATTTTAGAGACTGCTGGATGCTGTCATTTCCCATTGTTTTCACATCCTTTTTTAAAATATCTCGAATTCAAATTAATTATAATAAAAACAATCTACCTTGTCAATTCACTCCATTATCTCTCCCTTTTACTGTTTATTTTAATATATAATGGAAAATACCATCACCACTTGTCAGAAAGGAGCAGCATATGGAATCATCGACTACAGCTGCACAACTTCCTTCTAAGACTTCGTATGGAATTCTGATAATTATGGGCATCTGCCACTTACTCAATGATTCACTCCAAGCTGTTGTGCCTGCCATGTTTCCTATTCTTGAAACATCTCTTGGACTCAGTTATACCCAGCTTGGCTTGATTGCTTTTTCCTTAAACATGGTAGCTTCAGTTATGCAGCCGATTTTTGGTTGGTACACGGATTCATTTCCTCTTTCATATGCCCTGCCTCTTGGTATGGGAAGTACACTATGCGGAATGCTCCTTTTAGGACTAGCCCCATCCTATACCGTTATTTTGTTCTCGGTCATGTTAATTGGAATTGGTTCTGCCATTTTTCACCCGGCGGGATCACGTGTTGCCTTTATGGCGGGTGGAACAAGGCGAGGGCTTGCTCAATCAATCTATCAAGTTGGCGGGAACACTGGCCAAGCACTGGCACCTTTAATAACGGCGATTATCCTGCTGCCATATGGGCAAAAAGGAGCCCTATGGTTTGTACCGGTTGCTTTACTCGCTGTCTTTCTTTTAGTTTTAATCGCCAATTGGTACAAAGAACGACTATCTTCTTTTCCAATAGGAAAAAAGGTTACTAAACAACAGACAAAAAAACCTGAACAAAAAATCTACAAAGCGTTAGGTATTGTCCTCTTTTTGATCTTTGCTCGATCATGGTATATATCTTGTATGACTAACTTCTACGCGTTTTATCTAATTCACGATTATCATTTTACTATTCGTTCCTCACAGCTTTATCTTTTTGCATTTTTGGCTGCTGGAGCTTTAGGAACCTTTTTAGGAGGTCCTTTAGCAGACCGATTTGGCAGAAAAAACATCATTTTCTTTTCTCTTGCAGGCAGTGCTCCCTTTACCATTATTCTGCCGTATGTATCTTCTTCAGTCATCATCATCCTTTTATTACTTGCAGGATTCGTTATAATGACTAGCTTTTCCGTAACAGTTATATACGCTCAAGAACTCTTTCCGGGAAAAGTCGGAACCATGGCTGGGCTGACGGTAGGATTTGCATTTGGCATGGGAGCGGTTGGATCCGTGGTACTTGGTATGGCAGCTGATTTTGTAGGTATTACATCAACTATTAAATGGATTGGATTTCTGCCTTTGTTAGGTATTTTCACTCTCCTTCTTCCTTCTGATACTGTGCTGAAAAGATGGCATCAGGAATGACAAAAAAGGCTGCGTCCGCAGCCTTTTTTTAAAATGTTACGTATTTTTTTCTTTATAAAGAGGGAGACGAATATGAAAGCTGCTCCCTTTACCTATTTCACTTTCCACTTTAATCACACCTGAATGTTCTTCAATAATTTTATAACTCACCATAAGCCCCAGACCCGTTCCCCTATCCTTTGTGGTATAAAAAGGTTCGCCTAGCTTTTTAATTTTTTCTTCTGGGATTCCTTGGCCTTCATCTGTTATCGTAATTTGAACTTGGTTAGTCCCCCACCTTCTTGATTTCACCCGAACAATGCCTCCAGAAGGCATCACTTCAATAGCGTTTTTTAAAATATTAATGAACACCTGTTTAAGTTGGTTTGCCTCACAAAAAACTGGGAATTCCTTTTCCTCAAAATCACTCTCAAACTGAATATTTTCTAGCAGTGCCTGTGCGCCCATCAATTCAAGTGTTTCTAGCATAATGCTATTAATGTTTTGACTAAAATAATGTACAGCTTGTGGTTTAGCCAAAACTAGAAATTCTGTAATAATCGTCTCGATTCGGTTCAGTTCAGTCGTGATTACATGAAAATAGGTACTAAAATCTTCTTTAACACTCGTCTGCAGTAATTGAATAAATCCTTTTACTGCAGTCATCGGGTTTCTTATTTCATGTGCAATTCCTGCAGCGAGCTCTCCCACTACACTCAAAGTATCTGATTTACGAATTTGTTCCTGCATGACAAGATTTTCGGTAACATCTCTAATGATGGTAAGGTGCAAGCCAGAGTATAAATTTTCTCTGGTTGATATCTCTAAATGTTTCGTTTTACCATTTCGCATCACTAAGGGCATAACTGAAGTTTCTGACCCATTTCGGAAGACCATTTCCAAATGATTTTGTATTGACTTTCTATTTACCGAGTTCTTTTCCACTAGTGAATGAATAGAAATTTGAAGCAACTCCTGCTTTGACATTTCAAGTATTTTTAAACCGGCTTCATTTATATCGATAAATTCGGATGATTTCCACAGAATCATCCCATCTAAGGAACCTTCAAATATCTTGCGGAATTTTCGTTCACTATCTCTGAGCTCCGTTTCAATCCGCCAGCGTTCACTCACATTCCGAAGAATCGTCAAATTATAACCTTCATCTCCATGCTTCTTTGATGTTAGTTCAAGGAGTTTAATCTGTTTATTAGGCATTCTAAAAAATAGTTCTCCACGAACTGAACCTTCTTTTGCAAAATGCTCTAGTAATTGATTGTATTTCTCATCTTTTTTATAAATGTAATGACTGATTTTCCCCCCAATTAGATCTTCCTTGTTGTTTTCGAAAATTTTACAGGCAGCATCATTTACCCTGAAAATAATATTGTTCTTGTCCGAGAAAAGGATGGCATCCATCGATTGTTCTAATAATTCTTGAGTAATTCGTTCACTTTTCTTAAGTTTCTGTTCCATTAATCGTCTTTCCGTAACATTCCTAAAAATAGACATAAATAACCCATTCATGTTATTTGAGCTGGTTGTATAATCAAAACTTATCACTTTTCCTTTTGAAACCATTTCTACATCGCCCTTATACGAACCTGAATGATGTACATGAAGAATTCCTTTATGCCACTCTTCTATGTACGCAGCAGTGACCAATGTGTTGATTTTTTTTCCGACAATTTGTCGTTTTTCTAATTGAAGAGCTTGACAAAAAGCATCATTAACATCCATTACCATTCCACTGCTGTCATAGATTGCAATACAGTCGACTGCCTGATGAAACATATCTTTAAACATTTTCATCGACATTTGTTTCTCCTGTTCTGCCAGATGTTCGGATGTAATGTCTTTTATTTTATATAACTTATGTCCCTCTATATTAAGCGTCAGAACGATGCATTCAATCGACTTAATCGCACCATCTCTAAGTTGTATCTTCCATTGGTACTTACCTTCTGTATAAGGATAAATATCTTCTGCAGAAAGCGTAGAAGCTACCGCTCCAGTAAACAGGTCGGTTATTTTAGCATCTAATAAATTTTCTTCTGTTTCTTGAAAAAGACTGCATGCTGGTTGATTAACAAAACAAATTTGATTTTCACCATCAGTAAGAATAAACGGTTCAAAAGCTTGATCAAAAATCGCTTTATATTGTTGAATAAGGCTCAATAACGTATGATTTTCCTGCTGTATCCGAAGAAAATCTTCAGTTTTTCCCACCATTCTATTCATCCCCTAAAATGCTCAATTCATTTCCATAATTCAACAAAATACCATATTATTCCTACCTAATAGCTAAAAATAGGAAAATAGGTTTAGTTTAATCTTCATTTTAATTTCGCTATAATTTGTTAGGTTGATTTGTTTAAAGCAAAATACATAGGTCTAACGTGGTTTTTTTAGCGTAAAGGTTTTTTAACTATTAAATCGGGTAATGAAGGAGAGACTTCTCATCGGCTATCTATACAAAGGAGGCAATCATGAATAAGCGCAGCTATTATTTCGATAATGCTAAATTTATATTAATGGGCTTTGTTGTCTTTGGACATCTATTAAACAGCTTTATTAATGATAATGAACTCATTTATGCACTTTATAAAACCATCTATACTTTTCATATGCCTGCCTTTATTCTAGTCTCAGGATTTTTTGCAAAAGGCTATTATAAGAAAGGTTATTTAGCAAAAATAACTAAGAAATTAATTCTTCCCTATATCATTTTTCAAGTAATCTATACGGTTTTTTATTATTTTTTATATAGAAAAGATACATTCCAGCTTGATTTATTTGATCCCAATTGGGCTTTATGGTTCCTCATTAGTTTATTCTGCTGGAACATCATGCTGCTCGGCTTTGCCAAACTGAAACCTTTGTTAGCTATTACACTTTCGATTCTTATTGCCCTGTTGATTGGGTATGTTGATTGGGTAAGTAATTACTTAAGTCTATCTAGAACGTTCGTTTTCTTTCCAATGTTCTTAATCGGCTACCATCTTAGTAAAAATTCTTTACAAAAACTTTTTTCTACTAAGATACGAGTTACCTCACTATTGATTATGGTCATTGTCTTTGCTTTCTTTTATTTAATGCCTGATATTAACTACAAATGGCTCCTTGGTTCTAAACCCTATTCGGAGCTTGAACAAGCAAGTTTAATCTCTATGTTCAAACGACTCGGATTTTATGGGTTAAGTGTCTTAATGACTTTTTGTTTCCTTTCATTTATCCCTAAAGAAAAACACTTCTTTACTAATTGGGGAACACAGACACTTTATGTTTACTTATTACACGGTTTTCTTGTTCGTACATTCCGTGAAAGTGAGATGCAAAGCTACTTCACAAATGTCGAGAGCTTCCTGCTGCTTGGATGCCTATCATTGATTATTACAATGATTCTCTCTAGCCGTTTAACAGCCTCACTGGCACAGCCTATTATTGAATTGAAAGTCAGTCGCACCATCGGATTAGTCAAGAATATTCGTCACTCGTTCCACACAGTTAAAAAACAGATTGATAAATTGGCAAACAATTAATCACAGAAAAAAACCTCAAGATTTTGAGGTTTTTTTTGTTGGCTTTATTTATCTTCAACTATAATATAAGCTGCTCTAACAGGTCCATGTACACCGACAACGAGGTCCATTTCTATATCAGCTGAATTGCTCGGTCCTGTAATAAAGTTTATACAGGAAGGAAGGATTTCACCATTTTCAACTTTTTTCCGAATAAGTTGTGCTGCTTGAGTCATCCTTGGAACAATACTGCTTTTTGGAATAATAGAGATATAAGTTCTAGGGAGCATACAAACCGACCTTCCCTTATTAAGGTCACTGAATAATATGACCGTAGCTGATTCGGCTAGTGTTATTTCACTGAATGTAATACCGATATTGGCTCTTTCAGCAAGCTTGATATTTTCTCTTCCCTTTGTATAGTCCCATACATCCACATGATGATCGGCCATTGACTCTGAAAGTCCATATTCCATAAATCGATTATCTTTTGGGAGGATAATCCGTCCTCCGCCAAATTCGTTGATCACATACCGTAGTGTAGTTGGAAGATCGGATACACTTGTTTGATAAAAGTCTGTGTGAATCCGCTTACAATGTTCCTTTAAAACGAATAAGAGATCTTCGGTGGATGCTGATTTCATTACCTCATCTTGTGGTCGATACGCCCAATCCGGCCGTTTCACTTCTTTTTTAAAAGTTCTACCATATTGACGGGCTATATTTTTCATAAACACATCTCGATTTTGTATTATACCTGTCATGATTTTTCCCCTTCCTTATCACGACTCTTGAACCAGTCACGGAATCGTTCCTTATTAGGCGCTGGAAATTCTCTGCTTTCCGTCCACGCTTTTAGTGGACCCGGTCCTTTAGAAATACTTGTCCCCGTTGTAAACGGACTCATTGCAGATGGCGCAATTTTAGAACCAAATTTATAGAGCATAGGTGAAGCAGCACCTAAACCAAACGCCTTCATTGCCAGCTTTTCTGATATGGGGGCTTTCCCCTCTTTTTCAACGATTACCTGCCTGTGGCGTAAGAGAAGTTCATGAAGAGGAATTTTAACTGGACAGGCATCCGTACACGCGGCGCAAAGGGTAGAAGCATATGGAAGTTCTTTATAATCTTCATAACCGCCGAGAAGAGGTGATAAAACCGCTCCAATTGGTCCTGAATAAATTGAGCCGTATGCATGCCCTCCTACATGCCGGTATACCGGACAAACATTCACACAAGCAGCACAACGAATACATTGTAGAACGGATTGAAATTCTGTACCAAGAATTTTAGAACGTCCATTATCAACGATGACTAAATGAAACTCTTCTGGTCCATCTACCTCATGAACTTGTTTAGGTCCGGTCAATACCGTGATATAGCTCGTAAGTCTTTGGCCTACGGCGCTCCTTGTTAAAAGACTGACAAGGACTTCAAGTTCCTCATAAGTTGGAACCACCCGTTCCATTCCCATTACAGTAATCTGTGTTTTAGGGAGGCTTGTGACAAGATCAGCATTACCTTCATTTGTTACTAACGAAATAGATCCCGTCTCAGCAACTGCAAAATTGCAGCCGGTTATCCCAATATCAGCTTGCAGAAACTTTTCTCGAAGAATTTCCCGAACATGGGCAGTCAGCTCATCTGGATTTTCCGTTTTCGTATAGCCCAGCTTTTCCTTGAACACATCGCGAATTTGCTCTTTATTTTTATGAAGTGCCGGAGCAACGATATGGGAAGGTGGATCATGATCATCAATTTGAAGAATATATTCACCAAGATCTGTTTCAAGTACCTCACAGCCAACTTCTTCAAGTGCTGCATTTAAATTAATTTCCTCTGTCACCATGGATTTGGATTTAACTACTTTTTTGCCATTCTTTTTTTGAATCACTTCTTTAATATATGCGTTTGCATCATCTGCAGTTTCGGCAAAAAATACGTGGCCTCCAAGTTTGGCAACGTTTTCAGCTAGCTGATTTAGATAGAAATCAAGGTTCTCCAGCACATGCTGTCTGATTTCTTCACCATGAGAGCGCCAGTCCTCCCAGTTACCGAGTTCTTCGGCAGCAGCCAATCTCCGCCCATGCAAACGTTCTTGAGCACCTGATACGGCTGCCCGCATAAAATCATTTTGAATCCCGGAATCCACCCGTTCTTTAAAATTATCCGAGCCGATTTTCATTGGCATATGCTACACTCCTTTTCTTTTTATCTATCAACGACTGTTCAGTACTTCAGCGAGATGCATAGACTTGATTGGCATTCCTTTTCGCTCAATACGTCCGCCAATATTGATTAAGCAGCCGGCATCACCGCCAATGAGATAATCTGCTTTTGTACCACTGATATTCATCACCTTCTCATCAACCATCTGTTCGGAAATCTGTCCCATTTTCACTGAAAACGTACCTCCGAATCCACAACAATTATGTGCACCAGGCAATGGAACCACTTCAAGCCCCTTCACATGTTTAAGCAAGGTAAACGGAGCGTCTGTCACATGGAGAAGACGAGTCATATGACAGGATGTATGATAGGCGGCTGTCCCCTCTAGTCTTGCTCCAACATCTTCTATTTTTAATACATCTACAATAAATTGTGATAGTTCATACGTCCGTTCAGCGATTGATATCGCCTTTTGCTCCCACTTTTCATCACCTTTAAAAACATGCGGATATTCCTTAAACATCGCTGCGCATGACCCTGAAGGAGTAACAATATATTCAGCATCCTTAAAGGTTTCGATCATCCGCTTCATAGGTTCTTTAGCTTCATTAACATATCCGCTGTTATACGCTGGCTGTCCACAGCAAACCTGTGATTCTGGAAACTCGATCACACATCCTAAGCGTTCAAGTAACTCTACTGTTGCTTTCCCAACATTGGACTGAAACATATCAACTAGGCATGTAGAAAACAGGGTCACTTTCATTCTCATTCCTCCAATCCTGATTGTACATATAATTCAACAGGTCATCAGATGACTTAGATAAAAAACACTCAATCCTCTTTAGATTATTTTTTATCTAGTAAAACTATACCATTTTTTACAATTTTGGAAAATATGCCAACCCTCATAAAGTGACTTATTTTTGGGTATCAAGAAAGTGAGTCAGTACTTTCTCCACATTCTCTAAATGTTCCATCATGGCTGACCTTGCAGCGTGTGAATCCTTAGCTTTAATTGCCTTGATGATTTCTACATGTTCCTCATTAATTTGATTAATAGTTGTTTCTGTGCCAAACAGGGCAATTCTTCTTGTTTCTCTCATTGTTTCAATCATCATTCCAGAAACCTGATGCATTAAATCTACTAATAGTGGATTTTTCGATGCTTTAGCAATTTCCAGATGAAATAATAAATCAGCTTCTTCTCCGAGCGCTTGATTTCCTCTCGCATTTTTCATGTCACGATAAGCCTGTTCAATTGGAATTTCATCACCTATTTCGTATTTAGCAGCAGCAGATGCAGCCGCACCTGTTTCAAGAATTTTCCTCACTTCTAATAAATGCAGGATATCCTGTTTCGTCATTAAGATCGATGTATGTAAGGCTATAGTAGAATCATATTCCTTAACATAGGTCCCTTCACCCTGCTTTAATTCAATTAACCCCATCGAGCGCAGCGCACTCAGCGCTTCCCGTATGGCAGAACGACCGACCTGAAAGTTTTCCGCCAACCGCTCTATTGAATCCATCTTTTCTCCCGGTTTAAGCTGTCCGTTCTTGATACTTTCAAAAATTGCGTCGGCAACCTGCTCATATATTTTCTTAGATTTAATTTTCTTGTAATCCATCTCCAATTTCTCCCCACTCTATCCATTTATCTTTTTATTATATAAGCATTGGATAAATATCACACTTTTTTCGATTATCTGGAAGTTAGTTTAGCTTTCTTTATGACAATACTATGGTAAAATAAACCGTTAGATCCAAAGTTTTTCACGGTTTGAAAGGAGTCTTTTTAACGTTTATGAAAACCATTATGTGTACGTTAAATGCTAAATATATCCACACTAGTTTATCCATTCGCTATTTAAAAGCCTATGCAGAACCTGAATTCCCTGTTCAGCTAGCAGAATATACTATTAAGGATCCCATTTTAAACATCGTCAGTGACCTCTATTCTAAAAAACCGGATGTTATTGGGTTCAGCTGTTACATTTGGAATATCGAAGAAACCATTAAAGTTATCCAAGCTCTAAAAAAAATTCAACCAGACCTTTGTATCATTCTTGGTGGACCGGAAGTTACCTATGACGTAACAGAGTGGCTCGAGCGGATACCGGAAGTAGATTTCATCGTAGTTGGTGAAGGTGAAATTACCTTTAAGTCCCTTTTAGCTGCGATTTATGGAGAGAATGATTTTTCTAAAATTGGTGGAATCGCCTACCGACGCGATGGGAAAAACGTTGTTCATCCACAGAATGGTAAACTTGATTTGAAATCGATTCCTTCACCATATCGCTTTGAAGAAGATCGAGCTGAATTAGGTAAACGTGTCACCTATATTGAAACGAGCAGAGGGTGCCCATTCAGTTGTCAATTCTGTTTGTCGTCTATTGAGGTAGGTGTCCGCTACTTCGACAGGGAAAAGATTAAGGAAGATATTCGTTACTTAATGGATAATGGAGCAAAAACCATTAAATTTGTTGACCGGACCTTCAATATCAGTCGTAGTTATGCCATGGAAATGTTTCAGTTTTTAATTGATGAGCACCGCAAAGACGTCGTCTTTCAATTTGAGATTACCGCTGATATCATGCGGCCAGAGGTCATCCAATTTTTGAATGACAATGCACCTGCAGGATTGTTCCGTTTTGAGATTGGTGTTCAGTCGACCAATGATCAAACAAATGAACTGGTTCAACGCCGACAGAATTTTGATAAACTGTCTCGTACGGTTACGATGGTTAAAGAAGGGAAAAAAATTGACCAGCATTTGGATTTAATTGCCGGCCTTCCTGAAGAAGATTACCATTCTTTCCGTAAAACCTTTAACGATGTGTTTGCCATGCGTCCTGAAGAACTACAGCTAGGCTTTTTAAAAATGCTTCGGGGCACTGGTTTACGAATTCGTGCCAACGATCATCAGTATATATACAGTGATCACGCACCCTATGAAATTTTAGCGAATAATGTTCTATCATTTGATGACATTATCCGTATAAAACAGGTTGAAGATGTGTTAGAGAAATACTGGAACGATCATCGAATGAATGCTGCTGTAGAGTATCTCGTCACAAATGTCTTTTCGTCACCATTTGATTTCTTCCAAGAATTCGGAACATATTGGGAAGAGAGAGGCTGGTCGAGAATTGGTCACCAATTAGAAGATTTATTCAAGAGGCTCTATCAATTTTTAGAGGATAAAGAAATTGAAGATTTAGATGTGGTCCTCGGACTAATGAAATATGACTATTTCAAAACGCATAAGTATAAACCTAGAAAACCTTGGTGGGAACAATCCTACAATAAGCTGGAGCGTTCAGCAGTTTATTCTACTGTATTAGAACATCCCAACAGGCTTGGAACAGATTTTCTCAACCTCGGCTTAACAGAGAAAGAGATGTATAAGCATACCATGCTAGAAGAAGTACCTTTCAATTTATCACAGTATTTAAATACTGGTGAATTAAACAGAAGCCAATGTACAATGCTTGCTTATTTTGATCCGTCAGGGATTGGAACAGCCGTTTTCTCAATAAATAAATAAGATAAAGGGACCGGCCAGAGTATGGCCGGATTCCTTATTTTTTTGGCTTATCAGAACTGAGCAAATCATAGATCTTTGCGGCATTTAAATCTCCTGAAAATTCCATACCAAAGTCTTCTCTACTTTTACTAAGCATTTCTGTCTTTTTGTCATCTTCTTTATTTTTCTGCTTCTTCTTCATTTGCCTTCTCGTCCATGTTTAGAATTCCGATTTGCACCCTTCATCGGGTTTTCATCTGCGGCAAATTCATTAGAGAATTCATTTTCTCCTTGATTACGCTTTGGTGTCTTGCTGGTTTTAACTGCACCGTCTACATTGGCTTTTCTCTTCATTCAGAACACCCTTTCTTTACTGATCTATTGCTTTAAGCGGTACACCGCCTATATTAGAATGGGGCGAATGGAGGAGAATTTATACGGTCAAAAATTAAAGTCCTGATTACTCACTACAAGACAGCTTCACTATTTTTTTATTTCTATAATTAGCTTGCCTAGTGTTTTTCTTAATTGGAATGCCTCATGGACCTTTGCAGCTTGATCTAAGGAATACACATCGCCAATTGTCAGTTTTAGCTTCCCTGAAGCTGCATAGGTGTACAATTCATTCATGCTCGACGTTAACAGTTCTTGATTTTTCATAATCTGCGGCAGAAAAAAGCCAATCACTGATTGATTTCGACGCATAAGCTTCGTAGGGTCAAATTGATATGGCACACCACTGGCATTACCATAGACCACAACTCTACCCATCGGTGCCAAGCATTTAAGTGTATGTCTAAAGGTATCTCCACCAGCCATTTCCAACCCTAAATCAACACCCCGTCCATTTGTTGCCTCCATAACTTTCTTATCCCAATCAGCTTTGGTATAGTCGATCAGTACGTCTGCCCCCATGCTCTCTGCCAGTTGAAGTTTTTCAGGTGAACTTGCCGTTGCAATTACTTTACCTGCTCCAAATAGTTTAGCTAACTGGATGGCAATAGTGCCAAGACCTCCAGCAGCGGCATGAATTAATACCGTTTCCTCAGGCTCAATACGTCCCATCGTTTTTAGAATATGATAAGCACTTAAACCTTGTAAAGGCAGTGCAGCCGCTTGATAAAAATCAGTACTGTTCGGCAATTCTATAACCGTGTCTTCATTAGCCACAGCATATTCCGCATACCCGCCTGATTCAATTAAGCTGACTACTCTCGCACCGGTCTGAACCCTCGTAACCTTAGCACCAATTTCCGTAACAATTCCTGCAACTTCTGCTCCTGGAATAAATGGCAAAGATGTGGGAACAACATATTGCCCACGGCGTCTGGCTGTGTCTGCATAATTTACACCTGCTGTATGAACCGATATAAGCACCTCATGATCAGCCGGCTTTGGCTTCTCTACATCAATATATTCCAATACTTCTGGACCACCGTATCTACTGAATTGAATAGCTTTCATACCTTTTTCCTCCTTTACCTAATCTGGAGACCGAGGACTGATCCCCTTTTATAAACGATCTGTACGCAACTCAACACCTGACGTATTTGTAATCACGCCATTGATGAGCATAGGAGCCATATGTACGCTTCCCTTATCAGCTGCAAAGGACAATACTTCACGGCTGTGTTTATACAAAAGCCTGCCTACCTTAGACGATTGCAAGGCATGAGCTGCGTCTCCCTGCCAACCACGATAAAAAGACAGTGCGGAAAGTGCGGCATCCGAAAGTTTCAGGCTAACAGATGTCTGTTCAAGCAGACAAGAGACAAAGTGACCAGCACCATAGAAGTCTTCAAGGCTTACTTCACCCGCATTTCCTGAACAAACAATGACAATGGTTTGTTCAGGATCTTCTTTCAAAGTCGTTTGGGCTACAAAAAAATTATTTAACAAGCTTGAAATATATACTTTTCCAGCTGCATTACTTTTCCTAAGTGCTATCGTACCATTCGTAGTAGAAAGGATTAATGTCTTCCCCTTCACCTCTTTATTGAGTTCAAGCGGATTAGGATACCTAAATCCTTCAAGTGGTTTTGCATCTAGTTCTCCAGCTAAAATAAAACGGTCGGCTGCAATTTGCTGAGATATCCGCACCCCTTCCTCTGCATCGATGACGGGGATGACTTGTATAGCTCCATTATCTAGTGCGCTGACAATAGAAGTAGTAGCTAAAAGGATATCGAGGACTACTACCACCTTATTACATGCGATCTTTTCTGCGTGAATGTCCTCTTTTTTCATTAACACATGTACCTTTCTTACAGCCATATCAAAGCTCACCTTCAATAATCGATAACCCATGAATCATCAGACTATTTACATATTCATTGAGCGAGGCAAATCGCGGATCATCTGTTTGCCCCAATTTATATCGATAAAAAATTTGTTGACAAATTCCAGCCAACTTAAAGAAAGCAAAGGCTAGGTAAAAATTAATATGTGTGACGTCCCGACCGCTTTTTCTTGCATACAGATTGATAAATTCACTTCGGTCAAGAAAACCATCCAACATTGTAACCGATCTGCCGGGTCCATTTTGAATAATTGTTGGATCACTCTTACCGATCCAGTAACCCAGTGCGACTCCCAAGTCAGCGAGGGGGTCGCCAATTGTTGCCATTTCCCAATCAAAAAGCCCTTCCATACTGGTGAAATCTTCGTTAAACATCATATTATTCAATTTATAATCATAATGAATGACCGCAAATTCATGCCGTTTAGGAATGTTAGCTGTCAGCCACTTTGCAAGTGGAACAACAGCGGGATTTTCATCCGTTTTCACCCGTTCATAGCGTCTAATCCAGCCGTGCACCTGGCGTTCCATAAATCCCTCAGGCTTAGTAATTTCAAGCAAAGAAGTTTGTTGAAAGGGAATAGCGTGTAGTTCAACTAATTTGGATACCATAATTTCTGAAATCCGCCTATTCATTTCAGCGGTTGGCTCTATACCCTTGGGAAATGTTCCGTCTATTACCAAGCCTCTTTTTCTTTCCATTAAGAAAAAGGGACTCCCGATAATTGATTGATCATTAGAAAAAAGAATGGGTTTAGGCGCAGGTGAAAAAAGGGGTTGAAGACTCGATATAATTTTATATTCTCTTTGCATATCGTGTGCCTTTGGTGCAACTGGACCATGCGGCGGTCTTCTTAACACAGCTTCCCATTTACCCATTTTCAACTGGTACGTCAAATTCGAATGGCCCGCTGGAAACTGCTGAACTTCGAGTATATCGGCAGGCAGATGTTCAAGCTTGCTTCTTAAAAACAATTCTAACTCTTTATACGGCAGCTCTTCTCCCAAACGAACAGCTGCTGTATCACTCGTAAGCGGATGCTGCATACATTTTCTCCTCCTGTACAATCAATTCTTAATTACGATTTTTTTATCCAGCTTTTCTCTTAAAGAATCGGATAGAACGATGCTTTTTTGTTTCTTGAAATCAAAATTCACCAATACGGACTGACTCCTGCCTATCAGCTGATTTGTTTGCGAACAGACGATATCTTGTTCCAAATCAAAACTTTTTGTCCCTATTCTGTTCACACATGTTTTTACCGTCAATAATTGATTAAAATATGCCTGGTTAATAAAATCGCATTTTATTGATGCAAGAATAAAGGAGCAATCGGCTTCATCTAGTCCTGCACGAACCGTTTCAAAGAACTTAATCCTAGCTTCCTCTAAATAGATAAAGTAACTAGTATTGTTCACATGTCCAAGCGCATCAGTTTCACTAAATCGTACACTTACCTGAATTTCATTCATATCGCTATCCTCCTTTTATCCCAGAACCCCCATTAGAAATAGGTGACACTCTCTCGATTTGAAGAAGTCTCTTCGGCATGAAACCATTAGCTGAAAATGGAGAGATTAAGAAGCATCCAGGAGAATCTCTCCTAGATGCACAGTTCGTCTATACTACTTTATAACTTCCTCACGCAGAGCCCTTCGAAGTATTTTTCCTACATTCGTTTTTGGAAGCTCCGAACGGAACTCTATAGAATTTGGTACTTTATAGGCAGCAAGGTTTTGCCGGCAAAATTCGATTAGTTCTACTTCATCAACCGATTGGCCGGATTTCAAAACGAGAATCGCCTTCACATTTTCTCCCCGGTACTTATCGGGAACTCCAATGACTACCGCTTCTTGTACAGCAGGATGTTCATATAAAACTTCTTCTACATCTCTCGGATAAATATTGTAACCGCTCGCAATAATGAGATCTTTTTTCCGATCGACGATATATAAGTACCCTTCTTCGTCAACACGAGTGATGTCACCTGTGTACAGCCATCCATCTTTCAAGCTCACGGCAGTTTCTTGAGGCATATTCCAGTATCCTTTCATAATCTGCGGTCCTTTAATAATTAATTCTCCTAGTTCACCAACAGGGACTTCCTCTGTACCCGTGGCCAAATCAACCACTTTATAATCCGTAGATGGAAATCCAATTCCTACACTTCCAGGCTTTCTTTCCGCGAACATAGGGTTACAATGTGTAGCTGGAGAAGCTTCAGTCAGTCCGTATCCTTCATAAATTTTTGAACCTGTCTTCTTCTCAAACTCACGAAGCAGCTCAATCGGCATTGGCGCACTTCCACTATTGCAGACTCTAATTGAATTTATTCCATACTCCTCAGCGCGTGGATGACTGTTGATTGCTACATACATGGTAGGAACACCTGGGAAGATCGTTGGCTGCTCCTTCTTAATGGTATTCAATACCTCTTCTAAATCAAAACGCGGCAGCATAATGGAATCATTGGCTGTATAGATAGAATAGTTCATAGCAGAGCTCATCCCAAAGACATGAAAAAGAGGGATAATGGTTAGAAATCGTTCGTTCCCAATTCCGGTACTCTCTTTGAAAAACTCATAAGTCTGTAAAACATTCGCAAAGATATTACGATGTGTTAGCATAGCACCCTTTGAGCGGCCTGTTGTCCCGCCTGTGTATTGCAAAACAGCAATATCGTGCTCCGTATCTAGTTCAACAGGTGTGAAATTTCCAAGACCAAGTTTCAGAAATTCGTCAAAAGAATGATCTGGACTACTATCACGATCTGAAGGCTGGAGACTTACGACAATTATATTTTTCAAACTTACATTAGGCTGTACCTTCTTAACCAGAGGGTAAAATCCGTCCAAAACAACGATTGTTTCGGCACCTGAATCCTCTAACATGTATTCAAGCTCACGTTCAACGGACATCGGATTAATTTGTGTAATAATTGCCCCTGCTGCCAAAGCACCATAATAAGCCATGACATACTGTGGACAATTCGGAAGCATAATAGCAACTCTATCTCCTTTTTGAATGCCCTTACGCTGTAAGGAAGCGGCAAACGCAATGGAAGCCGTGTATAATTCCTTATAGGTAATTTTCCGGCCATAAAAAGTGATTGCAGCATTTTGAGGATATTTCTGAGCTCGATCTAGGAGAATTTGAGGTAAGCTGATGTCAGGGATGTTTATTTCCTTTTCAATAGAATCCGTATACTTTGATAACCATACTTTTTCATTCATTGCTACTGATACCTCCACCATTTCTATTTTTTAAAAGGTGAGAATGTAATGAGTATCATCCCGCGTGACTGCCCCCATCCACAATAAGACAATCTCCGGTAATATAATTGGATGCATTGGATGCTAAAAATAATGCGGCGCCTTTTAAATCATCATCTCCTCCAAATCTTTTTAATGGAGTAGAACGAAGCAGCGTATCTTTTTCTTGTTCAATGATGACCCTAGACATTTTTGTTGGGAAAAATCCAGGTGCAATCGCGTTAACATTAATGTTATATTGACCCCATTTTACAGCCAGGTCTTTTGTAAACGTAATAATTGCTCCTTTGGATGTGTTATAGCCAATCGCATCCAAGATATCTGGATGGGATCCGCCTAAACCTGCAGTAGAAGCGATATTGATGATTTTCCCTCCGCCCTGTTCAATCATGACTCTTCCTGCAGCCTGAGACATTAAGAACGTTCCCGTTACATTCGTATTCAGTACCTTCTGCCAAGCTTCTAGGGGCATATCAACAACTGGAGCTCCCCATGAGGCACCACTGTTATTAACTAAGATATCGATTGAACCAAAAACTCTTTTGGTTTCTTCAATGACTTGCTGGATATCTTCTTGTTTAGTCACATCACATGTTAGTGACAATGCTTTTACACCAAGCTCTTCAATTTTTATGGCAACTTCATCACAAGCGGACTTTTTGCGGGAGCAAAGGACAATATTTGCTCCAGCTTCAGCCAACCCCATCGCTATTTGTTCCCCTAAACCTCTGCCTCCCCCCGTTACAATGGCTGTCTTACCTGTCAAATTAAATAACTCGAGACTTTTCATCTTCAATCACCCCTTTATTCTTAGGCCTCAACTTTCTTATACGAATCATATTTTTTAAGCTCAAGTTTAGCCACTTGTGCACGATGCACTTCATCTGGTCCATCTGCGAGGCGCAGTGTTCGCGCATTTGCCCATTGAGCAGCAAGCGGGAAGTCCGCTGATACACCTGCACCTCCTAGTGCTTGAATAGCTCGATCAATCACCCGTAGGGCCATCGATGGAGCAACGACTTTAATCATAGCAATTTCTGCTTTTGCTTCTTTATTACCTACTGTATCCATCATATAAGCTGCTTTGAGGGTTAACAGTCTTGCTTGTTCAATTTCAATTCGAGAATCCGCCACCCATTCAAGAATCACACCTTGCTTAGCCAAAGGTTTTCCAAAGGCCTCTCTTTTTTGTATCCGCTTACATAAAGTTTCTAGAGCTTGTTCTGCAGCACCTATTAACCTCATGCAATGATGAATTCGTCCAGGTCCCAATCTGCCTTGTGCGATAGCAAAACCTTTTCCTTCTCCCCAAATAATATTTTCTGCTGGAACTCTCACATTTTCAAAAGATATTTCAGCGTGTCCATGTGGTGCATGATCATAACCGAAAACAGGGAGAAGCCTTTCAATTGTCACACCAGGTGTATCCAAAGGAACAAGAATCATGGATTGCTGTTCATAACGGCTAGCATTGGGATCACTTTTACCCATCACGATCGCAATTTTGCAACGCGGATCACCAGCACCAGACGACCACCACTTACGTCCGTTTATTACATACTCATCGCCCTCTTTCTCAATGCGTGCTTCAATATTCGCAGCATCTGAGGAAGCAATATCTGGTTCAGTCATTGAAAAACAAGATCGTATTTCCCCATTTAATAGCGGTTGAAGCCATTGAAGCTTCTGCCTATCACTCCCATACCGAACAAGAACCTCCATATTCCCTGTATCAGGTGCACTGCAATTAAAGACCTCAGGTCCAATCATGGACCGACCCATAAGTTCACATAGTGGAGCATATTCAAGGTTAGTAAGTCCTGCTCCGTACTCACTTTCTGGTAAAAACAGGTTCCATAATCCGGCTTTTTTCGCTCTTTCTGTCAATTCACTCATAATAGGCGGAATACTATTCCAACGAGAATCTCCTTGATTTAACTGATCAAGATACGTTTTTTCATTTGGATAAACATGCTCATTCATAAACTGTTCGAGTTTTTCCCGTAATTTAAGCGTTTTCTCTGAATATAAAAAATCCAACAATTTCTCCCCCTTCTATTACTAACAGACTAGTTAGATTATAATTCTCTCTTAATGTAAGCGTTTCCTTTATTTTAAAGGAATTATTTAAATTGACTCTTTTTCTGGGTATGCTTTATAAAAAAAGATTGCTTTTCCCCATCCAAACTTGGACTGGAGAAAAGCAATCTTTTTCTTTAGACCTTTACTATCCAACAATGATTTTTTCTTTTGGATAATGGTAATTATCTGTTTTCTCCCGTCTTCCTAATATTAAGAGAAAAGAGGTAATCCCTACCCGTCCGATAAACATCAAAACCATAATAACAAATTTCCCAATATTACTTAGATCAGGCGTAACACCCGTTGATAATCCGACGGATCCAAAGGCAGAACACACCTCAAATAAGATGTCTGTTAAAGATAATTGTTCTGTAATAGAGAGGATAAAAGTAGAAACCGTACAAAGGACGATCCCCCCCATCATAACAGCCGTTGCCTTATGTATATCATCTTCATATATTTCACGATTGAATACTTTGATGGTTTTTCTTCCACGAGCATAATTCCAAAGAAATAAAACCATTACAGCGAAAGTTGTGGTACGAATTCCGCCGCCAACAGAGCTCGGAGAAGCCCCAATAAACATCATCCCACTCATAACAAGCAGTGTTGCTTCTGAAAATTCACTCACATCCATTGTGGCCAGCCCACCACTCCTTGTATTGGAGGACATAAATAACGAATAGAAGAAAGTTTCATGCCAGCTTTTACCAACAAAAAACCCTTTAAATTCAAGTAATATAATGAGTACTGTACCAGCAACAACAAGGGACAAAAAAGTCACTGATGTGATTTTTGTAAACAAAGAAAATCTGAACTTATAGGTTCGATCACGGCTTGAAAGAAAATCCTTTATTTCAATTAAGACCGGGAAACCTATTGCTCCTAATGTTAGAAGTAGGATAGAGACAAACTGAATAAAATAGTCTCCATGATAGGGTATCATGGATAACCCAGTAATATCGAACCCAGCATTCGTTGTCGAACTGATGGATAAGAACAATCCGTGAAGAAATGCTTCCCGCCAATCAACATAATAACTAAGAAAATGAATACCCAAAACAATTGCACCGATAAACTCAATGATTAGAAATATTTTAATTAATTCGATCAACAACTTTACTGAACCGGAAAGTTGTGTTTGGTTCTGATCCGTCATGATTAATTGACGTTCCTTTAATCCAATCTTTTTGCGTAATAGGAGCCAAAAAAATGTCCCTAAAGACATGATTCCAATCCCGCCAAACTGAAGAATAAACATAAGGAAAAATATTCCAGTAACACTAAATGTATCAACTGTATTCACAACACTTAAACCCGTTACACTGACCGCACTGACAGCCGTGAAGAGTGCATCTATAAAGGTCCATTGAACCCCAGACTTGGTGGCAACCGGCAGACTTAACAAGATGGTAGAAATACTTACTGCTGCAAAATAATAACCAGTAATGATTTGGACCGGGCTCAGTTTAGCCAATCTTTTTTTAAATTTAACCCACATAGGATGTTCCTTTCCATCTGCTAAGGTTTGATCTATTCATTTTTTCCTAGCAGCAAATCACTTACATTTTACTGTTCCTATCCAGATTTGTCTAATGTTCTTTTAAAAGAAGAATGGATTGAATCAAGTAATGATTAAGGTTTGCTTTAATAAGGATGTGTTTCCATTGAAAATCAATTCAAACACAGGTTAAAAAACTATATTCTTCCCATAATAAAAAGACAGTAGCTAACTACTGTAACAAAAATAAGCAGGGAGAGATCAACATGGCTAACAGCCGTAACAAACTTTTAGTCCCAGGAATTGAACAAGCTCTTGATTCCATAAAATACGAGATTGCTCAAGAATTTGGTGTTCAACTTGGATCTGATACAGTCGCACGGTCTAATGGATCAGTGGGTGGTGAAATTACAAAACGCCTTGTCCAACAAGCACAACAACAACTCAAAGGAAAATAAAAATTTCATATCAAATTGGATAAAATACGAATCATAAGTCCTTTATAGGACTTTAAGTTTGGCCAGGCTGCCCTATGGCCCTGGCTTTATTTTCATTAGAAATGTTAATGCGGCGTTCGATATTCTCGTTTTTCATTTCCTCTTTCATTTTGATTATGTTCCCCTTTCATCCGTTTATCAGGGGCATAGTCACTCTGTTTCTTAGGATGAATTGGTTTGTTTCTTTGCTCTTCTTTCTTGTCAGGTTGATGCTCTTTTTTTACATTTATAAACATTTCAGGTGTTTCTTTTTTCTTTTGATTTGATTGGCTGGACCGTGTATTTTCTTTCGTCTTTTGGTTATTTATTTGTTGGCTTTGGTTTGCCTTTGGCTGCTGATTCTTATTTTTCTGTTGAATCACAGCTTTTTGTTTCTTTGTTTCAGGCTTACCTTTCTGTTTCGCAGTAGAATCAACCTTTTTGACTTTCACTACCTTAGTATTCTTTGTCTTCACAACAGGATTCTTAGATTTTTCCTTATTTGTTTTACTTGAACTCTCAGAACTTGGGACTAAATCTGCACTCTTTGTTTTAGATGGACTTTTAGAACTTGGGACTACTTTTACACTCTCTCGTTTAGTTGGAGTTTCAGTACTTGGTTTAAAACTTTTTCTCTCGACAGCGGCACGGTTTTCGCTTAGCCTTGGAGTCTTTTTTAGACTGCTGGGCGTAGATTCTTCAGAATCTAGTTCTTTTTTCTGCTCTTTCTTTCTCTTGTTTTCAATATACGTACCCGTTGATATTCCTTGCTCTTTTGCTTTAGAGCGTTCTTTAACTGTTGCTTTCATTACTTTAACGTCAGCTTCTGGTACGATCTTCTGCTGGGAAATACTTTCAATTTTTTTATCGAGTTTCTGTGTTAGTACTTCATTATCTTCAAGTAATGTAGTTGTCACAAGAATCTGTTGCTTGTTCTTCGTATAACCAGAATCCTTTGTTGCTTTAACAATCTTATTAGTCATAAGCGTAACATCAGTATCTTTCCAATCCTTTATCTTTTCTATCACGATGAGGCCTTCTTTATTAATTCCGTATAAGTCCACTACTCTTAGATTTTCATTAAGACTTAATTCTATACTCGGATTGATGTCGATGGTCACATATGCAAATACCTTTTCATTAAAATAACTTGGCAGAAATGAAAGGATCAGCAGGATACTAACAATTGCCGAAACAAGAGCAGATCTTGTATAGAAACGCATTGAGGGCTTTGACCTCTTAATTTCGTAAGGAGAAAAGTATATTTCCTTACCAATTTCATATAATTCCTTTTCCTTCTTAGAGCGATGGAATTCACCTTCAGGAGTTAACAACGTTAAAAAATGCTTATCCACAGATAGAATGACACCCTTCTTCATTCCGCCATCCCCTCTTTTACGTAGTCATTTAGAAATAAATACTCTCCGTTTAATATAATTGCAACAGCGATAATATATTTTCTATTTCGTTCGATTGTTTTCCTGCTGACAGTAACCAACTCTTCCAATTGTTTGACCGGCAGCCGCTTTTTTGTTAGTAGTAAATTATTCAAATTCTCATTTTGGACCAAAAGCTTCGCGATATGGATGGCCGTCATTCGTGCATCAGTATGCTTTGGAGAGGCTTTGGCTAGTTCTGAAAAAGTAATTCCAAACTCTTGAAGGCGATATGTATATGCCTTGATTTCTTCACGTCTTTTCTCTGATTCTAACTGCTGTTCATATTCCTCGATGGATTTTTCATCTCCGAATTCAGGAATTCCCCTTTCCTCCTCTGAAGCGGCTCCTTCTAAAAATACATCAGGTCCTTTTGATTGGGTCCGTATATAATCAATCACTCGGCGCTTAATCATAACTTCCGCAAAAGCCAACAGTGAACTGCCCTTTTTAGGACAATATTTATTTATCGCTTCATTAAAGGCAATTAAGCCAATACTGAACTCATCATCTGAATCATTTATATAACGTTTGCAAACCGAAGACACTGTCTTCGCAACAAAAGGCTGAAAAGATTGGATTAATTCATTTCGAAGGATATTGTCACCCTTCTGAATTTTTAGTACTTTTTCTTCTAAAGAACGTCTTTTTTTATATGCTGCAAATAAGACACTCAGCATCTGGTTCACCTCGTTCCATTCCTAATAAAATAAAGCTTTAACAACCTTATTCTTTAGAAGAGGTGGACTAAAAGACAGTTCCAAAAGTCCTATTTTCTACATATTTTGTTGAAACCTACAGAAAAATGTCGATTTTATTCTGTTTTTACACAAAATACCGTTCTTTATTAGAAGATACGAAACAATCTAGTTTCTTGCGGGGGTGTATGTTTATGGTTAACTTATAGACATCCATCACATCTCAAAAGTACTTTTTACACAAAACAAAAGCTTTCCTCATAAAGGAAAGCAAAATCGATTTAGAGTGATAGTTTTGATTTTTGACTAGTTCCTTTGTATTGCTTCGCAGCAAAGTAGGCTACGAGAATAATGGAAACAATGCCAAAACATAAAACCATGTTCTTAAAGCCAATTGTATCTAAAAAGAACCCTGAACAGACCAGAACGACCTGAAAAGATATTCTGTCTAACATGCCGCGAAAAGAGAAAAATCGTCCGTGGAATTCTCTCGGTACAGTGGTTTGAAACATCGTTGCTGCGACCGGAAAAAAAGCACCTGCTGAAAAGCCAAAGACTGCAAAAGAAATAATGGCAGGAATTCGTAAATCTGCAAAATATAAAGAAAGGTGCGTAAATGCTATCACAATTGAGAAAGTCATCATAATTTTCACAGGGTCTTTACCATCAAAAAAACGTTTAACAAGAAAAGCGCCTAGCATAAATGCGATCCCTTCTGCAGTATACAGCCAGCTTTTAATTTGCGGATCATTTTGTAATTCACTTATTTTAAGCACCATTAAGTTAAAGCTACCCAGAAAGAGAGTAGGAATTAAGAATAAAAAGAGTCCCATTACAACTTGAGGTAGTGTCTTCAACAAAGGCATTAATTCCTTAAAGCTCCCTTTACTAGCACCCTTACTTTGGGGAGTTATTTTTTCTTCAAAATTAAGTGAAAGTGTACAGAAAAAAATAATTATATAAGATAAAATTGCTAAACTATACAGACTATACAGAGAAATATAAACCAAAAGGATACCCGCTAATACCGTTCCAAGTATTCTTGCTATTGTTCCTGCATTCATGTGAATTCCATTCAATGTCAAAAGATCTCCATCTTTTGCAATCATAGGGATGCATGCTTGCAAAGCTGGAAAATAAAAAGCAGCTGCTAAGCCAATCCCAACCATATAGGCTACCATCCACCAGATGTTCTCCTGCAGCAGGGCTAAAAACATAAACCCTGTAGATAAGATACGTGCTGCTCCTGCATAAAGTAAAATCTTTTTCTTCGATGTTACATCAATAATCCGTCCAGCCATCGGCCCAACCAATAAACCTGCAAACATGCCTGCCAATAGAATTAAAGATTTATATAAGTCTGACGGTACTAATGCTTGCAAAAATTCAAGATTTCCAATGACGCCAAGCCACATTCCTAAACCAGCAATAAATTCACCACTAATTAATATCCAAACATTTTTATTTTTTAACATAAGTAATTTTTTCACCCTCGTCACATCATATATTTCGCATCCCTAAATATATTAATCGGATTCAAGTCCATTGTCCAGTCAATTTTTTGAATATTTAACTAATGTAATTCAAAAAAAGCTGGAGCTAATGCCTATGTCTGCATTAGCTCCAGCTCCATTTTGTTAGTACAGTTAAATTTCTTGAACTTCTTTTTCTGTATTTTTACCTGAAAGGAAGAAACCGCCTACGCTAATGCCGATCAGCACGATCCAGAATGTCAACTTCCATGGTCCCGATTCAGGGAAATGGTGGTCTAGAATTCCAACTGATGGATGAGCAAGTGTGAGTACCGCAAGCTTAACCCCAACCCATCCTACAATAAAGAAAGCTGCTGTTTCTAGTGAAGGACGTTGGCGCAGTAGTTTAACAAATGACGATGCGGCAAAACGCATAATGACTAATCCAACCATACCGCCTAAAAGCATAACGGTAAATTGTCCTCCATCGATGCCGCCGATCTTAAACCAGCCTGTTGCCGGAAGTGTAATTGCTAGGGCTACTGCAGCAAGCATTGAATCCACTGCAAATGCAATATCCGCTAACTCCACCTTAAGAACAGTCATCCAAAAACCAGATTTTTTCTTTTCTTTAGCTTTACCTTCATTACTTTTGCCCTTAAACTTCTTAAAAATATGATGGATTGCAATAAATAAGAGATAAGCAGCTCCCAGCGCTTGTATCTGCCATACATCAACCAAGAACGAAATGAAGAAAAGACTGAGGAAACGAAAGACTAAAGCGCCTAACAAACCATAAAATAACGCTTTTTTCTGCTGTTCTAATGGCAAATGTTTAACCATGACGGCCATGACAACCGCATTATCTGCTGCCAAAATACCTTCTAACCCAATTAAAACTAGTAATACCCAACCATACTCCAATAGCAATGATGCATCCATTAATGGTAACCTCCTATATAGTATCTTCCTTTACCCTATAGGCATCAGGCTTTTGAAGCAAATAAAAAGACCTCTGCCATATAGGCAAAGGTCTTGCTGAGCACAATGTATGTGCCAACAAAGCCGGTGGACGTTCATCCACGAAATGACGACTTTGTTTTAGGGTAAACCCTAACGCTACTCCCCTTTGTTAAAAGGAAAATCATTTAATTTATCTTAAGTATACTAGATTCCTAATCCGCATACAACTATTGTATTCAAATTTCTTGCACGAGTGATTATTATTTCTTTTTCTTAGCCATTTTTACTAAATTGAGATATTCTTTTGCAAAAACACCCCAATTAGTTTTTGCAGAAAAGTAGTTCTGGAACATAGACAAAAACTTCGGATATTTCCCTTTGTATGGATACCACTGAATTTCTGTGTTCTTCTTACCTGAATCAGTCATGATTGATTTTTCATGACAGAAAATCCGCAATCCATTTTCCCCATGATAGCGGCCAATGCCACTTTGTTTGGCTCCTCCAAACGGGAGATAGTGATTGGCTACGGAAATTAAGACATCATTGATAATGACAGCACCAGATACGAGCTTTGAGGCAACTCTTGCTGCTTTTACTTGGTCCATCGTCCAAACACTTGAATTTAACCCGAATTGACTATCATTAGCCAGGCTAATCGCTTCTTCTTCTGTATCAAAGGCGACAATTGGCAAAACCGGTCCAAAGGTCTCCTCATTCATTATTTTCATTGAATGATTAACATGAGAAAGAACGACAGGCGGTAAAAAGTATGTGTCACCACGCTCCCACTTATCTGGCGGTATGCCTGCTTCTAAAACAGCCCCCCTCTTCAGTGCATCTTCAAGATGATCAGCCACGATTGTAAGCTGTTCAGGGTAGGTCATTGAACCAATATCATCTGAAAGCTCTGTTCCCTGAGTCAGCTCGTTTACCTTTTCCTTCAAAAGCGTTAAAAAGGGCTCATACATGGCTCTTTCAACATACACACGTTCTACACTCATACAAACCTGACCGCTGTTCGTGAATGCCCCCCACAGCGCTGCATTGACCGCTCGTTCTAGGTTCGCATCCTTAAAGATAATCATTGGATCCTTCCCGCCTAGTTCCAGGGTGACAGGTATTAATTTTTTTGCCGCAGCTTCACCGATTATTTTTCCCGTACGAACTGAGCCTGTGAAGAAAATATAATCTGGATTCTGATCCGTCAACGCAGCTCCTAGTTCTTTGCCACCATGGGCAAAACCAATCACTCCATCAGGGAAACCCGCTTCCTTAAACAGCCCTTCCATGCACTTTCCAACAAGCGGGGTAACTTCTGATGGTTTTGCAATCACCGTGTTTCCCGCAGCTGCTGCATTTAGTATGGGAACCATCGCTAATTGGAATGGGTAATTCCAGGGTGAAATAACCAAAACTGTCCCTCTAGCCATATATTCTACATATGACTTCTTACCAATTAACAGCAGGGGGGTCGATGCTTTCTTCCTTGACAGTGACTTGACAGCATGCTTTTCTATGTGACGAATTGCATCAAGTGTTGGCATAATATCAGCAACAATTGCTTCTGTCTTTGGCTTGCCTGTATCCATTGCAATAACCTCAGCAATTTTATCCATTTGTTCAACCATAATTAATCTAAGCTTTTTAAAATATACCATTCTTTCTGACACGGTAAGACTAGACCAGTCTGTAAATGCATCATGAGCTCGGTCATATAAAAAATTTATTTCCGCCAGAGGGGTTTCATCAATTTCTGCAATTTCTTTCCCTGTGGCTGGTGAATAGACTTTCCAACGTGAATTACTAACTTCCTCCATATTTATACTTCCTTTACTTAATACTTATTTGATAGTTCTTTTCTTGTTTATGCTTTAGATAAAATTCAACCATGGCTGGAACTCCATCTCGAAACCTTGGGCAAACAATCCCAGACCCTGTTAAATCGGCTTGAGCAATCGAACAATCAAAACGTCCTTTCCAGGTAAAATACTCCATGGCCTCTTTCTCAATACCTAAATAGGTTCGCACAGATTTAATAGAAAGGAATAGATTACTGACTCCCATTGGAATCATCCCGAGAGGATTCCGGTTAAACAATTCTTTTACAAACAATTCATAGATTTCAGTCGCCGTTGACGGCTCAGGATCGGTAAGATGATAGGTTTTCCCAGTTCCTTCTTTATATAATGCCAGATAGGCTGTCGCCTGTATAATATAATCAATCGGAACAAGATTTACGACACTATCGGTTTTTGAACCAATATAGGGATTGAAAGGCAAAAATCTCATGCGGTCTAAAAAATTCAGGATAAAATAAGGACCATCGAATTTCACCGTTTCTCCAGTCTTGGAGTGCCCTTTAACGATTCCCGGCCTAATAATCGTCACAGGAACCCCATCACTCTTCAGGCGCTCGACAAGCACTTCAGCATCGTATTTAGTGCGTTCATAGTGGTTTTTAAAAGAAGAAGGTTTTACTAGCTCATTCTCATAGAGTACCCCTTCTCTTGTTCCAGCCACATAAGCAGTACTGAAATAGATATAACGATCCAGTTGGGCAAGGTCTTTCACCCAATTATTCACATTTTCTGTTCCCTTCACATTGACCAACTGTGCAGTCTTTTCATCGACAGCTAAATCGTAAATCGCTGCCAGGTGGAAGACATGAGTTATTTCACTACGCAATTTCACATTTTGCTGTGGTGATATGTTTAGGTTCGTCTTAGTGATATCCCCTTGTACGACTTCAAACTGAACAGCACTCCCAGCCATAGTTTGTTGAATACTCTTTATATCGTCTTCAGCTTTCTTTACCTGATGCGGGAGAACAAGCAAATAAATTTTATCTACGCTAGCATCTCTTCTTAGAAGTTCTTTAATTAATTGGTGGCTGATAAAGCCCGGAAACCCAGTAAAAAAATAAATATGCTTCATTCTCAAAATTTTTCCCCCTGTATCGTTATGATTATCATTCTACCAAAAAAAATAGAGTTTGTAATATTCTGTCAATAAAATCGGTTTTATATTTTCTTTTACTACTCTTTTAAAAGGATTCTAAGAGCTTAATAGAGGATTTTTAGGGGTATTAGAATGATAATGCAGAAGAACGATTGATAGCTTCGAGTAAAAAAAAAATTTATATTATCCATTCGTCTGATTTTCCGTTACTATATAAGAAGACGCCGACAAATGGCATATACATATTAGAGGTGAGGCACAATTGAAACGAGTATTAAAAGCATATGATTATCCTATCTTCATCGCAGTGGTGCTGCTCACTCTATTTGGACTTGTTATGGTTTACAGTTCAAGCATGATTATAGCAGTAGCAGGCAAATATAAAACCTTAGGATCGGATTTCTTTTTTGTCAAACAAAGAACCGCACTCATTATTTCCTTCGTCGCTATGTTGGCTGCCATGATAATCCCTTACAAAGCGTATAAAAATGTAAAATTTTTGATGTTTATGATGATTGGTATATCGGCAGCGTTAGCCTTCGTTACCATGTTTGGCTACACATCTAATAATGCAACCAGCTGGGTTCAAATTGGAGCTACTTCGGTTCAACCGGCAGAGTTTGCCAAATTGGCTTTGATTATCTATCTATCCGCCATTTATGGGAAACGTCAGGACCGGATTAATAATATTGATAAAGCGGTTATGCCGCCAATCTTTTTTCTCATCTTCATTTGTAGTTTAATTATCCTGCAGCCTGATTACGGTAGTGCGATGATCATCTTTCTTATTTCTGGATCCATTATTCTTTCATCTGGAATGACAATCAAGAGTATAGGTAAATTAGCTGTGATTTCAGCAGGCTTCGCTCTTATTCCTGCTTTTATCATGTTGATTACAGGTAAATTAACATCCATCCTATCTCCGGAAAGATTATCCCGTTTCACTGGTTTTATGGATCCATTTGGAACTGCTGCAGATGATGGATACCAACTAGTCAACTCTTTATTTGCAATCGGCTCTGGCGGTATAAGCGGTGTAGGTCTTGGCGATAGTGTTCAAAAATACGGATACCTGCCTGAAGCACACACTGACTTCATTATTGCCATTATTGCAGAAGAACTTGGTCTTCTAGGCGTACTGTTTGTCTTATTAACCCTAGGATTTATTGTGTTACGAGGATTCAGTCTTTCTTCAAGATGCAAAGATCCCTTTGGCAGTCTTTTATTAATCGGCATTTCTTCCATGATCGGCATTCAAGTGTTTATCAATGTTGGAGGAGCTACCGGCCTGATCCCAATCACAGGTATTACCCTTCCCTTTATTAGTTATGGAGGGTCCTCTCTCTTAATGATGATGATCTCAATTGGAATCTTCCAAAATGTCATTATGCGTATGAACTTAAACGCACAAAAAGAAAAGGAAACGACACTTACTAATCATGAATCTATGTAACTAGAAAAAACAGGCTGCCAATTTTGGCAGCCTGTTTTTTCATGATTATGTGAAGATTAGCTGGTTATGAATAACATGAACATTACTTTGTATGAAGTCCAATCTTCGTAAAGCCGCTTATTAAACTTAGAAGCGGACATAGCAGACAAAAGAATGCAAACGGTGCATAATCTAGCGTTGAAACACCTAGTACCTGTGTTAAGAAGACGCCGCATACGCCCCATGGAACTAACGGATTGACTACGGTACCAGAATCCTCAAGAGTCCTGCTCAACGATTTAGCGGCTAAACCTAGCTTATCGTATGATTCTTTATAAGCATTGCCTGGCAGAAGGACTGATAAGTACTGCTCACCTACCAAAAAGTTTACGCCAATTCCTGTCATTACAGTAGCAGAAACAAGGCGAGCCGTGGAATTTAACTTTTCCGCAATTGAATGTAATAGAGAAGGAATAATACCGAGACCAAATAAGAGCCCGCCCATTCCAAGTGCTAACAGCACAAGAGAAATCGAGAACATCATACTTTCAAGACCACCTGCTGTTAGAATTGTATCTAATTGTTCGACACCACTATCCATAACAAATCCGGAAAACAAAATAGTACCCATTTCTGTAATCGTCAGTTCTGGATGACCAATAAAAGCAATGACAACGGAAGAAATAATTCCGGCAGCAATCGTTGGAATAGCAGCCGTCTTTTTTAAAGCCAATATTCCTACTACAATAAACGGCAGCAAACTCCACAAACTTATAAATGAATGCTTCTCTAAAGCTTGAATAAGATTGGTTATTTCATTATCATTTCCGATAGCTACATTTGGTGATAAGAAATAAAAAATCGTAAAGGTAATAATAAACCCTGGTATGGTTGTCCACAACATGTTTTTGATATGGACAAATAAGGAAACCCCGACTGTTTCTGACGCTAGGTTCGTTGTATCAGATAATGGAGACATTTTATCGCCAAGGAATGCACCTGAGATAATCGCACCAGCTGTTATCGGAAGGGACAAACCATAGGCTGAAGCCATTCCAATGAAAGCTACGCCTAAGGTAGCAGCTGTTGTTAATGAGCTTCCTATACAAAGCCCTAATAATGAAGTCACTAAAAAAGTAACCGCATAAAAAGACTGATTTGAGATTAGTTCAAATCCATAATACATCATCGTCGGAATGGTACCGCTGACGATCCAGCCGGCGATTAACAGTCCTATGAAAAAGAAAATATAAATAGCCCCGAGTCCCGAAATCGCTCCTTGTATTAATGCCTTTTCCATTACACGAAACGAGAGACCTTTACAACCTCCGTATACAAACAATAATAAAATAGCTCCGATAATTGGTAAATGCGGATTCATTCCATAATAGATTATCCCTGTTCCAATCATGAGTAAAACACAAGATAAGATTAGCATCGCTTCTATGGTTGAAAGCTTTAGGTTCGTATCTTCTAGTTTCATAGCAATTCCTCACTCTCAAAGTTGTACTAGCAGAAAGACCTTAAGTAAGATGTAAAAACGAATCACTTCGCACTTAAACGCTTTTAAGCACTAAAGTATAGGATTAAATGTATGATAAAATTTACGTTCTGTCAATGCTTCATTTTAGCTCTTGCTTATTTACATGTGTAATAGGTGTGCAGTTACTCTTTTTGCTCGCTGATCTTAGCTAAAAAGGCACCTTCTATATAAGCAAGATGCCGCTTCAGAATGTTTGAATAAAGTCATTTAATTCCCCAACATAAATGGAAACCAGCGATACGTGATAAAATGTACTAGTTGAGTCCAGCTCATACACTCGATCCTCAGGAGAGAAAAGATAGACCCTTTTTCTAAGACCAAGAGCCATTCCCATTTCAATATGACTGCCTTTCCCTCCTGGCAGCAGCACGATTAAAAAGTCAGCGTTTCTAACACCTTGCATCTCTTCTTCACCAATCACACTTAATTCTGCTAATGATGAGGCTCGCCCATTTTGTGTCCAATCATAGGACAATTCATATCCTTTTTCAACCAAACGCTGATTTAGATAGTTAACATCCTGTATATTTTGGAAGCTTGAGGCAGTATAAAACCTTATTCTGTCCATTACGTGTTTTGATTCACTTTCAATTCTACAAACTTTCGCTTTCCGACTTGAACAACTAAACCATCTTCTATGATGACCAGAAGGTTATCATCCGCCACCTTTTCCCCATTTAATCGAATACCGCCATTTTTAATCATTCTTCTTGCTTCGCTTTTAGATGTTTGCAGCTTGAGTTCAACCAATAAATCTAAAACCCCTGTCTGAAGGGGTCCTTCCCAGGAAACAGAGGGTATTGTCTCCGGTAGAATTCCCTTTTGAAACACCGACTTAAAAGTTGTTTCTGCCTGTTCAGCAGCATAATGATCATGATACATAGAAACAAGGGTGCGGCCAAGCAGCATTTTCGCATCACGCGGGTGTAAACGGCCATCGCTCAGTGAACGCTCGATTTCGTTAATTTTCTCAACTGGCAGATTCGTTAGCAGCTTAAAGTATTTAACCATTCGTTCATCTGGGATTGACATCGTTTTCCCATACATGTCAGCCGGCGTATCATCAATGCCGATGTAATTAGCCTTAGACTTTGACATTTTTTCGACACCATCCAGTCCTTCAAGCAAGGGCATCGTTATGACTACCTGTTTTTCCTTACCATAATGCTCTTGTAGATGTCGCCCCATTAAAACATTGAAATGCTGATCCGTCCCTCCCAGTTCAATATCGCTTTCAAGTACTACTGAGTCATAACCCTGCATCAGCGGATAAAAGAACTCATGTAAAGATACTGGTTTCCCAGCTGCAAGCCGTTTCTCAAAATCATCCCGTTCAAGCATTCGCGCGACAGTAATTTTTCCCGCTAAACGAACAATATCTTCAAAATTCAACTCCGTGAGCCAACTTGAATTATAGTGAAGCTCTACCTCGTCCATATTCAAAACCTTGCCAAATTGTTTAAAGTACGTTTCTGCATTACGTTTCACTTCCTCGTCCGTAAGCTGCTTTCTTACTTCCGACTTTCCAGTGGGATCACCAATTTTTCCAGTAAAGTCACCAATGATTAATTGAATACGGTGTCCATACGCTTGGAATCTTTGCAGTTTATTTAAAACAACCGTATGCCCCAAATGAACATCAGGAGCAGATGGATCAAGTCCCAACTTAACCTTTAACGGTTTACCAAGTACAATGGACTTGGCAAGTTTTTCTTTAAATTCACCAGCCGGGAGAATCTCCTGTACCCCGCTCGAAAGTTCTTCAAATTGCTTTTCCAGCTCCGCCATTTGATTTTCTGTTAATACTTCCATATAGTTCATCATTCGTCTCTCCCCCATTTTCTCCATAAAAAAACACGCCCCCTAAAAAAGGGACGTGGTTATCTTTTATCTTGCACGCGGTACCACCCTTGTTGAAGAACATTCATTCTTCCGCTCAATCGAATAACGGTTCGTCCGTCCTTTGCTACTATCGTTCACAAAGGAAGCTCAAGGAGGTAATTCACCTAAATCTTTGTACCGATTTACACCAACCACCGGCTCTCTGAAACAGGGAGATTCGCTGCTACTTATTCCTATCATCGCTTTCTATTTTTCTGAATTGTTACAATATTATAACATAATTAGGAAGATGGTCAACTCTTAAGCAGGTAAATTCCCTGGCTTTCCTAAATAATAGCCTTGAGCTAATGAAATCCCTATCTGTTTACAATACTGAAGTTCTTCCTTGCGCTCAATGCCCTCTGCAAGAGTTATAATCCCTAGCTCCTTACATAACGCAACCACTTGTTTTAAAAATTGTTGTTTTTCAATAAGTTGATCACAATAATCAATTTTAGAACGATCTATTTTCACATAATTAGGAGCAAGTTTAATAAGAACATCTAAGGTAGCAAAGCCGCTTCCAAAATCATCTAAAGCCACACCAATTCCTTCTCGTTTATACACTGTAAATATGTTCTTTAAATGATCAATATCGTGAATTTTTTCCGTTTCAACTACTTCAAATACAAGGTCCGCTGGATTAACCTGATAGCGTTTTACAGCTTCAAAAGTATGTCTTAGACAAAATTCCGGATTGTATATCGTTGACGGAAGAAAATTAATAAAGCTTTTTATGCCGCTTGGAACAAAGCCTGCTCGGTTCTTAATCGCGGCCTGTCTAGCTTTTTGGTCAAGCATACTTTGCATACCCGTTTTTTGGGCTGTTTCAAATAATTCTCCTGGTGATATTCTTGCCAGCGGGTCACGTAAAAGTGATTCATATGCAAAAAGCTGGTCATTTTCTAAAGAATAAATAGGTTGAAAAATAGAGTTGAATTCCGTTTCTTGAATGATTGTCATTACTTCATGATGAGTAATTCGATTGGCTAGTTCCAATAGCGAATACACATGATAGGTTTTTTGAATAGATTTTAGAATCGAACCCTTGATTTCAGCAGCATTTGGTAAAGTAAGAATTTCCCTTACAATTGCTTCTAATTCTTCCTTCGAATTATAGGGTAAATAGATACCTTCACTGTCCTCGATCAGCCCGTTAAAACCTTTCAATACAACCTTTCCTTGGATATGCAAAAAACCAGGTGTATAGATTGTAAAATTCACGCCGCATGCACATGGACTCATGGTTACCTTCCCCTTAAACTGTACACAAATAAGTAAAAAATATAACGCTTCTTCACTATTCATTTAATCACATTCAATAGTTAAATCTTAAAAGATCTCCATTAATAATATCGTCTGACAGATTCAATTCTTTACTAACCGTTTCTTGGAAAGGCATACACGCTTCAGCATTCGTTTGTTCACCGCTGCCTTTGTGATAACAGGTGTTATCTTGATAGATATACTTTTCCGTTACAAACCCGCCATCACGAAAAATAACTGGGTGATTCTTAGGTCTAGTAAATAAATCATAGCCGAATGTGATTGCTTTATCTTTTATTCCAAGCAAATGAAGCAACGTCAATTGAATATCTACTTCACCACCTGGACTTGATATGGTCATCCCTTTTTGACCAGGAATATGAATAATAAGCGGAACTTGGCGGTACTCTGTGTGATCGACTGCCCTCTTTTCGCGATCAAGCATATCAGTTAAGGCATCTTCATATTTTTCTGATATACCATAATGGTCACCATATAAAATAAATATTGTGTCTTTGTACATCCCTTTTTTCTTTAATTGCTGAAAGAATTGTTTTATGGCTTCATCTTGATAACGAACGGTCGTCACATACCGGTTCACGACCCCTTCATCTGTATCTGCCAGGTTAATCATCTGATCCTCCTCATTTAACAAAAATGGAAAATGGTTAGTCAGCGTTATAAACTTGGCTAAATACGGCTTAGGCAGACTCTTCAGATAGGGAATCGACTGCTGAAAAAAAGGAATATCTTTGATTCCATAGTTTATAGAGTTTTCAGGGGTCACTGTATAATCACCTTTAGAAAAAAAGCGTTCATAGCCTAAGTTCTTATACATGTTCTCACGATTCCAAAAAGATGGGTCATTCCCATGGAAGACAGCGGAATAATAATTTTCTTCCTTTAATAACTTTTGCATACTAATAAACGTATTCTCTGGCCTTCTTACAAATACGGATCCACCAGACAAGGGATACAGACCAGTATCAACCATAATTTCCGAATCGGACGTTTTTCCTTGCGCAGTTTGATCATATATATGGCTGAAATAATAACTTTCTTTAATTAGATCATTTAAAAAAGGGGTAATTTCTTTCCCATCAATTTTCTGGTTGATAACGAAATCTTGTGTCGACTCCATACTAATAAGAACGACATTTTTCCCTTTTGCTATCCCAAATAAATCAGTTGTTTCCTCATTTTTATTTGAGACGAAATCTTTAATAACTGCCGTATCCGATTGATCGGCCATTGCCCGGCTGATTGGGGGTCGGAAACTAAGAACAATATCATATAAATGATAAGTATATGGACCCAGTTCCTTCACCATCTGCGTTCGGCTGTAGAACGTTTTATTGGATTGTGATTGAAGGAATCCTATACCAATCACAGCAGCTATTAAGAAAATGGCACAACTAGCAAACACCTTCTTATATCTGACTGATATCGGTTTCTTAACTAATTTTTGTTTTTTAACCAATAGAAGAAAAATCACGATATCAATAAACAAGAATAAATCCCAAATTTTCATTAATTCAAACGTACTCGGACCGATTCCGCCAACGTTTTTAAATTGGAATAAAATAGATACAGTTACAAAATCTATATAAAATCGGTAATATAATAAATCGCCGTAAAGCAGACCCGTTAACAGCAGCATAATAAGAATAAGGACATAACCATTCATTTTCTTAAAAAAGAAAAAACTCAAACCAAGTAAAAGCATTAAAGAACCCAATGGGTTAAAAATAATCAGCAGTACATCAATCCAGGAATGGATTGGTAAATTGAAACCAAGAAAAGAAACTACAACGGTTTTTAACCATAAGGTTACTACTGCAAGGATTGGAAAAAAGGCTTGAGAGGTTATTAGCTTTCTCATAGAGGTGCCGACCTTACCTTGCTCATTCCCTTCACTTTCACTAAACTTTGAATCATCAGCTTACACGTTTGCTCATTGTGAAAGCCCATCAAAGCAATTTGTACCCAGTTCCTCTTAATCAAATAGTCACTTTCATAGCTTAAGAAGATCCCTTTTTCCTTCAGTTGATCACCAATAATTCGAGAATTTAATCCATCTCGTACTTTAAGTGTAATAATGCCAGGCGAATAATCTTCATTGCCTAACACTTCAAATTCTGCATCAATCAGCTGTGCTCTAACAAAATCAGCTAACCGTTTTGTTTTCTCAGGATTTGCCTGTTTGACGCCTTCATAAAGTGCATTTACAAGATTAGATGAGTGTGTATAAGGGATACTCTCAGAGCAATGGTACATTCCTAAATCGAGATACCTCGGAATACTGCTGTCCGGCAGTACAGGTTCTCTATGAAATACTATAGCCAGGCCAGGATATGACCCAAGTCCCTTTCCACTAACAGTCGCCGCTAAATAAACGTTGCTTAGTTGAACCGGAACGATTCCGACAGAGCTGCATGCGTCGACACATAATTCGATTCCATGTTTTTTACAAATCTCTTGTATACCAGTCAAGTCATAAAGATACCCAGTTGATGTTTCACAATGAACTGTCCAAAGCCACTTGATTTCAGGATGGTCAAGCAAATATACGTCTACTTCCTGCAAATTAATAGCTGTATTCCATGGTTTCTCCCAAATGGAAAAGTCTAAGTTAAGTCGGCTTGCATGATCTACTAAACGGCAGCCAAATTCTCCATTAACCAATATGAGGCCTTTACCAGGAAGTTTTTGAATTTGGGCAGCAACGATATCATTTGCCAACGTACCTGTTCCAACGATTACTTCTGCATACTTGGCTTGAACGAGTCTGCATAATTCATTTTTCACTTGAAGCATTTCATCTTTAAACTGCTTTGAGCGATGTGATATGGGCGGCTGAGAAATAGCATGTAACACCTTGGGAGCCATAGAAACAGGACCAGGAAGAAATGTTCCCCCATGTGCAGCGGCTGTTTTTCGCTCCATTAATCTCTTAAAAACTTTACTAGATTTCTCAAATTGTTCTCGTGTTAAGTACATCGGTTGGAATTTCGCATCTCCTGTACCTGTCATCTCTCCGAACGCAACAAAACCAATTCGTTTATACAGTTTGATTTGCCGTTCCACACCAGAAATAAGTGCCATATTATACTCGTGATTCAAACAATGAGAAACTAATAAATCGCATAATTTAAAGAACACATAACTATTTCGATATTCTTTTTTCACGGCAAGAAGCCTTATTTCACAAGGTTTTGCATGTTGCGGTAAATAATAATCCAAATCGTCCATTTTGCCATCAAGCGAAAATGGACGATTCCCCCTTATAGCAATCATCCCAACTACCTCTTTGCCATCTTTAGCAACGACATACGTGTTTTCTTGATCATAGCGATCAATTAATCGCTGTTCACTATTTTTACTATGTTGTGGGATTTCATCCACAAACGTTTCATAATTCAACTGGTAAATTTGTTCAAATTCTTCAGTTGAATTCGCTATTTTGTAGCTTAGGGACAAATCTCCCATGTTAAAACGCTCCTTTTCAATGAATCTACGGTACTTACAATTACAACTTCAATTTACATGGTTAGAAGTAGAGAGATTAGTACCTTTCCGTGGATAAATATGAACTAATAGCACAAGTATAAGCATAACCAACAATCCGATTGTCTCAGTCCGAGTCTGCCCTGCATACCAAGAAGTAATTGGAATGGTCAGCATCGCAAATAAGCCGGTTATCGTGAACTTACGAAAAAGCAGGTACCCGCTTCCCAGTACAACACCCGCAATTAAAATAGCTTCTGGAATAATGAAAAGTGTTGCCGCCAAAAAGACAACTACCCCTTTTCCTCCCCGAAATTCCAGATGGAGCGGCCATATGTGTCCCACAAGTACAAATACCGCAGAAATAATCAGCAATATATTATTCAGCTCTAATCCCTTCTTAACGATGGTAAGAACAATAAGTGTTTTTCCTACATCGATAAATAAGGTAAGCAAAAAACCCTTTTTCCCTAAGTGTCTTCCCGCGTTTCTCGCCCCTGCATTCCCGCTTCCAACTAATCGAATATCGTCTCCAGACATGAATTTTGCCGCATAATATGCTCCATTGATACTCCCAAACAAATAAGAGAAGCCCATTAGCATCAGAAACTGTAACAACTCTCCACCTTCTATACAATATATTACAAATATACCATTGAAAATTATGGTTACTACTCATTTAAAGAATAAAGTGCTTTTTTGTAAGATGCAACCTATATATATTTATTTCTTCATAATAAATGGTAATTTTTTTAATAACCTACACAAAAAATTGTAAAACCTCTAGTTTCATATTTTAATAAGAGTGCGCAGATATTGAATCAATTTAATGTTGGAAGGAAATAGTGCCGGAGGAGTTACCTAGGATCACCTGAATCTAACAACTCTATAAGAAACAGTGTCGTGAAGGGAATTGTGTGACTCAGTTGCCGCTATGACTATGCTTTCACTGCGGAATGTCCTACAAACGACAAGGAGGAATATTTAGTAAATTTGCCAATATGTCCCTCCTAACATATATAAAAAAACTGTCTTGCAAGGTCAAACAATGACCTTACAAGACAGTTTTCAGATTAAGCTTATTATCTTCCCACATCATCCATCGGATTAAATAATTCTACGGCTGGATTTTTATCCTTAAACCAGCGAAGCGCAAATTCGTTCTCAAACAAGAATGCATATTTATCATAACGATCCTTTACAAGGATACTCCTGCTGTTATGAAGGTTTTCATCAATTTTTTCTTCAACGGCCCAGCGGGTAATTTTATTTCCCATTCGTTCCATTATAACTTCGACATTATATTCATGACGCATACGGTGTTCAAACACTTCAAATTGAAGTTGACCTACTGCTCCGAGTAGATATTCTTCCATTCTTACCGTTTTAAACAACTGAATAGCTCCTTCTTGAACTAGCTGGTTAATTCCCTTATGGAAGTGTTTTTGCTTCATAACGTTTTTCGCTGTAACACGCATAAATAATTCTGGTGTAAATTGAGGAAGACGTTCAAATTGATACATGTCCTTACTTGTAGTGATCGTATCACCAATTTGGTAATTACCTGTATCATAAAGCCCAATGATATCGCCAGCTACTGCTTCATTAACCGTATTACGATCATCAGCTAAAAATTGTGTAGAGGAAGATAAATTAATCGGTTTACTCGTTCTACTTAAATTCACACTCATTCCGCGTTCAAATTTACCTGAACAAATTCGTAAAAAGGCAATCCGGTCACGGTGCTTTGGATTCATGTTCGCTTGAATTTTAAAGATAAAGCCTGAAAAATCTTTAGCCAAAGGATCAATCTCACCTGTAGTCGCAGCTCGAGGCTGTGGTGCAGGAGCAAATTGAAGATAGGCATCCAAGAATGTTTGCACACCAAAAGCAGTTAATGCACTCCCAAAGAAGACTGGGCTTAGTGTACCGTTAGCAATTGCCTCTTCAGAAAACTGATTACCGGCTTCAGATAATAGCATGATTTCTTCAAGTGTCTGTTCATAAAGCTGAGAATCCTTTAACTCATTCCCATCCATCAGTTCGCCAGATTCATCAAGTGGAAGGAAACGTTCTTCTCCCTCTTTTTTGAACTGTTCAATTCTGTTATTAAACCGGTCATAAATCCCAATAAAGTCTTTGCCCATTCCAATCGGCCAGTTCATCGGATAAGATTCAATTCCGAGCACTTCTTCTAATTCAGCCAACAGTTCCAGCGGCATTTTACCTTGACGATCCATTTTATTTACAAAGGTAAAGATGGGAATTCCACGCATACGGCAAACTTTGAAAAGCTTAATCGTTTGATCCTCGATACCTTTTGCAGAGTCAATAATCATGACGGCGCTGTCGACTGCCATCAGTGTCCGATACGTATCTTCACTGAAATCTTGGTGACCAGGTGTATCAAGGATATTAACGCGGAAATCATCATAATCAAACTGCATTACTGAGGAAGTAACAGATATTCCCCGTTGTTTTTCAATTTCCATCCAGTCACTCGTTGCATACTTACCTGTCTTTCTTGCTTTAACGGTTCCGGCATCTCGAATTGCTCCACCGAATAATAGTAATTTTTCTGTTAATGTCGTTTTCCCGGCATCCGGGTGAGAGATAATAGCAAAGGTTCGTCTTGATTGAACCTCTTCTTTTAAATTTGTCATGTGTGAGTTCCTTTCTTTCCATTAATATAAGCACTTTCTATGCTATAAGCCATCCGGCATTTTTACATGGGTAACAACCTTCCCCTGATTATCTTTATCCAGCCATTTTAAAAAGTAGTTTGCAATATATGTACGCTCATTAATCCATACGTTTAAAAATATATCATATTCACTTCTTTTTTGGCTACAATACAAGGAAAAAAGTCAGTTTCCAATTATTCGACTAAACAAGGAACAAAAATAAAAGACGCCCCATCGGCGTCTCTGCTTTTACCCTATTCAGCTGTTAACTCGTTTAGAACGCTTACGATTATTCCAGTATTTTTTAACTTGTTTTATAACAATAGGAGCAATTAATACAGCTGCCCTTTTAATCAATGTCTTTTTCACACAGCAACATCCTCTCTATTTTAGCTACATAGTATAACTTTACCCTTTTTGAAAGAATTAAAACGGCATTCGAATTTCATCCACATTAGCTTAATAGAACAATTTGACTTGTTCCTCTCTTTTTGTTTAACAGTCCAGCAACAGGGATATAGTAATAGTGAATTAAAAAATGACTAGATTGAAAGGGAGCTGGAAAATTTGAAACCATTATATACTGCAGTTGTAACCGCATCAGGCGGAAGAGATGGACATGTAAAATCTGAAGACGGCATTATTGACTTTGATGTAACCACTCCAAAAGAGCTTGGCGGTCAGGGAGGACAGGCAACCAATCCTGAACAACTATTTGCCAGCGGCTACGCGGCATGTTTTGATGGAGCCTTAAATCTTATGTTAAGCAAAGCGAAGAAAAAAGCAGATACTACAGTTACTGCAAATGTTACTATTGGTAAAGATGAGGCGGACGATGGGATGAAACTTGCTGTAAAACTAGACATTTCTATTCCTGAAATGGACCGTGAAGAAGCACAGCAATTCATCGAGAAAGCACATGCATTCTGCCCGTATTCAAAAGCTACGAGAAATAACGTAGACGTAACATTAAATCTTGTTTAAAAAAATGAGAGGCTGTCCAGTAGATGGCAGCCTCTTTTTTGCATTGTCTATTCGCAAGAATTCAACCTTTATATTTTCTCTAAAAATCCTTCCCTCAATCTAATAGGAAGTTCAATAATAGTCTCATTTAGTATATCAAGCTTAGCCTCCACTCGATGAAGCAGATAGAGGGTGACGATAATTGGGAATCCAACATCACTGATGAATGGAAGAAGATCCTCCATGAATATCACCACACATTTCTATTAAGTCGAGCGACCTAAAAGAAGGTAAATCAATTAAGCTGCTCGTTTTTTATTTTACTTCATATCCTTTAACGTTTCGCTCAACAAGGTTTGCTGATTTTTTATTGATAAAATCTCCAGATGAAGTCAGGAAGATATTTGCCTGAAGAATTTGATCCATAGCTTCATTTACTTTGGTAACATCAACCGGCTCAATAGGTGAATCAATGGATATTGTAGATGTTTTCCCCAGCTGTGTCGTAAATTGAAGTTCAAGTGTTTTTGCCAACTCGTTCACCTCCTCTCCTTAATCCGTATTCATTAACCCGTATTCATTAACCCGTAATCAATGCTGTATCTTGTCTTGTTACTTCTGTTACTGGGAACACTTGAAGACTAGCAATCGCCGTTGCTGCTTGGAAAATTTGTTCTGGTGTAGCCTGTGTTTTTACGCTGGAGTATGATTTGCGTTTAACGATAGCCTCTCCTTTTTCATTTAGTCCCGCATCATAACCAATGCGGATTAAGCTTGAATGTAAGATTTCATTTGCCATGTTTTTCACCTCCTTTCACCCTATATATACCAAATTCCAGGTTGAAAGTAGCATCGGTCCAAAACTTATTTATTACACAGAATGAATTTGTCCTATTGGAGGCAATTCAAAGTATTACATTTACTATTTTTAAGTCAAGAATAAACGGGTATGATTATAAGGGAGACAGATTAACAGATAAAAGTGAGGAGTATATTATGAAAATAGCACTTATTTTAGTTGTTTTTATCCTAGCCGTACTCATTATCTTATGGATTCAAAATCGAAAAACAGTCCCTTTCTCGAATATGGATTCCATACGAAAACCCATTAAAATCGGCCACCGTGGTGCTTCTGGCTATTGTCCTGAAAATACAATGGCCTCTTATCAAAAAGCCATCGATTTAGGTGTTGATTTTATCGAAATAGATATTCACATGTCGAAAGATGGCAAGCTGATCGTTCACCATGATCCACAATTAGATCGGACAACCAATGGCAAGGGATTATTAAAGGATTATACATCCGAACAATTGATGAAAATGGATGCTGGAAGCTGGTTTAATCCAGATTTTTGTCACGAACGAATCCCTCTGCTAACCGAAGTACTTGATAAGTTTCTACCACAGGCCGGGATATTAATTGAAATTAAACATCCTGAATTAAATCCCGGAATTGAACAGGTTCTTACGACTGTTTTAAAGAACTACCAATCAGATCACAAGCGTATTATGATTCATTCATTTGATGTAGCTTCCATGAAAAAATGCCATGAACTAATGCCCTCAATTCCTGTTGGGGTGTTAGTTAAAAACAGTCCCTTAGGTATTTCGGATAAATTTCTCCATGAAGTATCTGAATTTGCTGCATTCGTGAATCCAAAACATACGATGATGAGTGCAAAACTAAAACAAAAGATACATAGGCATGGAATGCGCGCATTTACGTGGACTGTCAATGACAAAAAAAAATTAAAAGCCTTTGAAGCAATTAAGCTTGATGGAATCATTACAGATTTCCCAGACTATCTTTAATTAATGGTCATTTACAGACCAAAAAAGACTTATCCTCGTGATAAGTCTTTTTTGGTTGTGCCAAAGTATTAGGAAATTCGGACATCCCTTGGTAGAGGGTGTTTGTATCCATTTAGCATTGAAAAGATCGAATATTACTCGTATCAATTCCGTAATATACCCAGCGGCGCTGTCCAGCACGCCAGCGAAAACCAGCTACAGACCTTCTGCCAATGAAGACTGGGAAAAACCAGAAGCTCCTGCCATTATTAAGCCAGACATACGTATTCCTGAATAAGCAACCCTGTAGTGCACCAGCATCTACAGCAAATGCAGACACACCAGGAAAATCTGGAACAAACTGCGGGGGCGGTGCCGAAGGAGGTCCGCCTCCTGGTGCTCCTCCAGATCCTGGCCCGCCTGGTGGTCGTGGTGGTGGGAAAGCAGATCCTGGTCCACCCGGCATCGTTTTTTGTCTGGAATAATCGGGATTAATCTCAGAATTGATTCCGTAAGAATCGTACATTGTCTGTTGATTTAAATCATTCGTATCCTGTTTATACGGATTATACATGATCTATCACCTCTTATTATAAGCCTCCTCTATCCATATGCTCTCAACTGGTTCTGTGTGAATGCCTAGACTTGCTATTTTATTAAGTTATCATGTCTATATCAGTAAATATTAGATACTTAAATTTGTTTTTATGATTGAATACCAGTAAAAAAGGAAAAAATAATAAAATTTACTAAACTAATTTCTGTGATTGCAAGTAAATTATTTTATGGAAAATGAGAACTATATATTTACCTTTTTTCTACATTTGTTATAGTGTATATGTACATTTTAAAATAAATGGGGTTTCTACTTATGGAATTTTTACTAGAACTCGATCTACTCACGCTCCGAAATGCACTCTGGGCGGGGTATTTGCTAGCCCTTGTTCTTCCAGTTGCTGTCTATTTCTTTGACACCAACAGTGGAGTAGCATTTAACAAACGAGATGCAGCTTTCTTAGAGCATAAAAGAAAGATTGCCATAAAGGTTTCAGGGGAAACGTATCACTTTGGAGTGAAACGTTTTTACACATATATTTGCAGAAAAGAATCTCCAGACGATTCAGATGGCCCATCGAATCCTCAGATTGATACAAAGGTATCTAACAATCTGAGGAGGAATAATTTTGAAAAACAAATTTTTATTATTTTTATTAATTGGTATACCCTTCGTTTTAACCGGATGCCAAGCTTCCGGAGAGAATGATGGTTTCTTTCACACATTTTTAGTTCATCCGATGACGATTATGCTCGACTTTAACGCTGACCTTTTCAGTGGGAACTATGGGTTAAGTATCATCTTGATGACTTTAATCATTCGTTTTGTCCTACTCCCTTTAACTATGAAGCAATATAAGACACAGACGTTGATGAAGGGAAAGATGGACGGATTAAAGCCGGAATTAACCGCTATTCAAGACAAAATAAAAAAAACCAAAGATAAAGCTAAACAACAAGAGCTTCAAATGGAAATGATGTCACTTTATAAGAAGCATAACGTTAACCCTTTGAATATGGGCTGCCTGCCCTTATTAATTCAAATGCCGATTTTAATGGGCTTCTATTATGCCATAAAAGGCTCGCACGAAATTGCAACTCACAGCTTTCTATGGTTTAATCTCGGTCAGGCAGATCATATTATGGCCATCATTGCCGGCGTGATCTATTATTTCCAATCCGTAGTATCTATGCGTCAAATGCCTGCTGAACAACAAGCAACGATGAAAATGATGAGTTATATTTCGCCCGCGATGATTTTATTCATTTCATTTTCTGCACCAGCAGCACTTCCGTTATACTGGTCAATTGGAGGCCTGTTTATGATTATCCAAACTATTTTATTACAGAAAATATACAAACGAGATACACCAACCTTACTCGTTAAAGGTACGCTTGAGAAAAACTAACCGATTAGATTCCTTATTTAAAAACCGCTTGGATTTCTCCAAGCGGTTCTTTATCGTACTATATAGATAAAAATAAATTATTTTACCCGCGGGAATCCAAAGCCTGAGGCATAGTCATCTCCAGCTGTTGCGCCTATTCCTCCTTTAATATCATATGTTTTTGCTTTTGTTTGTAATTGTGTTCGAACTCCGGTATTAGATAAACTTCCATTACTACTCCAAATTTTTGCTGCTAGTCCAGCTACATGAGGGGTAGCCATTGAAGTACCGGAAATGGTATGATAACCACCGTTATACCATGTTGACTCAATCGCTGATCCTGGTGCTGAAACTTCGACATCTTTTTCTTGGATAAAGTAATCCCCATCAGTATTTGGATTTCCTCGAGAAGAATAATTAGCGATACGGTATGTGCCATTTTCTTGTACATTTTCAAGTGCCGCTACTGCTACAACATTTGTCAGTGCTCCTGGATAACCAATCGTGTTGGCAGAAGATCCGCTGTTCCCTGCAGCCGCAATAATAAGTACACCTTTATTAGCAGCATACGTAACGGCCGATGTTATAAGGGAATCTTTACTGCTAGAGCCCAAAGACATGGAGATAATTACTTTAGAATTGGTGCTTGTACTCTGATCAGCCGCATGGCGAATAGCAGCCGCAATATCATCAGAATAGCCAGATCCATCATCCCCTAAAACCTTATAAGCCCATAGTTTTGACTGTGGAGCTACTCCATAAATACCCTGTCCATTCGTCCCGCCATTTGCGAGTACAGTACCAGATACATGCGTTCCATGACCGTTATTATCTGCACATGAATTATTTATATATGTAGATGAAGTTGTGAAATCTTTACATTGTTCAACGTTAGCCGCTAGATCTGGATGTGTCTTGGCCGTACCAGTATCCAATACAGCGACTTTGATTCCACTTCCACCTGAAGTATTAGTGAGTGATGGATCATTATAAATGGCCTTAATTCCCCAGGGGATTTTAGCTGACGGAACGGCCGCTGCAATCGCTTTGGGTGACTTCGCTTGAGCAATAGTAAACTTGGTAACTTTTTCGACAGTCAGGTCTTGGTTTTTCGTTAATTCTTTGTATTCTTCACTGCTAACCGTACTTGAAAAACCCTCACTGCCGAAGTTTTGTTTCTGATGATACTTGTTTTTTGCTTTAGTCAGGGTTGAGGACGATCCTTTTATTAAGACCCTAATTTCGTCTTTCCCTTCCTGTTCCTTACTTAACTCCATCGCTTCACCGCTCCCAGTAAATAAGGAAAAACTCATTGCTGCTGCTAATAACCCGCTGCCTAACTTTCTGCCCTTTTTCATGATCGTTCTCTCCTCCCAATTTATCTGTCCTATGTAGAAACTCTTGGTGTGATTCTAATTGTATGTAAGATGACAGAATATAACAATAAGTCGCAATATTCATTTATTTTTGCGTTTTTTTGTTATAAAAAAGGTAGAAAGGCTGGTTTAGGAATAGACAAAGCTCGAATTATAGGAGAAACGATACTTATTTATCCGTAGTTTTATAACATGAAAACTTCATGCTAGGGCTAATTAATCTAAATGTGTTCTATATACAAAAAAGATCAGTACTGTTAAGTACTGATCGTCTACCTATAGGGATAGTTATTTACTTGATCCTGCTTGTGGGATTTCTTGCAGTTCCTTCGAATTCTCTACTAACTTATAGATCGATTTTGCCTTACTAGTGTATACTGTCGACTCTTTGTAATGTTTTGTAGTAGAATTACCCAATTGTGAAGGAGATTCTTTTTGGTTAAACCGTAATAGTTTTCCACGTAATTCTTCCAAAGATATTCCATGAAAGTGTGCTGCTGCTAGTGCTTGTAACATTTGTTCTACGGTCTGTTTAGATGCTGCAATAGGAAGCGCCTGTAAAGGTAAAAAACGGCGATGTGTACGCTCCTTTGTATAGATAATCCATCCCTCTTTATCTATAAACCAAGCAGCCCTCCCAGAACTAATTGCTCGATCAATGACTGAGTTTTCTTCAGTTGAGATCACGATTACCTCTGCTTTCGCCGTTTGAGATAATTCCTCTATATACACATCATTCGCATTCAGAATACACGTTCCTGTTTCGATCACCTTTTCGACAACCAACGATTTCATTCTTACATCTTCATTTTTCTGGGTTTCAATAGTAGAATACATGCTTATAATACCAATATCACAACTACAAAACGGAAGCCCCTCATCAATGATTGTTTTCGAATTCAATTCTATTACTGCTAAATCCACGAATGGATTAGTCAATATCGAGACAAGGTCTTGATCAGGCTGAGGTTCTCTATCAAATAATCGGTCTTTGAACATTACTCCCACTTTAACGTCACCCTTTTCAAGGATGTATTTTAACAGTTTGGTGGTTAGGTTATCGCTGCTTCCCCCAATCATTGCAATAACTGGAATCACGGCATCTTCTCTATTTGTAAATAAATAATCGATGATTGCCTTCCCCGCATCCCGTGGTTTCCCTTCAGCGGGATAATGATGCATTCGAATGTTTGGATTTACATGAACGTCACTAATGATTATTTCACCCAGCGGGGCAGAAATATCTTGACAGATAATATCTACTCCAGCGATATCAAGACCTACAGCCTTAGCAGCGGTAATACCAAGCTTCTCAATAGATGGATGTACTTGGTCGGTTACATCAACTGCATGACCACCAGTTTCTATATGAACATCTCCCATTACCTGTATAACTTGACCATTCGATGGCACAGATTGCAGAGAGAGTTCACTTTTTTCTAGGAAACAGGTCATACTATGATCAAGAGGAATCTTTGACATCGGTTTATAAAGTCCTTCTCCTCTTAATGGGTTTTTATTTTCTTCTTCAATCAATTGCTGGATCGTATCCTTTCCATTTCCAATGATGTATGGGGCGACACGATGACTTGCAGCTGCCATCTTACCATCAATAATAAGCAAACGAAAATCATTCCCGGTATAATGGCGCTCTAATAGATATGTCTTAATCCGGGGATCCTGGCAGTTAACCACATTAAATAGCTCTTGCCGATTTTTTATATTAGTGATTGTTTTACCTAAACGTCTCTCAAGCGGCTTGATAACTAGTGGAAATCCTAAATAATCAGCACCGCTGAATATCTCCTCAATCGTATGAACAATGAGTCCATCGGGTACGGGCAGTTGAACCAATCTTAGTAACTCCTTTGTAGATTGCCTATTGGAGGCGTTTTCAACAGAAATATATTTTGTTTCGCTGGTAATAGTCCCTTTAACATATTTCTGTTTAGAACCCGTACCTAAGCGAAGCATCTCTGAGTCCATTCGATTAACCGGAATGAATGCATGTTCTGCCGCATTATATATTGCTTCAGTACTATGATTAAGCTTATATGTAAGATATAACCTTGCTGTATGATTTATATACTCCTTAAGCTCAACAGCGCTCTGATGATTAATTAACCTATCAGCTAACTCCAGTGCAGCTTTAAAAGCATAGATTCCTGAATGCGGCTCTTTATATTCGAAAATCACCTCGTAAATGCCTGTAGTATTAGTCATTATTGTTTTACTGCTGCTAACATTGATTCCGGCAGCTTGCTGAATAATGATTGTTAGATGTTCAAGAATAGGGCCCATTAAGATTCCGCCCTTCAACCGTTTGCTAAATTTCTCTTGATATTTCCGGGAAATGTCCTTTTCTGAATGTGAAAGACAGGCAAGGAGGCGCTCAGTAAACCCCGGAAGTGTATCCGAAGATTGGTATTCCAGGTCTCCTATATCAAGTTCAATACCTATCGAGGGCTTAAATGAATATAGACTTGGACCCTTATAATAGTTGACTCGGTTAATCTTCATCACTTTATCTCCTTTTACGTTTCAATTTTATGAGGGCTTATTGACTAACCCATACACTAATCCGATTATATTCTGATATGAGGATGCATATTCGGAGTAATAGTATATCCAGTTTACCACTTCCTTCCATCACTAAAACTCATTAGACAATACCTCTCAATAACTTACAATTTCCCCTTAAAATACAGAGTTTTAATACCAAAAATAAGACAAGTTTCTTAACCAGCACATTTATTTGTTTAGGTTTAGAGATATTGAGGAAAAGTAACAGTATTACAAAATAAGGGAGTGGCTGTTATGGAACAATCTCAAGTAAAAGATAAAATACTCAAGGTATTAAAAGAAGATTTTGTTGGCGTCCTTTCTACAGTCGAGAATGATAAACCATACTCACGCTATATGACTTTCTTTAATGACGAATTAACATTGTATACCGCTACAAGTGCAGAGACGGAAAAAGTAGATGAAATTGAAAAAAATCGAAATGTTCATATCTTATTAGGATATAACGGTGAAGGATTTGGCGATTCATACGTAGAGATCAGCGGTACATCTGAGGTAAGTGATTCGCCTGAATTAAAGAAAAAGGTCTGGAATGAGCATCTAAAAAGCTGGTTTGATGGACCTGAAGATCCGACGTTTGTCGTTTTACAGATTAAACCTTCTACGATAAGGCTGATGAACAATAATGGAGAACCACCTGAAGAACTTACTCTTTAATTTTGATATCATTGAAAAAGGCCTGTCCAAGTTTTTTGGACAGGCCTTCTTCTTAAACTAAATCCGATTGAAGATAATAATACAGTAAATCTGCTGTATGGCGAAGTGAAGAGATATGAGTTCGTTCTAATGCATGTGACGCATCGATACCTGCACCAATTAAGCCATGTACAATATCATAACCTGCCCGAATGGCAGCAGAAGCATCTGAGCCATAGTAAGGATATATATCAACTTGGTAATCCACGTTATTATCCTTAGCCAGCTTCACTAGATGCTGACGCAAACGATAATTATAAGGGCCAGATGAATCTTTTGCACAAATGGATACACTGTATTCATCTGTTGCTTGCCCATCTCCTATGGCCCCCATATCAACAGCTAAATATTCAACCGTTTCAACTGGTATATTCGAATTTCCTCCATAGCCTATTTCTTCGTTATTCGATATCAAAAAATGAGTTGTATACGGTAATACAAGATTCTTTTCTTTAATCAGTCCTATTAAATGCAAAAGAATCCCAACGCTCGCTTTATCATCCAGATGTCTTGATTTAAGAAATCCGCTTTCCGTTTCCTCTACTCGAGGATCAAAAGAAATAAAATCTCCAATAGATATACCCAAGTCTTCGGTATCTTTCTTTATCCTCACTGGTTCGTCCAAACGAACCTCCATGGTAGAATCGTCCCGTTTTGCTTCTCCAGCATGTTTATAAACATGTACGGATGTTTGATTAACGAGGATAGTACCCGTAAATACCTTTCCATCAGCAGTATGAATCTTACAATATTCTCCCTCTACCGCATTCCATCGGAATCCGCCAATCATGGTCAACTTCAACCTGCCATCCGGTTTAATTTCCTTCACCATCGCACCAAGCGTATCTACATGTGCGGTTAATAATCTGTGTTTATCCTGATTGTCCCCTTGAAGTGTAGCTAATAGTGCCCCTTTATTTGTAATCTGGTATGGTACGTTCTTACTTTTCAAAATGTTCGCGACAAAAGCTATTACATCTTCTGTATAACCTGATGGGCTTGGAATAGAAACCAATTCTTTTATGTAGGTAACAATCTCTTGTTCATTAATTACTGACACACCGTCATCTCCCTCTTCATAAGTACCTATTTATTATACAGCTTACAAGGATGGATGAAAATGGGATGAATCAGTTACATTCAATTCTAATCTGAATACTCAAAAAAAAGCCTCGAAAGGCTCAATAATTTCCGCTTGTTAATTTCGGTTAATGAATTCCTTCATCATTTCTAAAAAAGCAACTCGTTTTTCTGCAGGATAAGCGACAATATCCAATATAATTTCTTGTTCCGCTGCTGTAAGGGTTCGCCCTAACCCGCCTGTGAACATCATTTCAAGCTCGTGCTGTGTTTCCTCTATTTGTTTATTCAATTTCAACCAACACCTTCCATTTTATTCTATTACGTATATAACCCGAATGGCAGGAGTTGAAACGTTAGGCCTTTATAAACAGAAAAACACAGGAATCCTATTTGGATTCCTGTGCAGGAATAACTTATTTTACAGGGTCTGCTTCTGTAACTCCTACTTTGTCCCATTCTAATAACTTCAAATCAAAGCCAGTTACACGTTTATTAGCTGCTGCAAATTCATAACGGAATAATGTCGGAATGACAGGTACTTCCTCATGAATAAGCTCTTGCCATTGGTTATAGATATCTTTACGGTAGGCTTCGTCAAAGGCTTTCTCTGAGATACCTTGTTTCAATAACTCGTCATTTTTATCATTTACCCAACGAGTATAGTTATAGCTTGCTCCTTTAGCCCAAATACCGGATGGATCGGGATCTGAACCAGTCCCCCATGCTGCTTGATAAATATCAACTTTTTCGCTGTCAGTTTGCAGCATTTCATAGAACGAATTGAACTCTGCCAACTTGCCATCAACTAATTGAACGTCTAAGCCAACATCTTTCCATTGCTGAATGTACAACATAGAAAGGGGTTCCGCTATATCTGTTCCAGTCATAGAGGCGAAGTTAATTGTAAATTTCTCACCATTAGGATCTTCACGAAGACCATCGCCGTCTTTATCTACATATTTAGCTTCATCAAGTAATGATTTTGCTTTTTCTGGGTCAAACTTGTAGCCTTCCATCTCTGTGTTATGATACTTAGGGAATGCGGTTGGAATAACGCTTGTCGCAGCAAAACGTAAGCCTTTATAGAACTTTTCAGCTACAATGTTATTATCAATTGCATACGCCATCGCTTTACGAAGCTCTTTGTTTTGCATTTTCGGACGATCCATTACACTTACTTCTTTTTCTGCGTCATAGCGGCCTAATTTAAAGCCGATATATGTGTATGCAAGCTCAAGATTCCCTAAAACATCTATGTTTTTAAGTGCTTTCGCAGAATCCATTTGATCAGCATTAACTGTAGCGATATCTAAATCACCATTTTGCAGAGACTTAACCGCAATAGAGTTATTCACCACTTTAAGGGTAAATGATGCTGCTTTTGGTTTACCAGCCCAATAATCATCAAATCGTTCGTACTCAACCGCTTCACCTTGAACGATTTTTTTGACTTTGAACGGTCCGAAACCAATTGGCTCTTTACGAATCTTATCAGACTCAACCAGGTCTTTAATCTTCACATCTTTTAGGTATTCTTTATGAAGCGGATAAGTCCAAAGACCCGTTAATACAGAAGGGTTCGCTTCTTTAAATGTAATGGAAATTTCGTTACCGTCTGCTTTAATACCAGAAATAGTGTCTGCTTTTCCAGCATGGTACTCTTCCATGCCTTCAATCATGGCCATTTGCGTGTCATAACGGACACCCGTGTAATCTTTATTTCCGATTACTAGGTAGGCATATTCAAGATCTGCAGCTGTTACCGGCAAACCATCATGCCATTTTACTTGATCTTGAATCTTTAATGTAATCGTTTTTTTATCTTCTGAAAGCTCATATGTAGCTGCGCCGTTTTGATCATAGACATAATCTTCATCTGCCGACAACAAGCCCTCATCGAAAAGACGGATTACTTCTTCATCTGGTGCGCCTTCATAGAAGCTATAGTTTAAGATTCCTTCGAACGGGGTATCTGATACTAAACCATAGTTAACGTGACCGTCTTCAAGTGCTTCTTTATCATTAGTAGTCGCACGCGGGAATGCTGTGGCATCCTCTTGTTTCACTTCTTTGGTCGGTTTTTCTTTGGCTGGTGATTTTGTACCTGCTTTTTCACTATCATCATTACATGCTGCAAGCAATAAAGCTGAAACTGCCATTACGCTCAATACTTTACTATATCCCTTCAATTTCACAAAATCCACTCTCCCTTTTTTTTATCCTCTTCTTTGTCTTGCATCTCCTGCACGTTTCAAGGCTTGCCCTATAAAATTTATACTCAGCATCAGCACTAAAATCATGACTGACGCGGGTAACCAGATCCACCATCTGTATTCTAATACTTCAGGATTTGTTGCATAAGCTATCAAAGTCCCAAGACTTGGTGTACTTTCAGGAAGTCCAAACCCAAGGAACGTTAAAGCTGTTTCCAAACCGATATTTCCTGCTAGATTCAACGTAAAATTCACGATGATTAACGAGCTGACATTCGGAAGGATATGATACAAAATAATCTTCCAATGCGGTGTACCTAGTGTCTGTGATGCATGAACATAATCCAATTCGCGTTCAGATAATACCTTCGAGCGAATCAGTCTTGCCTTTCCTGTCCATAAAAAGAGCGTCATTATTAAGATGAACGTAGTCACATTAAATTTAGGAATAATCGTTACAAGAACGATAATAAACATCATTTGAGGCAGTGTAATAACAAAATCGATAACACGCATGATTATGTTATCTGTCCAACCGCCAAAGTATCCAGCGATTAACCCCGCACTTAGCCCAATCAGTGCGGTCAGTACGGTTATACCCAAGCTTATAGAAAATGAGTTACGTGTACCGATAATTAATTGTTGAAAAACATCACGTCCGCCATAATCTGTTCCTAACCAATAAGCACTTGATGGATCCATATAAATCGCAAATACGTCAACCCGCGCAGCTGCATCTTCATCTATGAACAGTGCAGCGGAATAAACAGCAATTAGTACGATGCCTAAAATCACTAGTGAAATCATGGCCATTCGATCTTTTCTTATCTCCCGCCAAATGACTTTCATCCCGGAAGGACTAACTTCCTTTGGTGGAGCTGATGTTACCGTTTCTACATTCATTCCCATTTTAGTCCACCCTCTTTCTATTCAATCCGTATGCGCGGATCAACCGCACTTAATATGATGTCTGAAAGAAGAGTGCCGAGCAATGTGGCAAAACCTGTCAACATGACGAGTGCCGTAACGACGCTGAAATCCCGCAGACTGATCGATGTTACAAAAAGCTGCCCTATCCCTGGATAGCTGAATATTGTTTCAATGATGATCGAACCACCAATTAACCCGGTAATTTCATAGCCTAAAAATGCAGCTATAGGTAAGAAAGAATTTCTTAGAATATGCCGTGAATAAACTTTCGATTCGGGAATTCCTTTCGATCTAGCCGTACGAACATAATCTTTTAATTTATTATCGACAACCTCGGAGCGTAAGTATTGAACAACACCTACCGTAGAAATAAGGGCTGCACTGAATGCTGGAAGTACCATATGGTTCAGCTTACTTAAGAAATAAGCAAAAGTTCCCTCATCTACTTTTGAACTAACTGTTCCCCCAGTTGGGAATAAATCAAAAGTAAAACCAAACAAGAATAGTACGATTAACCCAAAGATAAAGGTTGGCGTTGCAAAACCAACATATGTATAGCCAGTAATTGCTTTATCAATCCATGAGTCGTTATATCGTCCGCTTAGTATCCCTAAAGGAATTGCCAGGGCATAAATGATAATTACTGTAAATAGAGACAAATACACGGTTTGCCAAACGCGGTCTTCTATAACATTCATTACCTTCGTTTTATGAGTGTAGGATTGTCCAAAATCACCTTGTGCGACATTTGATACCCATCTGATATATTGTGTGTGCATTGGATCATTTAGACCCATTTGTTCCCTAAGTTCTTCGATTCGCTCTGGACTAATGCCCGGATCCATTACTTTACCGGAAAGCGCATCCCCCGGCATAGCCTTCGCCATGGCGAACACAATAATACTTAAGATAAAAAGCTGGGGAATCATCAGTAAAACCCGTCTAAGAATAAATTTCCACATTTTTTTCTCCTCCTATGGTAATGCGACTCTATGTGTTGTGGAGATTGGTTTTAAATCATAAGCCCGGCCCTTTTCATCAAAATACTTTGAATAAGACTGTTCATATTCTTCGGAAACCTTTTGTCTCGCTATTGCCTTTTCCTCTCGAACACTCGGTTCAAGATCTGGAATAGCAGCAATTAACCGTTTCGTGTAGATATGCTGAGGGTTATTATATATTTCCTGACTTGTCCCCTCTTCCACTAAACGACCGCGATACATAACTCCCATCCTGTCACACATATGGCGAATTACTCCTAGGTCATGTCCAACAAACAAATAAGTTAATTTGAATTCCTCTTGGAGATCTTGGAGGAAATTCAAGACCTGCGCTTGAACAGATACATCAAGGGCAGAAACTGGTTCATCGGCAATAATTAATTTAGGTTTCAATGTCAACGATCGGGCAATTCCAATTCTTTGTCGCTGCCCACCTGAAAACTCATGCGGGTACTTATAAATGGAATCTGGACTAAGTCCTACCTTATCAAGATAATCTTGTATAATTTTCTTTTCTTCACCTGGTGAATGCCTTTCAAAATTCCTCAACGGTTCGGCAATAATATCAAGCACTCTCTTTTTCGGATTTAGTGATGAATATGGATCTTGAAAAATCATCTGAATATCTCTTCTATAAGGCTTAATTTGTCTGCTGCTATAGTTAGCAATATCCTGTCCTTCAAAAAGGATTTTCCCTGAAGTAACCTTGTTTAATTTCACAATGGCTTTTCCAGTTGTTGATTTCCCGCTGCCTGATTCACCGACCAGTCCGTAGGTTTCGCCTTCTTCCAGCTCAAAAGATACGCCATCTACTGCTCGAACATGATCGACCACCGTTCTAAAAAAACCGCCCCTGATTGGAAAATGAACTTTTAAATCTTCAACCTTAAGTAATGTCATGAGTTATCATTTCTCCTTTTTCATCCTGGAAGTGAAAGTGTTGGTAGCAGGTGCAGCGAACCCAATGACCTGTTTCAACTTCGTGAAGCTCAGGGGAATGTTCATGTGCTTCTTCTGGAATCCAAGCTATCCGATCCTTAAAGCGGCAGCCAACTCTATCCATCTTTGCAATGGAAGGGACAATTCCTTCAATTACATGCAAACGGCTTTTATCTGTTAACGCCGATGGGATAGAATGAAGCAATGACTTTGTATATGGATGCAGCGGATTTTTTAATATTTCTCTAACCGTACCTGTTTCAACTACTTGCCCCGCATACATAACCACAATTTTATCAGCTACTTCAGCTACAACACTTAAATCATGGGTAATCAAGATAATTCCCATCTGTGTCTTTTGTTGAATCGACTTTAACAAATCGAGAATCTGAGCCTGTATGGTGACATCCAGTGCAGTCGTAGGTTCATCAGCTATAATTAAGTCTGGGTTACAAGCAATGGCGATAGAAATCATTACCCTTTGCCTCATTCCGCCAGACAGTTCATGCGGGTACTGTTTATATGTCAGCTCAGGATAAGGAATTCCAACCTGTGTCAACAATTCCAACGTCCTAGTTTTCTTCTGTTCTTTGGAGAGCTTTGTATGATAATCTAAATTTTCTTCGATTTGTTTCCCTACCACCATCAACGGATTTAGTGCTGTTAAGGGTTCTTGGAAAATCATTCCCATTTCCTTGCCGCGAACCTTGTTTAATTGAGCTTCATTTAAAGGTAATAGATTTTTCCCTTTAAAATTTATCGCTCCTTCCAGCTTGGTTCGATCCTTACTATGTAATTGCATAATGGACAAAGCCAATGCACTTTTTCCACAACCAGATTCCCCAACAACAGCAACAATTTCATTTTCATTAACTGTGAATGAAACATTATCAACAGCTGCATGATAGTCGTCCTTTATTCTAAATGAAGTGGTTAGGTTCTCTATTTGTAATATTGGTTTCTCCATCGAAGTTCCCCCTAACTTTATAACTACTTTTTCGATAAAATAAAAATTTTCTGATAATTAAGTTTGAGTTTATACAATTTCTGAGAAGTTTTCAATAGTTTTGTAAAAAAAATTTCAATTAATTCGTTTTCATTAATATTTATGTAATATTTGTAATGAACTACTTATTAATTTTCGTAATATAATATTAATTGCTTTACACTTGAAACAATTTTCAAAATATTATGTCTTATTTACTTACAATACCATAAATATCCTATAAATAAAATATCTTAATGTAACATTTTTTAGAAATTTAAAAAATAATTAATTTCCATATTATAACTTTTTAGTTAGTTAATTGGTTTATCTACTGTTATATCAATCTTTAAACATTATTTAATCCTTTCTTCTCGTATTCAAATAAGCCATTTTTTGCTCGAGTAATCCACACACTAAAGACCCATTTTGCAGAAAATGAATGATCTCGAAATCGTATTTTTGCATTATCGCAGCATACTAAACAGTCATCTATAGTAAAAAAACGCAGTCGACAAAGGAAGTCAAACTGCGTTTTTTACTAACATACTATTTCTTTTAATTGTTCATTTCTACGCTGTTGTTCACTACTTTCAGCTAAATCATATTTCTTCAATAAATGAAAAATAGTATTGAGCGTACTCTGTGGATGCTCTTTATTTAAAAACACCTGAAAGAGCTCCCTTACTTCTTCTGGAAGATATTCTTGTTGTTGATCATATTTATTTTGAATATCATGTTTTGAATGGTTCAACTTGCATTCACTCATCCTAATTCCTCCTTACATCGCATGTGTGTTTCTTCTATTATACCTCCACCAACGCGTTACAGTAGTGAACAATTTTTCAGCTCTTTCTTAACGCTCTTACTATGATATACTACCTATATCTTTTTTAAAATATGAAACTTTTTATAACGTGCAACGTATTCTTATTAAATACAAATTGGAGGTTACGAGTATGTATTCACAATCCATTCAAAGTTATATGCCATCTGTATTACGGACATTCGCACTCTCTCTTGCGATTTCTGTACTTGGTATGGCCGTTGGCACACAAGTACCTGCCGCACTTTTTCTACCATTAGCCATCCTTGAAATTGCTATGTTGATAGGTGCATTTTTTCTTAGAAAGAAAAAAGCAATCGGTTATACATTTTTATATGTCTTTACATTCATCTCAGGTATTACCACTTTTCCAATTATCGCCCATTATACTGCCGTAGCTGGTTCAAATGTCGTTTTAATGGCTGGTGTTACAACTACAGTAGTATTCAGCGGCTTGGCTTTATATGCCACAACGACTAAACGTGACCTTAGCTTCCTTGGCGGAATGTTGATGGCGGCCTTGCTAGCCTTAATTGCCATTAGTATATTCAATCTTTTTTCACCATTAAGCTCTACAGCTATGCTTGTCTTTTCTTTCATAGGCATTCTTGTCTTTAGCGGATACATTTTATACGACTTTAACCGGATGAAACAGTATGGGGTTACTGCTGAGGAAGTTCCTTTAATGGCACTTAACTTATATCTTGATTTTATTAACTTGTTCATTAACATTCTTCGTTTCTTTGGTATTCTTTCTAAAGACTAAGAATCATACCTAAAAAGCCAGCATGATTAATGCTGGCTTTTCGTTTGTTTACTTTTTCCAAGGTAAATCTGTGCCAAATACCTCTGCAATGCTTTGGGTTTCAAAACGGCGTCGCTTACGAACCTCAGCCCTGCCCTTAGCAGATTCATATAAGCTCTTTTCCATCTCTGTCTGCGGTACGAGTCGTGGTACCGGGGTTGGTTTCCCATCATCATCAATTGCCACAAAAGTTAGAAATGAAATGGCACATAAATCCCTCTCACCTGACCGTAAATTTTCTGCAACTACCTTTACAATCACTTCCATGGAAGTTCTGCCGGTATAGGTTACAAATGCTTCAAGACAAACAGCATTTCCTTCGTGTATAGGATGCAAAAAGTCTACTGAATCAGTAGATGCTGTCACCACGGAACTCCGTGCATGGCGCATAGCTGAAATAGCGGCCACATCATCGATATAAGCCATTAACTTACCACCAAACATTGTTCCAATATTATTTGTATCGGGTGGTAAGACGATACTCGTTTTAATTACAATTGAATCTTGGGTGTATTTAATTTCTTCCATGCTGTCTGATCCCCTTTATTTAAATATCCACTCTTACTTACTTTATCCTTTTGAACAGGCTAAAGCAACAAAGCTGATAAGATCCTACGGCAATCTCCATGTCCCTCTCTGCAATTCTCTTAAACTTATGCCAAAGTCCATCTGCAGATGGGGGTAATCTTTAAAAGCTGCCCAATCTCCGCCCCATTCAAAGCCTAACTCTTTAGCAAGATCTACTACTTCAAGCCAATCCTGTTTATTATTCTGATTGCCGTCATATTCCATATCCCAAATGGCAATACCATCCTTATTAAGTAATGCGAAATCGATGGCCAATCCAAAATTATGCAGTGATTCACCGCCGCGTGCATTTGTGACAATTTTGCCTGGCTTGGTTCTTCCTTGTTCATACAAATTATTTTGCTCTTCAATAGAACGAAAACCATCACTTATTAAAATAGGTATGCCCTTTTGATTGGCTCTTTCCATTAATTCATTTTGTTTCTCTTCAACAATGGGATGAAGGCCGTTTGGAACTTCTATATCATCAATGTCCGGTGGCATTAAATAAGAGAATCCAAAATAAATCATAATTAATAGTAGAATAAATACAAATATACGGATGCGTAATTTCTTCACAGGCATTTCCCTTCTTGTTGTCATTAAATAAAACGTGCAGAGAGCTGCACGTTTTTAAGTTTTCCTTATAGTTTTGCCTTCAACTCTTCAATTTGTTCAATATGTCTCAGTTCATGGATACCTACAAAAGGAATCCACTGCTTTAAACTTAGATTAGAAAAAATCGGATGTGGAAACGATTTATTTACGAGGTCTTCTTCTTTGGCATGTTTAGTAACTTCTGAGAGCCATTCACGAGATTGTATTAGTTTTTCTGTCATACTCTCTATTGTTATGAATTCAGAAGTTGGTTCGAGATAAGCTGGAGCTTCTACTTTCATTGAACGATCTACCGCCAGGTGAATAGGTTTATCTGCCGCCTTCTTCCTGACATCCGCAGTCAGCGTATCCGCTATCCCTTTGGTTATCGCACGTTCCATTAAATATAGATGATCCATCACTTGGATAATACTCCATCGTCCGAATTCGGGGTGTTTATTAAGTTGTTCATCAGTTAACCCGCTTATTGTGTTAAATAGCTGATTTCTAATTTCGATATTCTTCTTCATATTGTCACGCCCTCAATTAGTATTAACTATACGCTATCTCTCATTCTATTACACATCCATATTCTAGCAGAACCAAATTTACTTTACGAATATCTTACTTTATAATCGGCGTTTTTTCGGAAGGAGCAGACTCCTCTCCATAGATATTGACGGCTGTTAAAAAAAAGGAGAAGTTTTCTGGTTCCACACCGGCAAAACTTTTTCGTTCATTACTACCAACACTTCCAATTTGTTGTCCCTTTCCATCGTGACTGTCACGATATATTCGGTACCCAATAATATCTGGATTTCTGACTGCATGCCACGTTAACAAGTTACCGCTTATTTGAATGGCTTCTGGTGCAACTGGAAGCGGTTTATTTATTTTCTCTTTTTTTATTTTCGTATAAACCACTAGTCGTTCTTCATGTGTCTTTTTATTCCGGTTATAGGATCCTGTACAAGTTATAAGATTAAGATTTTCTGAATCACTATATCCAAAAATTTCTTCAAGAGGAGCTTCTTCATAATCATAACTTTTAAGTTTTTCGACTATGAAAATTACTTTCTCTTTTTTATTATTTTCAACTATGATTTCATTACCAGGTTTGACATTCTTCAAATTAAAGAAGATAGCTGGTCCAGTTTTATTATCAACATGTCCAGCCATAACTGCATTTCCTGTCTGTCCGGGCATGATCCCCGGTTCATACCAGCCAATATCTTTGTCATTTTTGGGGACATCCATCTGACCATTTGAACGTTTTCCGACATTAACGACACTTGCTTTTACTTGAATCGCAGGAATTTCGATTGAAACGGGGATTATACCATTTGAGGATGAATCTTGTTGCTGCTTGTGTTTCTTTTGGACATCATTTACCGTTGTTGAAAATTCTTGATAAAGGGAGAGTGATTCAGTTTCTTGTTTAAGCTCTTCTTTAGCTTCAGCTTCTTCATTTGATTGAAAGAATGATAGCTGACCTATTCCAGAGATTAAGATTGCTGCGGCAACAAGTAATAATCCTTTTGATTTATTCATATATTCTCACCTCATTTTAAGTCTAATAGGGAATGGAGAAGAGAAGGATTCCCCTCGCTTCACCATTCCCCTAACTTTTATTTTACTTCATAGCTGCCTTTCTTCTAATTCCATAAACAGCTGCTGCGGCAAATAAACTACTGAATGAAATCCAAAGAAGAATGCCAGAGTTTGATGATTTACTAGCTCCTCCCATACCTGTCTTTGGCATGTCAGGCATTCCAGAAGCAAATTTATCCGGCATTTGCGTAACAATCGCATTTGATAACCCTTTTCCAATTTCAAATGTGAACGCGTATCCTTCACGGAACGAGGCAAGGCTTTCGCTATAATCTTTTTTTACATAGTTATCAAACGTCTTCAATACTTGATTCTCGTGTATTTGTACAACACCTTGAGCATCTTTGGTTGGTAAGTTTTCTTCGGTTGCTGCTCCAAGGAAAGAACCAAACTCATTTGAAAAACGGCCTAAACGTTTCTCTGCATTCTCTTTAGCTGACTGATCCTCTTTTTTCACTGCCGACACTAAATCACTTTGTGCAGCAATATGATCCGTCTGCCAAATCTTTTCAAACTGGTTACCAGCATCTTCCCCATAGATTGAGCCTACTGCTGCACTAAAGTCAGCAGTGTTTTCGTTTTCAGCCCAGCTGACAAAATCGAAATCATCTGCTGCGTTATACTCTTTTTGCATACCCATAACTGCTAAAGCAAAATGTTCAGCTGTTAAACTGTTTAACGTGGAGCGCAGATCCGCTGCTGAAGTATCGACCTTCGTGTTCTCAAACTTGTCAGGCATTTGTGTTACAATTGCATTTGATAAAGCTTTACTTACGACATACATATGCTTATAGCCTTCTCGGAATGTCATGTATGCTTTCTCATAGTCCCCATCAACGTAGAATTTAAATGTTTCCATCACCTGCTTTTCATGAACAGCCAGTGCTTCATTTGCGGCTGCTTCTGGAAGCTTTCCTTCTGTAGCCTGACCAAGAAAACCAGAAAAGGTAGAGATAAAGTCTTCAACTTTTTGTTGCGCCGCTTTCTCGCCTTCTGTATCACCGTCTTTTACAGCTTTTGCAAATTCATCTGTTGCACTATTATGTGCACTAAAAATTTCATCAAATTTAGCTGCCCCATCATCACCGTAGATCCCTGCTATAGCTGGTTTCATATCTGCTGCATTCTGATTAAGCGCCTTCATAGCTGCCTCAGCATCTTCATCTCCATCAAAAGATTTCGTCATAGATGTTACCGCCAATACAAAATGTTCGGACAATAAGTGATCAAGACTTGCTCGTAAACCTGCAGCGGGAGTATCCACAGTTGGTTTCTGCTCTTCTGCCCCTGCCATACCAGGAACCAATAGTGATAAACTAAGAACGGGGACGATTAATTTTTTAAAATTCAACATTTCCACTCTCCTTTTTTTCTTTTCACTTAGCTAACGACAGAAAAAAAGAATTGGATCACTTTTTTAAAAATTTTCACAAAAAAGCTGCCGGAGAACGGCAGCCGAAAGTACGCATCTTCATTTCTTTTATAATGCCTGGCTCAGGATTATAGAGCCCTTTGGTGTTTCACTCGTTCCATCCGGTTCGCGTGTGATAGCAATGGTATCCCACTTCTTACCGCTGTCATTAACGAGACTGTAAGTAACGCCACCTTCACCTGTTTCATTAGGAATAAATGTACCAGCGCGGGATGGCTTCCCATCTTCTAACAGCCATACTTGATAAACCTCAGAACCTTCAATTACGGTGAGATTATCAGCATGGACAATTAGTTCCATCATATCGTCTTTCTTGATCATAATAGCCGTGGCTACCGAGTCAACGTTCTCGGATGCTTGGAGACTTACAGATTTTTCTAATCGATCAATTACAGCCGTTTCTGGCTGCCCTTCGTCATTCTGCTTGTCGATAACAGCCAGTACGTTACCTAGAAGTGAAATAAACAGGGCGGCAGCTAATAACGGTTTTACCCATGTCTTTTCTCGTGGCTTGTGAGACGTTTCTTCTTCCTGAGAAAATACATTGGCAAATACCCGCTGTTTCATTCCTTCTGGCGGCTCTATAGGTAAAACGGCATAAGGTAAATCACTCGTAAGGATTTCCCACTCTGCGATTTCTTTTTGGCAATCATCACATGTTTTAATATGCTGCTCGAATTTTTTCATTTCCATTTCATTCAATCCCCTATTGAGATAATCAATTAGACGTTCACAGCTTTTTATTTCCAACGTATTCTCCCCCTTTCTCTTCACGAGCCATTATTTTACGCATATGCTTCAAAGCAAGCCTGATTCGCCCTTTAACCGTACCTAATGGAATACTGCAATTATCTGCAATTTTGGCTTGTGAAAGTCCTTTATAATAAAATAATTCCACCATCGCCTGCTGCTCCTCGCCTAATTCAGCTATTGCTTTTCTCAAATCACTGCCCTTTTCCTTCCATTCTACAACATCCTCGATGCTTGGTTCTCCACTTGGCAATATTTCTTCATGTTCTAATGGTATACTCAGTGTTTTTTGCTTTCGTATCAGATCAATTGCCGTATTCCGTCCAATTGTTAACAGCCAGCTTGAAAATTTCCCTTTAGCTGTGTCATAGGTTCCTTTTTGTGTCCACAACTTTATAAATACCTCTTGAACGACCTCTTCCGCCAATTCCTTCTCCCCTGTCATCTTGTAAGCAAAAGAAAATAGCAATTTTTCGTAGCGATCATAAAGACTTTCCAGAGCCTTTTTATCTTTTTGAAGAATTTTACGATATAATAGTTCATCCGATTGGTTCATATATATCCCCTTTGTTATATTTATCCATTCATTATACTGGAAAACGTTCTGTTATACTCCATTTAAAGCGGCTCTACAAACCATACGTGTTTTTTTGAGAATTGGATGTATTGAACCAATCCAATGTTGTATATTTTTTAAAAAACTTTATGATAGGAATGCCGAATCTTTTTTCGGTAACTTGGACAAAAGATTGGAGTGAACTATATGAGTGGCCATGTACCATTCAGTCATAGGGGCCGCAGCTTTAGCAGTACTCCTCCAAAAAAAGGCAGCATTTGGAGTATGTTAAGGGACATGCTTGGGCGTGTTCGTTCAAAATGGAGGTACTTAATTGCCATCGTGCTTTCCATGCTGGCAATATCATTGCTGGAGTTCGTCATCCCACAGTTGACACAGTATACAATTGATAAAATTATTCCTGGAAAGGAATATCAATCATTAGTTAAGGTTGGATCTGGCATACTTGGTGCTGCCGTATTTTTAAGCCTGTTTAATTTTTTGAACAGCTATATGGTCTCCTATGTCGGACAACATGCCATACTTGACCTTCGGAATAGCATGTATAATCATATCCAGTCTCTTGATATGAAATTCTTTGATAAAAACCGAACTGGTGATTTGATGTCTCGTATTACGAATGACGTCAATATTTTACAACAGCTGATTTCTTCAAGTATGCTCCAGGTATTTACTGATATCATTACATTCTTTGCAGTAGCTGCTTATATGCTTTTTATTAATTGGAAGCTTACTGTGATTTTACTGTTGACTTTTCCATTCATGATTTATTTCACCAGAAGCTTTGGAAAAAAAATACGTACCTCATTCCGAGTAGTGCAAGACTCAGTTGCTGATGTCAGCAACCAGCTCCAGGACTCACTGTCAGGAATGCGCCTGATTCACTCTTTCACAAACGAAGAACACGAATCAAAGCAATTCAGTGAACGAAACAAAGAAAACATGACCGCTAATTTAAAATCACTAAAATATAGAGCTCTGCTTGGACCCATTATTGATTTCCTTAATAACATTGGACTTATCATCGTGATAATCTTTGGGGCATGGCAGGTTATGAACGGTCAATTTACAGTCGGCGCCATTGTGGCCTTTTTATCTTATTTACGCTTATTACAAAGTCCAGTTCGTAATTTCAGCCGTGTCATAAGTACAGTCCAACAATCCGCTGCTGCTTACGAACGAATCACCGAAATCCTTGAAACAAAATCAGAAATCTATGATAAAGAAAACGCTCAAAACCTTGTTGATTTTCATGACAAAATTGACTTTAATGAAATTGAATTTTCCTATGATTCAGGTGTACCCGTCGTTCAAAATCTGTCCATTTCCATGAAAGCCGGACAAGTCACGGCTCTGGTTGGATCGTCAGGAGCTGGAAAATCTACCTTAACGAGCCTGTTAGTCCGCTTTTATGATCCGCAAAAAGGGTCGATTACCATAGACGGCCAAGATATTCGGGGTGTCACACTTAAGTCATTACGCGAACAGATTGGGATTGTATCACAAGACATTATTCTATTTAATGGAACCATACGAGAAAATATTGCCTACGGTAAGCTCACAGCCAGTGATGAAGATATCGCCGCAGCTGCCCAAGCAGCTCATGCAGATGAATTTATCACAGCATTTCCTAACGGCTATGATTCTCAAATAGGCGAACGCGGTGTCAAACTTTCAGGAGGGCAAAAACAACGAATTGCCATCGCTCGTGCCCTTCTGAAAAACCCATCAATCATTATCTTAGATGAAGCTACTGCTTCTCTTGACACGGAATCCGAACACTTAATTCAGGAAGCCCTGCAATCTCTGCTCATCAACCGGACATGTATTGTAATAGCACACCGTCTCTCTACGATACAAAATGCCGATCAGATTATTGTACTTGAAAAAGGAAGCGTTGTTGAAACAGGCACACACGAATCCTTACTAAACCATGGCGGCCGATATAAACAGCTGCATGATTTACAATTTCCACAAAAAAAACCGAATCACCAAGCAGCCGCACCAACACAAAATCCCGGACGCCCAAGGCATCCAGGCACACTATAAAAAACTAAGCAGTTGCCCTCAAAAAGGGCAGCTGCTTTTTTTAGATGCGATTGCAATGATACTCTTTTAATACCGGATGGGGTGTCCAAATAGGAAGGGCCGAATAAAGTTTCTTTTGGGCTGAATACCTGCCTGTTTTGAGTATCCATTGCCCCCCCACCACCCAGACCGCAGCTGGTTTTGTTTAAACTTCGTCTCTTACTGGGGAAAAGCTTATCCAATTGTACAAAAAAGAGAAAGATACACTATTTTTATAAGATCAAGACCAGATGGAGTGCCCAGATAGGAAGGGCCGAATGTTTTCGTGTTTGGGACGAATGTTCCTCTGAAAGGGCCGAATACCTGCCTGTTTTAAGTATCATTGACCCCCCACCACCCAGACCGCAGCTGGTTTTATTTAAAATTCGTCTCTTATTGGGGAAAAGCTTATCCAATTGTACAAAAAAGAGAAAGATACACTTTTTTTAAAGATCAAAACCAGATGAAGTGCCCAAAAATGGAAGGGATGAATATTACCTATTTGAATATCCATCGATGCAGACCACCCAGGTTTTGTAAGTAAAACGTAAAAAAAATCTAGCCGCAAATGTCATGACATTTGCGGCTAGACTTTTTTGTTATGATTCACGGAAGTCATTTTTCTCTAATATGCGCTTAGTAATTAATTCATACCCTTTTTGATTAGGGTGGAGAGAATCAGAGAAATAGTCTTTTTTCGATTTGTCTTTAAATAAATCGTTCGTAGGAATATAAGTAATGCGTTCATCACTCTCTACAATATCAGCAATTGTATGATCCCAATCAATAATATGCTTTTCAATCGCGTCACGATCTTCTTGAGGATTATACAGACCAATAACTGAGATAGGTGCCTCTTTATTTTCTTTTTCTAAAATCGAGATTATTTTCTTGAAATGACTGATGTATTCTGTTTTAGCTTGCTTAATGTCCTCGTCATGAACCTGCTTCAGATCACCGCCATTAGCATTTATAAAATCATTGGTTCCGATAAAGACAATAAATTCCTCTGCCTTGTCCAGCTTTGAGTTTATTTCAAGATCATTTAGCTGCTTTAACACACCATCTGTTTCTTGTCCTGGAATACCATAATTCCAAATTTTAACTTTCGGCTTTTCTCCATCTTGATTTAACTGCTCTTCTATTCCGTCTACATAGCCTTCCTGACCCTTTTTATCACCTTTTCCATGTGTGAGAGAATCACCGAAAGCCATCACGATTCGATTTTCTTTATTATTTTCCTTTTTCTGAAATTGAAATATAACCGTACAAATAAGTACCAAAATAATTAAAAAAATTGCTGTTTTTTTCATGGGTACGCTCCTCTGTAACATGCCGATGATGTTTTTTATCTCTCTTCTATACCCTTTTTTAATAGACCAAACACTTTCTCTACCAAATTCGACTAGCCTAATTTAAATTATTCCCGTATGATATCTTTACATCAATTAAATAGGGAGCTAATATCTATGAGCATGATCCAATTTCAGCACGCAGAACTTAATGATTTGCCTCGTATTATCGAAATTTACAACTCGACAATCTCTTCGCGAATGGTTACCGCCGACTTAGACCCAATTACACCAGAGTCACGGCTCCCGTGGTTTCATGAACACAACAAAACCAACCGCCCTCTATACGTCCTATTACAAGACAAAATAATAGTAGGCTGGATTAGTTTTCAATCTTTTTATGGCAGACCTGCCTATCACGCAACTGCTGAGGTTAGTATCTATTTAGACGAAGTATGCCGCGGACAAGGTGTCGGACAACTAGCCTTAGAAAAAGCGATAAACGAATGCCCCTCGCTCGGAATTAAAAATTTGCTAGGGTTTATATTTGGTCATAACCTTCCAAGTATTCGTTTGTTTTCAAAATTCGGATTTGAGCAATGGGCTTGTTTACCTGATATTGCTGAACTTGACGGTGTTGAACGTGATCTGCTTATCCTCGGAAAAAGAATAGAGTAACCTATGGCTGGATTGGAGATATACGCTCTTATCCAGCCTTCACGCATTTCATCAGTAAAATAACAGGTACTCTCACTCTCCGAAGATATTCTTCTTCACTAGTAAAATATTTCCGCTGAGGGGTGCATTCTTTTAAGCTGGACACCCTAAACCCGCAGTCATTGACGATACGAAAATATTCCTCTGTAGTCCGGTGATATTTAATAACATCTTTCCCCATCCATTTTTCTGTTCGATCCCCCATTTTAAAATAATCATCGACTACCCAAGAACTTCTTTTCTGCTCCCCCTCTGGATGATTAATAGAAGAAGTAAGAATGGGATGCTGTACACTAAAAATGAAGTGGCCGCCTGGTTTTATTGAACGATGTATCTGTTGAACTACTTTTTGTAAATCCCCCAGATAATGAAGGGCCAATCTAGATATAACAAGATCATAGGACTCGCTAGGAAAATCCCATTCTTCCATAGAAGCCATGTGTATACGGCTATTATTAGATGTTATGGTTTGTTGTGCTTTTGCGACCATATTAACGGAACCATCTACACCTTCATAAAAGCTGCACCCGGCTTCAAGAAGTTCCTTCCCAATTTCTGCATCCCCGCATCCTAAATCCAACACCTTTTTCCCCTTTACTTCACCTATTAACTGAAGCAATACGGGTTTTTCAAGGATATTATTAGGGCTCGCTTGCCTTTGTCTCCTCATTAAATAGGTACTTAAAAAATCATCATTATCATAAACAGAAGATCCTCTATACTCCATGTTAGTTCCTCCTCAATAAAGCTCCCGTTATTTATTCGAGAAAAAAAACAAATGTCCTTTAATTACATAAAAATGCCCCGCCATCCTTTTCGATAACGGGGAATTCTTATAATAGGTCTTCACTTAACCAAACTCTAATTACTGATAATAATTGATCAAGCTGAATTGGTTTACTGATATAGTCATTTGCACCAACAGTCAAACATTTCTCTCTTTCGTTATTCATCGCTCTAGCTGTAATAGCTATTATAGGCAGAACCTCAAATTTTTTCTGTTTTCGAATCGCCTGAATGGTTTGATAACCATCCATTTCCGGCATCATAATATCCATCAGGACGATATCAATCTGGTCATCATTAGCTAGTTTCTCCAGGCTCTCCGCACCATTTGATGCTTGCTTAATTATCATTCCTTGTTTTTCCAATATTCTTGACAAAGAAAAAACATTTCGGTCATCATCATCTACTATCAGTACTGTCTTACCTGAAAAAACCTCTTGTAATGATGTCAACTGTATTGGATAATCTGCATCTAGTTCAGAAGTAGCAGCTTCTGACTCAGCTAACGTAAGATTTTCTGAAAACTCCTGTTCCATTGAAGGCAAATATAAAGTGAACGTACTTCCAACGTTCTCTTCACTAGATAGTGTAATCCATCCTCCCAATAACTCTGCCAACTCTCGAGATATGGAAAGTCCCAGTCCAGTTCCACCGTATTTTCGGAATGTAGCTCCATCTGCCTGCTGGAAGGATTCAAAGATCACTTCTTTCTTGTCTATATGAATACCGATTCCTGTATCAATAACCGAAAAAGCAAGAATAGGAATGCGGTCGGTCATTGAGCCATATTGAGAAGTTTCACCCTGGTCTGCCATTCTAATCTCAAGCTTTACCTCGCCGCTTCCAGTAAATTTGAATGCATTTGATAATAAGTTCTTTAGAATCTGCTCGATTCTTTTATCATCCGAGTAGAAAAGATCCGGCACATTGCGATGTACTTTAATAGAAAAGACAAGGCCTTTTTTATCAGCAATTGGTCTAAAGAAGTGTTCCATTTTCTCAGGAAGAGCAGTTATATTGACGTAGTCATTTTTTATGTCCATTTTTCCGGCCTCTACCTTAGACAAATCAAGAATATCATTAATTAACGTAAGTAAATCCTTACCTGAATCAAGAATTACTTTAGTATATTCTTGTTCTTCTGCTGATAACGTATTATTCTCATTATCATTTAAAAATTCAGATAGAATCAAAATACTATTAAGAGGCGTTCGTAACTCATGAGACATATTGGCAAGAAACTCCGATTTATACTGTGAACTAAGCTTTAGCTGCTCAGCATAATGTTCAAGTTCCTCTTTAGCCTGCTCTACTTCACGTGACTTTACTTCGGCAAGAAATTTTTGATGCTCTAAATCTTCATTTATAATTTTTAATTCCTCAGTCTGATTTCTTAATTCCTCAGTTTGTACTTGAAGCTCTTCCGTCATGGCTTGTGACTCACTATACAGCTGCTCAATTTCTACCCGGCTTGAGAAACTTTGGATAGAAGGTCCAAACGTTACCATTAATTCTTCTAAAAATTGCTTATCAGAAACTTGAAAAGGCTGCAAGGCTGCAAACTCCAGCACTGCTAAAGTCCGGTCTTCAAAAAGAATCGGTACAATTAAAATTTGCTTTGGCATAGACCGGCCTATTCCTGAACCGATGTTTATGTACTGATCTGGAATGTTATCAAGAATTAGCATTTCTCGATTTACTGCACATTGACCCAGTAATCCTTCGCCTGGTACAAAGGAAGACTTCCATGTTTGACGTCCTTCCCATGCGTATGAAGCAACATGCATAAATTGCTCTCTCTCAATTAAACTTGTATGTAGATACAGCGCACCATATTGTGCATTAATCAGCAAGGATACACGTTGAATAATCTGCTCTGCCAATGTTTTTACATCAGTTGTCTTCTGAGTAAGTCCAACTAAATCGCCTATATGTGATTTAATCCCATTTTGCAATTGGATATTGTCTAGTAATTGATTAGTGGATGAAGCAAGCATCCCAACTTCGTCTCTTGATTTAACCGGTATTCTTCCAGACAAATCGCTGTTGGCTGATCCAATTTCCTGAATCGATTCTGTAACTTGTTTAAGAGTTTTAGTTATTGATCTAGAAACAATCAATGAGGCAAGGACAGTAAATAACGAAACAATCAGCCAAAATATATACATAAGGATCTTCAGCAGATTGTTATTTTCTGCTATTTCATCTGTTCGTTGAGTCGTTAACTCATATTCTGTATCTTGGAAAAAAGATAGTTTGTCACGAATATCACCCATTGCCTGTTTTCCGCTGTCATTCAGAAAAAAACGGTCAATATTATCAGTTTGACCATTTTGAACAAAGCTAATTACCGGTGTCCCGGCATTATCTATCCATTTTTCAATATCTATGTATAAATCCTTTAAATTTTGCTGCTGTTCTGGGTTATCTGCCAATAAATCTGACAGCTCTGCATAAACATTATCAAAATCTTTTTTTCCATTATAATACGGCTCTAAGTATTCTTCATCATGAGTAATCACATAGCCGCGCTGACCAGATTCCATATTTAGCAAACTAGTTTCAATTTGGCTGGCTAACTCATGAACCTGTAGGTCATGTGCTACGATAAAATCTAGTTCTTTCTGAAGAGAGGAGATTCTGCTGCTCACTAAAACCAGAGCTATTCCAAGGCAAACAATAACTAAAAAATAACCTAAACTTATTTTAGAACGAATCGAAAATCTATGGTCTTTAAACATCCTAGTCCGCCTCTCAGGAATACTTTTTTCTGGCCTCCATCTTTCGCATTTCAAAAGAAATCAGTCAAAATCCTGAAATTCAATATGTTTAATTATACCACAAATAACGGATAATGGAATGAGTTGAATGAGGGATAAGTACTATAATAAATTCGAAATTTAGACTAATTCGAAGAAACGAGAGAAGATTGGTAACTCGGAGAGAAGGTGTTTAGCAAATAATCCAGCTCTTGACTTGCCTGAACAGTCAGGGTGCTTGTATAGCCGTAATCTTCTGCCAACTGTATCATTTCCTTGCGTTTTTCTTCAATGATAAGATGATAGGACATTGTTGCCATATTGAACCTCCTTTTCTTTTTTTTTACAATAATCTAATAATAAAATCATTCACAAATTAAATCAATAAGAAAAATAAAAATATTTATTTTTTCGCTAAAGCGTCTACTATTCATATTATAAATAGAAAAAAAAGAAGGTTCATTTCCTATCTCATGTGGATAGTAAGAAATGACCTCCTTTTTATTTTACTCTGCAAAGCTAGGTACTCACAGAATTAATAGTCGGTGCCGCTTCGTTGATTTTAGCAAGTGAAAATTCATCTTCAAGTACTTTTATTGTTGCATCATATAAATGCTTTTCATCAGATGTTTTATATACGCCCCGCTTAAGTAGTTCTTCTATTAACAGAGCTTTTCTGGTTTCTATTGTTTTTAATAATTCGGTCAAGCTGTTTGGCTCCTTCCAAAAACATGTATGCATATTTCTATCGTTAGACTTGGAATTACCGCTTCACTTTTTATCGCCAACGTTTATATACCATCTACATACACATTCTAAACATATTTCATGAACATTAAATATAAAAGCCCCTTCTAAAATAAGAAGAGGCTGACATTCGTATCGGCTTCTCTTATCTTTCAAGCCTAAGGCTTGTTGGATTTGGCACAGTTCCCGGGTACGGGTCTGCTGCCGAGGTATCACAGGGCCAAGTCCCTCCACCTCTCTAGATAAGAATATTAATTTATATTTATAGTTTATGATGTACTTGAGAATATATACCTTCTTTAAATAAGTGTCAAATAATTTGTTTTAAATGAGTTACTTAATCCTTGAGCACTGTATTTTTCGTTTCTTTACCAAAAATGAGTACAACAGCAGCCCCAACTACAATGGCTATAGTAAAAATGGTGAATATGATTGAGATATCTTTACCTGCTGCAACTAAATAACCGACTAAAAGCGGTCCTAAAATGCCGCCAATTCTTCCTGCAGCAGCTGCCATCCCGGAACCCGTTCCCCTGATGGAGGTGGGATACTGCTCTGGAGTGTAAGCATATAACCCGCCCCAAGCACCTAAATTAAAGAAGGAAAGCATAATACCAGATGTGAGTAACAAGGGTAGTTCCTCAGCTGTTCCAAAGAAATATGCACTGACTGCCGTACCTAATAAGTAGGTAACAAGCACGAATTTCCGTCCATATTTTTCAATAAACCATGCTGCAGTGAAATAACCCGGAAGCTGAGCCAGTGTCATGATTAATACATACTCAAAGCTCTTGATCATACTAAATCCTTTCATAACCATGACACTCGGTAGCCATAGAAACATTCCATAATAAGAAAAGACCACACAGAACCAAAGAATCCATAAAACAAGTGTCTGTTTAGCATACTCTTTAGCCCAAACACTTTTCATATTCTGTAGAATAGAAGGTTTCTGTTTTCTCTCCAATGCTGTATACCTAGGCGAATCTGGAAGATTCAAACGTAAATATAGTGCATATAAAGCCGGTACAGCACTTAAGAGCAACGCAATCCGCCATCCATACACTGGAATGATAAAATAAGATATCAATGCCGCGATTAACCACCCTGCAGCCCAAAAGCTTTCAAGAAGTACAACTACTCTTCCTCGTTTATCGGCTGAAACACTTTCAGAAACAAGCGTTGAAGCAACAGGCAGTTCCCCGCCTAATCCCATCCCAATCAGCAAGCGAAGAAGTAAAAATAACGCTAACGATGTTGTAAGGGCAGATAATCCACTGCCAATTGAAAATAACAGCAAAGTAATAATAAACACATTCTTCCGGCCAACCCGATCTGCCATAGCTCCAAATACTAAGGCACCTATTGCCATCCCAATAGAATTAACGCTTCCAATCCAGCCAACTTGTTCGGTCGTTAAACTCCATTCCTTCTGCAAGGCTACAATAATAAATGAAAGCATCCCTACATCGAGGGCATCAAACATCCAGCCAAGACCGGCAATACTCAATAATTTACGACTTGATAAAGGTTTCTTTTTCTTTGCCATATTTTCCTCCTGAGACGTTAAAACAATGCAACTTTTCCATTTTATATAAATGATAATTACAAAGTATATCTTAACACCACTTTACACCTGTATACAAGCCTTTACTCATCTCGGAGATAAACGGCGAAACAGCCCCGATGGAAATCAAGCAAAGCTCATGCATGGCTCTTGTGCACGATGTATAAAAAAGGTTTCGTTCCCTTTCTAAGTAATATCGATCCTTCGAAGCATTCAGGATAATCACCGCATCAAACTCAATGCCCTTCGCTAGATACGTCGGAATCACAAGGAGTCCATCTTCAAATTCAGACTTACCTTTACTCACTAGTTTGATCTCCAATTTACTCTTTAATTCTTTATAGACATTTTCACTTTCAGCAGCATTCTTTCCTATTAAAGCAATATTTTGAAGCCCCAGGTCTTGTAAGCGTTGAATCGCTTTTTCTAAACATAACATGTATTGCTGCTCGTCTTTGACTGTGAATACTACTGGTTTTTGACCTGGTCGATTAAAGGGCTCAATGCTTCCCCCGTCTTTTACGATTTCTCGGGTGAATTGGACGATTTCTTTAGTAGAACGGTAACTTCTTTTTAACACAACCTTCTCGGTTTCTGCTTCTGTGAAGAGTGATGTTAAGACATCTGTTCCTCCTATCATTTCACCATGAGCAACGATAGTCTGATTAGGATCTCCTAAAATGGTCATTTTGCAATGGGGGAAAAGTTTCGCTAAAAAAGCAAATTGAAAGGAAGAATAGTCCTGAGCCTCATCAATAAACAAATAACGCACCCTTGTGTTAACCTTAAAGCCTTCAAGTTGATCTTTTAAATATAAATAAGGTGTTGCATCTTCGTAGAAGAGTCTCCCCTGATCCATTTCCTCGATAGACTGTTTGCATACTAGTCCCCAATGATTTACCTCTTTCTTATGTTTCACCTCAAATAATGTTCGATAGATTGCCTCTGTATCTACAAAAGCAAACTCATTAATTTTTCTATAAAGACTCTTAAATCGTTTTTTCACTATCGCCGATGCAAGATATTGCGTTTCACTGTCTATTCCATTGAATTCATGTTCCTCAGCTTTAAGAGACTTACGATAGCTTTTAAGATATTCACCTTTATCAAGATACTGCATTTCTTCTTCTACCCAAGCCTTCTTACGTTCTTCCAGCTCTCTTTTTCTTACCTCTTTACGTATTTTATCAACAGTCAAATTCATTCTAGCAGGCAAGGATAGTTCATTACCTAGTTGATAGAAATATTGATAGATTTCTTCTGCAGAAAAGATTTTCTCCCTTCTAAAATATATCGGTTTAAAGATCATCCCAGCTTGTTTCAAAGTATTTAACAGGAAGTCAATTTCTTGTAAAAAAGTTTGTGAGGATTTAAAACGAATTCCCTCTAGTCTTGCTTCATATTCTTCATCATCAATTGAACTCAATACATATTCCATTTGCTGAAAAAGATCTTCAATGTCAAATACATCACCCAAACGCTGATTTAAATACTGCTGGAAAGTCGTTTGCTGCATATTTGCTTCACCAAGTTCAGGCAAGACACTAGATACATAACTATTAAATAGTGGATTAGGCGAAAATAATAGTAATTGTTCACTGCTAAGCTGATCCCGGAATCGATATAAAAGATAGGCTGCTCGTTGTAGTGCAGCCGATGTTTTTCCGCTGCCGGCTGCCCCATGTACAATAAGAAGTCTGCTTTTCGTATTTCTAATAATCGTATTCTGCTCTTTCTGAATGGTGGCTACAATGCTTTTCATTTGCGAATCCGCCTGTTTCCCCAAAACTTTCTGGAGCAATTCATCACCAATTGTTATCCCCGTATCAAACATACTTATAATTTCACCACTTCGGATGACAAATTGCCGTTTCAACTCCAACGTACCTGCAATTATTCCTTCAGGAGCCTCGTACCTAGCCGGTCCCACTGAATAATCATAATACACACTAGAAATAGGCGCCCTCCAGTCATAAACTAAAAATGAAGAACTTTCTTCATCATAAAAGGAACCTACCCCGATGTAGATTTGTTCGACATTTTTTTCATCCGTTTCAAGAAAATCAATCCGCCCAAAATAAGGAGTCTTCACTAAACGGTTTAACAATTTAACCTGCTCAATAGAATGTTTATGCCGCCTTTCACGTTCAGATAACAGCTCAGACTGCTGCCGGATGCTTGCATGTGTTTCTGCTGCTTCATGCGCATCTTCCAAATTCACAGTAACATCATCCCAAAAGTTTTTCTTAATCGATTTGATTTCAGAACCAGCAGTACCGAGAAGTTTCTGCAGCCGATTTGATTCGTAGTGTACCTTTCGCTTCAATTCATTCACCCTATTTTGTTCGTGAATTTTCTCTAACTCCCAGTCCGCCATCAAACCACTCCTTTTTATAAAATATATTGACATCTACTTTCCATTGATATATAATGTAAATTAGGATAAATATATATTTTTATACTTATTATTCCATTACCTATAAATGTACCATACCTAAACTTCAGATACAATATCTGTCTTTTTTTATGTCTAGTTTTCCTTCGAATCCACTTACCTCTCACCCTCATAATCCAGTCTATTTTACCCAATTCGACAATTTCCTATAGTATGTAAGAATCGTGTTGGTATTTGTTTATTGAAAACTAGTATCAATTTCGGTATGATTAACAAGGTTGAGAAAACGCTTTCATTCATTACATACAACAAGATTTACTCATCTATCCAGCTAAAATTCGAGGAGGGTATTCATGACAAATCTTACGTTAGAAGTCAATGAGAAGGTACAGCAGTTTTTAAAAGGTCCTAAGAAACTCTTTATTAATGGTAAATTCGTTGAGAGCGCCTCAGGAAAAACCTTTTCCACTCCCAACCCTGCGACAGGGGAAGTACTTGCTGATGTATATGAAGCAGATAAAGCAGATATTGATTTAGCGGTTAAAGCAGCACGGAAAGCCTTTGATGAAGGTGAATGGTCTAAAATGAGTGCTGCTTCGCGTAGTAGATTAATGTATAAGCTTGCTGATCTTATGGAAGCAAATAAAACCGAACTCGCTCAATTAGAAACACTTGATAACGGAAAGCCTATTAGTGAAACGACAAACGCAGATGTTCCGCTCGCTGTTGAACATATGAGATATTATGCTGGCTGGTCTACAAAAATCGTTGGTCAAACGATTCCTGTTGCCGGCAATTACTTTAATTACACACGTCATGAAGCAGTTGGCGTTGTTGGACAAATTATTCCGTGGAACTTCCCTTTACTCATGGCAATGTGGAAACTTGGTGCAGCACTGGCCACAGGATGTACAGTGGTTTTAAAACCTGCTGAACAAACTCCACTATCTGCTCTTTACCTGGCAGAGCTTATTCAGGAAGCCGGATTCCCTGATGGAGTCATTAATATTGTGCCAGGATTCGGTGAAACAGCTGGGCAAGCACTTGTCGATCATCCACAAGTCAATAAAATTGCCTTTACTGGTTCAACTGAAGTTGGAAAATCTATTATGCGTTCCGCGGCTTACTCTCTAAAACGGGTGACACTAGAGCTTGGCGGAAAATCACCTAATATCATTCTCCCAGATGCGGATTTCTCAAAAGCCATTCCAGGTGCATTGAACGGAGTTATGTTTAACCAAGGACAAGTTTGCTGTGCTGGTTCCCGTGTCTTTATACAGAAAAAACACTATGATAATGTCGTCGCTGATATGGCTTCCCATGCGAAGAACATTAAACAAGGTGCTGGTCTTGATCCAAACACACAAATTGGACCGCTTGTATCCCAAGAACAGCAAAATCGAGTGTTAAATTACATTGAAAAAGGCGTTAGTGAAGGTGCAGAAGTTCTCGTTGGCGGAAGCAAACCACAAGACGATGGTTACTTTGTATCACCAACAATTTTTGCTGCCGTTAATGATGAAATGACAATTGCAAAAGAAGAAATCTTTGGGCCGGTTATCGCTGCAATGCCTTATGATGATATAGATGAGGTGATTAAACGGGCAAATGAAAGTGACTATGGTCTGGCTGCGGGTCTTTGGACACGTGATATATCCAATGCCCATTATGTAGCAAGCAAGCTTCGCGCTGGTACTGTCTGGGTTAACTGCTACAATGCCTTTGATGCCGCTTCACCATTTGGCGGATACAAGCAATCAGGTATGGGTCGTGAAATGGGCTCCTACGCACTTAATAACTACACTGAAGTGAAAAGTGTGTGGATTAACTTAGGTTGATTATGATTTAATACAAAAAAAGCACGTTAACTATTCATTAAGTTAACGTGTTTTTTTTGCATTTACTTGATGAGCTTTAGCTGTATTTATAACCGTTTTTGTCAGAATTTCAATGCCCGTATACATAGCTTCACGGTTAAATATCATTTGTGGATGGTGAAGGCCCGGTGTAAGACCGCAGCCAAGTCCAAGCATCGCAGCCTGAATACCAGGCCCTTTTAACGTATAAAAGTGAAAATCTTCCCCGCCGGAAGTGACAATTGGATCAATCAATTTTTCTTTTCCAATCGTATCAATAATAGCTGATTTCATTGATTCTTTAGCCGCAGCACCTACGCGGGCTGCAGCTGTATTCCCCATTATTTCAAGCGGTATTTTTACATCATGAAGGCTTGAAAGTGAGTCTGCTATGGCTTCGATTCTGGAATAAAGTGCTTCAATGGTTTGATTGTTTTGTGCCCTGACATCGATACTAAACGCTGCCTTGCCGGGAATGATATTACCTGAACTGCCTCCTGCTAGAAATTTAGTTAATTTTGCAGAGTAAGGTACCATTGGATCAAGATGTATGCCTTGTATTTCTTGAATCAGTTTAGCCCCAATCTCTATTGCATTATGACCAAGATGCGGACGAGCACCATGAGCATCTTCACCAATAATTCTGCCTTCAATGAATCTAGAGGCACCGTGGTAGATTGCCGGTGAGGCAAACCCATCCGCCATTTCCTGTATAGGACGAAGATGAACACCATATAAGAAATTCACATCATCCATTATTCCCAAATCAATTAGTTTAAGCGCTCCGCTGCCCTTTTCTTCCGCGGGCTGAAAAATGAATTTAAAACGAATACCTGAAGGAAAACCCAGTTTCTTCATCAGAAGCATCGTCCCAATGATCATCGTCATATGTGCATCATGACCGCAGGAATGATTCGCCTTGAACTCCCCATCTACTTCCTGCCATAATGCATCAATATCCGTACGAACCGCGATGCATAAATCGCCTTTACCGACTTCTACAAATAATCCTGTACAGTCTGGAAATGTCCGCACCCTAAACCCCTTTTTATATAAATAGTCAGCTATATAGGCGGTTGTGTTATGCTCCTGCCAACCAACTTCCGGAATTTGATGTAAATGTTCAAATACATCATTTAATTCTGGTTTCAGCTGATTAATGAGATCTTTCACGCGGGACCGCCCCCCTTCTTTATTTACATTGTCTTACGGAATAATCTATGTTAGGGCAATAATCTTCTTCCCCATCGAGTTCTATCTCTCTTGTTTATCCTATTAACAAAGAGGTTTTGAGGTACATTACTTTTAACTAGTTGGCACAGATATTCTTAAAATAAGGCACCAATGAAACATCCTTAACAAAGCTGTCAATTTAGATGAAGTATTTCAAATTAGATTCTCACATTTCCAATATTTTGTAAAGAATGTAATGTTTAAAAAGTCTTGACCAGTGATATACTAATAAAGGGTATACTTTTGCTTTCGAGCATGCCGAGGCGGGCAGGAATCTTTCTTCCATAAAGGAAAAAAAATACCCTTCGCTTCTGCTTTAAAAGTCCATAAGAAAACGGAGACAGTGGCAGCTGTCTCCGTTTTCTTTTTTATAATCAACCCAATCATAGAAGAAAGCTTGCCTTATACATCCTAGCCCCGGCGAGTAAAGCGATTGACAGGTGGATAGGCAATTCCCTTCGGCGTTGCCTCTTGCATCCGTATAATTCTTGCAATCTCCTTATGAATAACAGGTTTCCAGTGAATTGAGCGACGGGAGTTTTGTATAAAAAACGTGCTGACTATTCGTACTGTCTATTTACCCAGAATTGACAACACCGGCATCATCACCGTAGGATCAATCCCTAATGAAGCGAGCAAAATAACTGCCGTGATCACAATAACTAAGAGGATAGCCGGCATCCATGCTCTAATAACCAGTGAATATCCTTCACATTTTGTTTTATAAGCCTCGGCTGCTTTTTTGGTAATACGCGGGTTCTTTTGCCTTTTCAGCATAACCGACATACCTCCTATAATGGGAAGTTGCGGGCTAGGAAACCTGTACGTTTTTATTATACCAATTTTTTACACTTATCCCCTGTGCCATTTGATTTATTTATTATTCAAAAACATACAACGAATAGTTAAAAAAGTATATTTTCCTTTAATATTCGACAAAACCATCTTATCTTAAAGGAAAACAGTTGAAAAAGTTTCTTTTTTCTGAATTTATAGCTACAATAAAATAGATGATTTTGAAAGGGGATATTTGACTATGAATCGCTTTAAAGAGAATTTAGAAAATTATGCTGAACTTGCCGTAAAAGTCGGCGTCAATGTACAGCCTGGGCAGACTCTCGTTGTCAACTCGACACTTGAAGGGGCAGAGCTTGTTCGTATTATAGTCAGAAAAGCCTATGAAATTGGCGCCCGTAACGTGATTGTGAATTGGAATGATGATATCGTTAATCGAACCAAATTTGAATTGGCTCCTGATGAAATTTTCAACGAATATCCCGAATGGCGTGCAAAAGAAACCATTGAGCTATCCGAAAATGGAGCAGCTTTCTTATCAGTCATTTCCAGCAGTCCTGACCTATTAAAAAACGTCAAAAGGGAACGGATTGCCAATTCCCAAAAAGCTTCCGGAATGGCATTGAAGAAATGGCGTCAATATATGCAATCAGACAAAATCAGCTGGTCAATCGTAGCCGTCCCATCGCAAGCTTGGGCAGATAAAGTCTTCCCAGATGAAGCAGAAGAAAATAGAATAGAAAAGCTTTGGGATGCAATCTTCACCGCTACAAGAGCTGATGTAGACCAACCAGTAGAAGCATGGAAAAAACATGATGATACACTTCATGAAAAAGTGGACTACCTAAATGAAAAAAATTATCAAAAATTGCACTATACCGCACCTGGCACTGATTTAACCATTGAACTTCCAGAAAAACATCTTTGGGTTGGCGCTGGCAGCATTAATGAAAAAGGACATTCCTTCATGGCGAATATGCCGACCGAAGAAGTGTTCACTGTTCCATTAAAAACAGGTGTAAACGGAACCGTTACGAGTACTAAACCACTTAGCTACAGTGGGAATATTATCAACCACTTCAGTATTACCTTTAAAGAGGGGCGGATTGTTGACGTCAAAGCCGAACAAGGTGAAGAAATACTTAAGCAATTGGTTGAAACTGACGAAGGCTCCCACTACCTTGGCGAAGTTGCACTAGTACCCTTCCATTCACCTATTTCTGAATCGAATATTCTATTCTACAACACCCTATTCGACGAAAACGCCTCTAACCATCTAGCTATCGGAAGCTCTTATGCTTTCTGTATTGAAGGCGGAAAAACAATGAATCAACAGGAACTTGCCGAAAATGGCCTTAACGAAAGCCTTACACATGTTGACTTCATGATCGGTTCAGCCAAAATGAACATCGACGGTATCAAACCCGACGGATCAAGCGAACCTGTCTTCCGTAATGGGGATTGGGCGTTTTAACAAACAAAACAAACCAGCTGCTGTTTCTACCTAGAAACAGCAGCTGGTTTATTTATTAAATAAGTCTTCTCCAAAATATTGTGATTTTCGAAAGGGCATGCAGGAAGGTTCCCTTTATAATAGGTTCTTTTTCTTTTCGTTCTTCGGCTGACTCAATGTATTGTTTGTTTTCTGCCACAAGGAGACTGTTGGTTATTTTCTTTTCTATGGCCTTAGTCAGCTGTTCTGCAAATACTGAGCTGTCAATTAAGACCATGGAGTCGGTATTTAAAAAGGCTGAGCGTGAGTCTAGATTAAATGACCCGACAGCACTTAAGTTCTGGTCATAGACAATTGATTTTCCGTGTATGGAATACGGTTTTTGATACTCATATAGCTTTACGTCTGTTTGTACGATGTCATCTCTCGTTTCAAGGTAGCCGGAAAAGGCCATGATATTAGGCGTTGATTTAACAGAGTTCGTGAGAATCGTCCATTCCGCTGAAGAATTTGTTATTTGTGGTATAACCTTTTTCATTGGCTTAGTGGGAATGATATAGGGACTTTGTATGATGACCGATTTTTGTGCTCTTTCTGCAAGGATGCTAAGTGTTTGCCAGACAATCGGTTGCTTATGGAAACGTTCAATCGGATTATGTATAAATGACACATGATTGGCTTTTATACTCGATTTTTCCCAATTAATAGATGAGCTGACAAATTTCTTTTTTTCACTAACAGCTTCTTTGTAGGTATTTGTTAACGCCGCACTGCTTTGCTTCCCTTTTTTTATTTGCCGTTTCGAAAGATCAGAAAATGGTTTATCGGTAAATGGATGACTCCATAAATCACTCATATACCTGTGCATTTGAACAATAACACTTTCTGTATCCTGTTTAGCATTATAAATAAGTAAGTCGCGGTCATAAACAAAATCTTCAGGAGGTTTCTTTGCTAAATATTTATCCCCTATATTTCTGCCGCCAATGATACTTAGCTTCTGATCAACAGTCATAATTTTATCATGGAGACGGTTATGCCAAGTCCAAGGCCTCAAGAGATCAACTGATTCATAATACCTTAGTTCAATGTTTTTGTGTGAGGCCAGAGCATAACGGGCATCGCTCATTTTGCCTCTTAGTCCATGACAGATCCCATCCAATAAAACGCGAATGCGGACACCTCGATCAGCTGCATCCAAAAGAGCTCCAAGAAATAACTCTGTTGTTTCCCCTTTTCCCAATGAATAATAGGCAATATCAATAGATTGATCAGCTTCTTTAATCATTTGAATACGGACTTTGCCTGAATCATAACCATTTTCAAGAAGCAAGACTCGATCCGTCGAATCCTTACCTAAAAATGATGGCACATTTTTTAGTTGTGCTTCTTTTTCAATAGGAATATAAAAGATTGCCACAGCAGTTACACATACGTAAAACACATAGATAAGCAAAACCAAGAGGAAGACTTTACTCAGTTTTTTTACGGACATAGCTGATTCCTCTCTTAGCGAATTTTACCTTACTATTTGTTTTAAGCACTCACTCTATACCTTCAATAGCATTACTCTTTTCCCTGTTCATCCTCTTCTACATTTTCACGAATATTTTTTGAGACTGAGCACTTTGTTGTTCTTAACGCCTATAACCTACTTAACCCTGCATCCCATTGAGGAAGTGAAACGCCAAAATAGATAAAAAGGTATTTAACTTAAAATAAAGTCATAAATAATAAAGCTGGTTAACTTTTATTTAGTTCGGAGTGCACTAGGCCTTTATAGGGTCATAATGAACTATTCTTGGTTTGAAAGGTGGTTTCATTTGTGACACAATCATCAAAAACGATTACTGCTTCTGCTTTACGCGGAACGGCATCTGGGGTAATTTTCATGGCGGTTTTCGGTACTCTTTGGGCGTACACAGGAATTATGGGATTAGAAGGCTTGGGAGGGCCATTATTGTTACTTATTGCTGCGGCCATCGGTATAGCACTACTCAGCTGCGGAGTCTCATTAATCCGAGCAACGCGGGAATTGACGAATCAGGTCTCAAGAGATGACCTAAGGCACGAGAAGCGTAGAATGGTTTGGTTTAACGTTATTTTTGCCGCAGAGGGTTTGGCCATAGCAATCACGATTGCTATCAGTAATGTTACTCATCACACTGAACTTATCCCGGTTATAATAGCTATCATTGTCGGTGTTCATTTTCTCCCGCTGGCTTCTCTATTCCACGTCAAACTCTATTATGTTACAGGCGCATTGCTTTGTTTACTGGCGATTAGTACATGGCTGTTTTTACCTGAAAAAATTTCACTCGGGGAGCATCAAATTCATACATTTATGTCTGTGGTTGGGTTGGGCTCTGCCTTAATTCTGTGGGGTACTAGTCTTGCAATTTGGCTGATGGGCAGAAGCTTAAAGTATCCTACAAAAAATGAAAGGTAATATTGTGATCTTTTAGTGGGTTAACTCGAATACTTACTTAAAAAGACTCCATAGATAAAACTTAGTAATAGCCATGTATTCCCGTACGTATGTTTTAACTAGTATGACCTCTGGTGTTTTTGCTGGGATACCGCCCATTTCCAAGTCATATTGCTCGGCTATTTTTATCGCACGATAAATATGAAAATCATTCGTAACGAGTAACCCTTTTTCTTTATCAGCAGGGATTAGCTGTTTTGAAAAATGAATGTTTTCATCTGTTGTTGTCGATCGGTCTTCAAGAATAATTCGACTAGTCGCAATGCCTTGTGCGATTAAATCTGTTTGCATCGCCTCTGCCTCCGTTATATCCTCTCCAGGACCTTTGCCGCCTGACACAATAACAATCGTCTTTGGATTATCCTTAAGATAGTCTGCAGCTTCATCAATTCGATGCTTTAGTGCAAGGGATGGCACGGTTCCTTTTACTCTTGCTCCGAGTATGATCAGGTAATCGGCTCCCTTTGAAACTTCACGATGACTATATGTATAGATTTTTGTATGTAAAAATGCTGTATATACGGAGCCTGCTAAAATGACAGCGATCAGTATTTTCATTCCCGTTCTTTTTTTCACCTTCATCCTTAGTATTCTCCTTATCTCGTTTTGTAATAATATACCATAAAAAAACAGTGCATTCGGATGAATGGCACTGTTTTTTTATCATTCCACTAAGTCATCATAAATCAATTTACCGATTTGGCTGATGAGTTGGCGGCTTTCTTCATTTGAAGAAATCTGGTCAGTAAGAATGGCCGCGTAGACCGTTTCTGATTTGTAGCTAATAATAGCGGCATCGTGAGAAACACCGTCAAGGGAACCGGTCTTATTTGCGATCTTCACTTTGTTCCCCATCATGGCAGGCAGTTTGTCGCAAAACTGCTGTTTTCCCATGATCTCTAGGATTTGCTGTCTGCTTGACGAAAGCAGCTCTCCACCCTTATGAATTGCTTTGAGACAGGTAACCATATCTGCTGCCGAGGTAATGTTTTCACGGCCGTCTGCTGCCGCCTGAAGATCCATCATTCGCCTTTGCAGCATAGTATTTTTCATCCCTAGGTCGTCCATGCACGTATTAATGTTATCCATTCCTAGTAAGCTGATCAGCATGTTCGTTGCCGTGTTATCTGAGACAATGGTCATGAGAACCAGCAAGTCTTTAACTGTTAAATGAAGTGAATTAGATAGGGCAGACAACACTCCAGATCCACCTGCCACATCCCCTTGAATAAAGGGAACATGTTGAGTAAAAGAAATTTTGTTTTTTTCTACTTGCCGAAAGCCTTCCACAAGCATTGGGATTTTGATTAGACTCGCAGATTGATAGATATCATGACTGTTGTATTCGATGACTTGTTCGGCTTTTTCAATTTTATAGCTGATCCTGCCGTCGAATTGCTGAACTAATTCGATTATATCTTTTTCAATAGTCGGTAACGACATCTAGTCCCCTTCTTTCTACTTGCTTACAGCTACTGTGCTGAAGTCACCTTGAGAATATTTTTTATTATATAAATGACAGGCTACAAAATGTCCCGTTTCAATTTCCTGCCACTCCGGCTTATGCGCAGCACACGTATCCATTGCATATGGACAACGAGTCCGAAAAACACATCCACTTGGAGGATCAACTGGACTTGGCAATTCTCCTTCTAGGATAATCCGCTCTCTTTGATCTTCGATATCTGGATCAGGTATCGGTATAGCCGACAGCAGCGCTTTTGTATATGGATGAAGGGGCTCTTTATATAGTTGGCGGCTGTCCGTCAGCTCTACGATATGTCCTAGGTACATAACGGCAATTCTACTTGAAATCTGTTTAACCATCGACAAATCATGCGCTATGAAGAGATAGGTCAACCCTTTCTCCTTTTGGAGACGTTTTAGCAGGTTAACCACCTGTGCCTGAACAGATACATCTAGTGCTGATATGGGTTCGTCGGCGATGATAAATTCGGGATTTAATGCAAGCGCTCGGGCTATCCCGATTCGTTGCCTTTGACCACCGCTGAACTCATGCGGATAACGGTCTGCATGGTCACGATTTAACCCCACATCCTCAAGAAGCTCCTGCACCCTCTCCAATCGTTCTTTTTTATCCGGATATAATCCATGAACCTCCATTGGTTCGGAGATTATTTCCCTGACAGTTGAACGAGGATTCAAGGAAGCATAAGGATCTTGAAAAATCATCTGCATATTGCGATAAAATGAAAATCGTTCTTTTTCATTCATATTATGGATATTTTTCCCTTTAAAAATAACTTCCCCGTCCGTTTGATCATAAAGCCCGATAATCGTCCGCCCTGCCGTGGATTTACCACAGCCAGATTCTCCAACAACGCCAAAGGTTTCTCCCTTTAATACTTTAAAAGATATTCCATCGACCGCTTTTAATGTTTCTCCTTTACCTAAAGAAAAATGTTTTTTTAAGTTTTTTACTTCTAACAGCACTTGATCTTCCATTCTATTCCTCCGTCCCAGTCCAATAACGGCAGGCCCCGCAAAGCTCTTTTTCATAAATGGTTCCTGCAAGATCGATAATTTCGATACTTCGCCCCGTATTGGGTGAATGCAGCAATTTGCCCTCACCGTAATATAGACCAACATGATGTAGTGTTCCTTTTCCTTCTTCATATGCGAAGAACAATAAATCTCCAGGTTCTATGTGTTCAAGATTTACCTGCAATCCTTGTGTAAATTGATCGTCTGCATCGCGTGGAATCACGTACCCATTCGCTTTGCACATACTAAACGTGAATCCAGAGCAATCATAGCCATAACTGCTGGTTCCGCCCCATAAATAAGGAAGACCTAGAAATCTCTCACCGCTGTTAATAATTTGCTGCCCCAAACCCATAGGTCTCTTTGCGAGTGAAGATAGAATTTCTACGTCACTGGCTTTCAAAATCCCCGTTCCTACTGGTAATTGAACAACGATCTCATCCTGTTTTTCTTCTAGAATAGGAAGTACTGTTTGATAACTAACCTTCATCATTTCCGTGTCATCTTCCAAATAGATAACGATTTGCTTACTACTTACTACCGCCACCATCTCGTCAAGATTCCAATCGCTTACCTCCGTTAATTGGATACTTGGAATCCAGCCTGGGTAACCACGAGGATGCTTTTTTGTGGGCTGCCCTAGAAGAATGATCTCTGACCAACCATCTATTTCATGGATAACGTCCACTTCTTCGCCGATTAGTGCTTGTGTTTGTAAAAGGTTTTGGTCACATAGCGCCAGCCTATCGTCATAAGTCATTTCGTCGAGCCACTCTTCCAGGAATGCAGGATTAGAAATTGTTTGACTGTCAATATCCCTCACACTCTCCGGATTTGTCCAAATACTCGCAACTGGCACATTGATGATATACTTAGTTCCCATCCCCTGCACCTCCAGTAAGATCAACGTTTTTAATGCCTAATCCACGACTTTCGCTTATACGAATGTTTCTTCCTTGGTAGATTATCCCTCCATTAATTATGTCTTTCGACAGCATTAATGGTGCGTCAAAATCATAGCGCGTTATGTTTTTTTTGCTAGCTGCGAAATGAGCCGCTGCACTAATACCAAGCTTTGTTTCAATCATACTTCCCATCATGCATTCGACACCGCATACTTCTGCCATACTATTAATGGCTTGAGCTTGATGGATGCCACCTGCTTTCATCAGCTTAATGTTAATTAAATCGGCACTTCTCGTTTTCAATACTTCGAACGCCTGTTTAGGTGTGAAAACAGCTTCATCAGCCATAATCAGTGTATCGACAGCATCTGTTACCTGCTTCATTCCCTGTATATCCCATGCTTTAACAGGCTGCTCAACGAGTTCAATTTGTAAATCGAGATCCTCCATTTTTCGGATGACTCGAATAGCTTCTTTAGGCTCCCAGCCTTGATTCGCATCGAGTCTAATCACGACATCTTTACCAATCTGTTCTCTGATGGCTGAAATCCGCTCAATATCTGTTGAACTATCATCTTTTCCGACTTTAATTTTCAATACATTGAAGCCTTGCTGAATGTACGAAACAGCATCTTCAGCCATTTCTTGAGGACTATTTACACTGACAGTATAGTCCGTTTCCAGTTTGTCACGGTAGCCGCCTAAAAATTGATAGAGCGGCATTTTAGCATGCTGTGATACACAATCATAAACCGCCATATCTACCGAAGCTTTTGCACTTGAATGACCCACAATACTTGCATTCATTTCCCGGAAAATATCTTCATAATTCGACAAACTTCTTCCTATTAAAACAGGTTTGATAACCATTTGAATAGTTGTCTCGATACTTTGTAAACTATCTCCTGTAATGACAAGCGTCGGCGGTGCTTCTCCCCATCCAATCACGCCAGTATCACAGATGATTTTCACATATATAGCTTCAGCTGTATGAACTGTCCGTAAGGCGGTTTTAAATGGTTTTTTTAAAGGAACAGCAATCCTAAACGTATCCATTTGGACAATTTTCATATGATGACCTTCCTTCTCTGGATTGAAATTAGACTGAAATCCTCCAAATTCCCGTCTGCGTGTAATAACTACCCCACGCAGTATTGTTCATGTCAGCCTATTCGACTCCTGCTGATACAATGAACTCTTTTTTATCCGCATCAAGTGTGGCATCAACGCCAAGCGGGATGGAGATATTAGGTGAACAATGGCCAATTTTAAAGCCTGAAAGAGCTGGTTTGTTTGCGAGCTTTAGATAATGGTCAAGGACCTCAACTAGTGATAAGCTCAGATTTCTCGTAGGAACACAATTGGCAAAATCTCCGATAACGATACCCGCGGCCTGACTCAACTTTCCACTCATATATAATTGATTCAGCATCCTATCTATTGCACGTGGTTCTTCATTGACATCCTCAATCAGCAGCAGTTTTCCCGCTGTTTCCAGTTCAAACTGCGTGCCAAGTGTACTTGTTAGTAATGACAAATTTCCACCGATCAGCTGTCCGCTTGCTTTTCCGCTGACGACAGTATGAAGAGGAGAAATTTCTTCATTGTAGGTAACCTCCCCTGGCACAAAAAGCTGAGCAAATAATTTTTTTGATAACTCGTCAACGTCTTCCTTCCCAATGTCTGAAGCCAACATCGGTCCATGAAATGTGACCAAACCCGTTTTTTTCAAAAAAGCTTGATGTAAAAAAGTAATATCACTATAACCCCAAAATATTTTTGGATTAGCTGCCACTAAGGAATAATCAATTCTGTCTGCAATTCGTGCGGTTCCATACCCGCCTCCAGCACAGATAATCGCTTTGATTTCATCATCTTGGAACATAGTATGTAAATCTTCTATTCTTTCATTATCTGATCCTGCTAAATAACCATTTATTTGTTCTACATGCTGACCCATTTTCACTTTTAACCCTAAATCCGCTAGAAAGGCCAGAGACCGTTGTAAATTTTCACGATTTGGCGGACTTGCTGGTGCAATAATTCCAACAGTATCTCCCCGTTTCAGCCGGGATGGTTTAACGATCATGTTCCTCACATCCTTATCTTATCCAGAATGGGGATGTCCTAGGAACATCCCCATTCTGCCAGTAATCTTGGATCTTTTAGTTTTTATCTGCCCATTTCAATTCCGTATAACCAACTGGATGACGGACAATATCCGTTACGCCTTCAGCAAATAGAGAAACTTGGTTATAGAAGTGGATCGGAACAAACGGTGCTTCTTCCATAAGGAATTTTTCAGCTTCATACATTAGTTCATAACGTTTTGCTTCATCTTTTTCATTTTTAGCATCTTTAATTAACTGATCGTATTCTTTATTTCCCCAACCTGTACGGTTGTTCGGGTGACCAGTTTGAAAGTTTTCGACAAAGTTAATTGGATCTGCATAGTCAGCAATAAACGAGCTGCGGGCAAATTGGTATTTTAAAGCTTTCTGATCTGTTGCGAAAACATTGGCTTCCACGCTTGCTAACTTGACCTCGACACCAAGATTATCTTTAAACATCTGCTGCATAGCCTCAGCAATTTTTTGATGAGTATCAAGTGTACTGTAAGTTAACGTTACTTCTGGAAGCTTCTCATATCCTTCTTCCTTTAGTCCTTTCTCTAATAGTTCTTTTGCCTGCTTTACATCGGTTTTAATTAAATCGCCATTCGTTTCTCTGAAATCTTTTCCAGATGGATCTTCAAATCCATTTGAAACATACCCATATGCTGGTTTATGTTCATTTTTTACTACATAGTCTACAAGCTGTGCTTGATCAACAGCCAATGCAAATGCTTTTCGAATATTTTTATTTTGGAAAGGCTCCATGGTTATATTGAATCGGTAAAAATACAGTCCTGCTTGGTCATCAATTTTTACTTTGTCATCTTTCATTAGCTGTTCACTTAAATCCGGCGGTATAGCAGATACATCCAACTCATTTTTTTGGAACATTTGGTATGCTGTGTTTCTGTCATCAATAATCGCCCAATTTACTTGATCAAGTTTCACGTTTTTCTTATCCCAGTACGTATCATTTTTCTTCATCACAAAGTGACTGTCATGAACCCACTCCGTTAAATTAAACGGTCCATTACCAACAAAACTATCTGCTTCAGCAAACCATTGCGGATTCTCAGTAGCTACTTTTTCATTCACTGGGAAAAAGGCAGGGTTTGTAATGACACTAAGAAAGTAGGCTTGAGGGCTTGTTAACGTAACTTCAAACGTTTTTTCATCAACAGCCTTTACTTTCACATCATCTGCTGTACCTTCTCCCGTATTATAAGCTTCTCCACCTTCGATAAAGTAGCCTAAGAACGCTGCTCCTGAACCTGTCTCAGCATTGAGCAGTCTTTTCCAAGCGAAGACAAAGTCTCCTGCTGTAACATCGTCACCATTAGACCATTTAGCATCTTTACGAAGATTGAATGTATATGTTTTACCATCGTCTGATACTTTCCAGTCTTCGGCCATAGCCCCTTCTGGTTTATGATCTTTTCCTAGTCGTGTTAACCCCTCCATCAGATTGTTCAATGGATCCCAAGATTTAATATCATACCCAATCACAGGGTCAAACGAAGTCGGTTCTGATTCATTATTTAGATAAAGGATTTTTTCCTTTTTACTATTCTTTTCTTCTCCTTCTTTCTTTTCTGTACCGGCATTTTCGTTCGCCGTACAGGCAGCAAGTGCAAATACCATGATTATGAGCAGTAACATCGAAAGTTTTTTCATTTTCTTCCCCCTTAATTTTTATAAAAATCACTCCACCGGAATGATTATTAACTAATTGTAATAACCGGTACAACCAGTTTCCGAGCCCGTTTGTCCTGTAACCAGCAATGCACTTGATGCTGCTCAGACAACCTCGTTTCAATCGGATAAACTCGGCTGCATACTTCCATAGCTGATTCACACCTAGCCGTAAATGGACACCCTGTTGGAGGAGCAAATAAATCTGGCGGTGATCCCGCTATTGGAATCAGCTCGGCATCCTCCCTGTCTAATCTCGGAACTGATTGTAACAGCCCTCTTGTATATGGGTGCTGAGGATTATAAAAGATTTCTCTTCTTGTTCCAGTCTCAACAATTTTACCTGCATACATAACCGCAATTCGGTCAGCGACTTGTGCTACTACTCCGAGATCATGTGTAATTAGAACAATCGATACACCGGTTCGATTCTGGATATCTCTAAAAAGTTCAAGAATTTGTGCCTGAATGGTCACATCAAGAGCTGTGGTTGGTTCATCTGCAATCAAAATCTCTGGCTGACAAATTAATGCCATTGCAATCATAATCCGCTGCCGCATACCGCCGCTGAACTGGTGAGGATATTGCTTCATTCTTGATTCAGGGACTGGAATCCCTACTAGATTCAGCATGTCAATGGCCTTCGCTTTTGCTTCAGTCCGCGCTATTTTTTCGTGTTGAATAATTCCTTCAATGATTTGCTCGCCAACAGTCAATGTCGGATTTAAAGCCGTCATTGGATCTTGGAATATCATAGAAATATCAGCTCCGCGGACATTGCGCCACTCTTTTTCTGGTAAACTCGTTAAATCACGATTTTTAAAAATAATCTCTCCGCCGGCAATTTTACCTGGAGGCGATGGAATCAAACCCATAATGGCCTGTGAGGTCACACTTTTACCACAGCCTGATTCTCCTACAATGGCCAGCGTCTCTCCTTTTAGAAGATCAAAGGTTACCCCGCGAACCGCTTGAACTTCACCGCCAAATGTCTTAAATGCGACTTGAAGGTCTTTCACTTGAAGGATTTTTTCCATGCTGCTTACCTCCTCATTTTTGGATCTAGTGCGTCCTGGAGTCCGTCTCCCAGCACATTAAATGCAAACATTGTGACAGAGATGAAGAATGCCGGGAAAAATAATCTCCACCAATAACCCGTTAAGATCGATGATAACCCCTCATCAGCCATCATTCCCCAGCTGGTGAACGGGGGTTGAATACCAAGACCCAAGAAACTTAAAAAAGCCTCTGCAAATATGGCGGCTGGTACCGTCAAAGTCATTTGAACGATAATCGGTCCCATTGTATTGGGAAGTAAGTTTTTCCGAATAATTCGACCTGTTTTGGTCCCAAATGTTTTAGAAGCCAATACAAATTCATAATTCTTTATTTGTAAAACCTGCCCGCGAACAATCCGTGCCATTCCAATCCACCCTGTTACCGATAAGGCGACAATAATTGTCGCAAGACCCGGCCCCATTACTACCATTAACAAGATGACGACCAATAAATGAGGCAGACCATAGAGCACTTCAATAATACGCATCATAACATTGTCGATTTTACCGCCCTTATAACCTGAAAACCCTCCATATGTAACACCAACAATAAAGTCTATTAATGCTGCCGCCACACCGACAAATAACGAAACCCTAGCTCCATACCAAGTCCGTGTAAACACATCTCGGCCTAATCCATCTGTTCCAAACCAATACGTAGTAGATGGCGGCAGGTTTTGGTCCTGCAGCTTTTGATCTAATCCATGCTGGGAAATTAATGGACCGAATATGGCCATAAAAACGACAAACAGTAAGAAGAAAAGGCCTAAAATAGCAAGCTTATTTTTTAATAGCCGGTACCAAGCATCTTTCCAATAGGAAAGACTTGGCCTTGTAACCTTTTCTGCCTGTTCAATATCCTTTGCCCTTGGAGTAAACCACTCATCGGGGATGTCCGGGGTGATGGGTGAATTCTGTTTCTTACGCAGTTCCATTATCTCCCCTCCTTCTTATGCAGTTTTATTCGTGGATCGAGAAGTCCATAGGCGATGTCGACCAAAAAAAGCATAATAATTAGGATCGCACTATAGAAAACCGTTGTTCCCATAATAACGGGGTAATCACGGTTGCTGATACTTTCAACAAAATATCTTCCCATACCCGGAATAGCAAAGATTTTTTCAATGACAAACGTTCCGGTTAAAATACTGGCGGCAAGCGTCCCCAAAACCGTTACTACTGGAAGCATTGCATTTCTTAATGCATGTTTAAATACAATCTTAACTGGTGATAATCCTTTTGCTTTCGCTGTTCTTATGTAATCTTGTGTTAATACCTCAAGCATACTCGCGCGGGTCAGCCTGGCAATGATCGCCATAGGTCCTGTAGCAAGTGCGAGTGTCGGCAGTACCATATGCATTGGACTTTGCCATGTTGCTGCAGGAAAAATCTCGTAGGTGACAGCTAATTGTTGAATTAGTAAAGTCGCTAGAACAAAGTTTGGTATAGATATGCCTAAAACAGCAATGGTCATAGCTAAGTAATCAACGAAACCATTGTGACGAAGCGCCGCAATTATTCCAAGAAACAGGCCAGAAACAATTGCTGTTACTAACGTGATGAAGCCAAGTTCAAAGGATATCGGAAATCCTCTTTCGAGCATTGCATTTACCGAATCTGATGATCGTTTAATCGATGGACCGAAATCAAATGTAACCAGTGACTTCATATAGATTCCATATTGTACATAAAGAGGTTCATCTAAATGAAAATAGGCCTCTAGATTTTTTTGAATGGCCTCGTTTGTTGTTCTTTCTTCATTAAATGGCGACCCTGGCACGGAATGCATAAGGAAAAATGTCAGCGTAACAATCAGCCACAGTGTTACTAGCATAGCTCCTAGCCGCTTTAATATGTAAGAAGTCATACGCTAATCCTCCCTAGCAAAATGTCGTCTTCATCGCTAATTCTGTCATGACAAGCATGGCCTGGTATGCTTCTAAAATATCTTTTGCCTGAAAACGAACAGTGGTTGTTCCAGGTACCAATTCTGTTCCGGGCATTAAGTTTGCCCATTCAGCTTGGCCATAATTAGCAAATTCGATCGCTAAAAGTGGATCGTTCGGAGGAATAAGAGGTTTTACCTTGTCTGAATTCTTTAAAGCGAGCGCTGTTTTTTCCTTTAAAAGATCTTGAGCTTTAGCTGGGGTGAGTGTCGTGACGGCGGAACGGGAAATCGTTTTCTTCACTATGGCTGTCGTGATATGAGGAATAAGCTGTTCTGCTTCTAAGGCGGCACGGTCGTCTCCCGCTACCATTAAGATTGGAACGCCATAATGACCGGCAACGTACGCATTAAATCCTAATTCTCCGATGGTTACATCATTTATGTACATATTTCTTACTCCAAAAATCATCGAGTGTGACATAACTCCCGGTACGGAAGCTCTGGCATGATACCCGGTAAAAATCGCTCCTGTGAAGGAGGACTCAAGGCCTTGTACCATAGAATAGGGCTTAACATCTCCTGTAATCACTTGTGTTTCTGGATGAAACCTCTCAATAAGCAAATTGTTCATTTTGGAATGACTATCATTTACAAACACTTCCTTGCAGCCCGACTTGAAAGCTGACTCGACCACAGCATTTGCCTCATCTGTCATAATAATTCGACTTCGTTCATAATTATGCTTCCCAGAATCAACTTGGGTATAATCTACTAAACCCGTAATCCCTTCCATATCCACAGATATAAATAATTTCATGATAGTTCCTCCTGTTGGAAGTTTTTAAATATTCTATAAATTATATTTCAAAAAGGAATTTTTTTCAATCTAATTATACATACTATTCTTAATTATTTATCAATTTAAATTATACTAGGCTATCAGAAAACCTGTGTTGAAACTAAATTTTCTTACTATTGCGATGATTTTCATTTATTTTACTTTGATGTTTTAGTTATTTACCACTTTACCAGACTAAAATGTTGTATTATACTGACAAAGTATTAAGGTAGTTATTTAAATTTTTCACAGGCTATATATCATATGACTACATTATTTTTAACTAATACATTTGCAGGATTCCACAGCTTCTTATAAGTAAAAACACATAGGACTTTCAAAAAAATGATTCACTAGAAAGGTAGATTAAGATGGATAAGAAATGGGGATTGTGGATACTAACCACATTCGTAATAGGAAATATGGTCGGAAGCGGGATTTTCATACTTCCAGCAACTTTAGCCGTTGATTCAAGTCCACTTGGTTCAACACTTGCTTGGGCAGTAACTGGCATCGGGGTATTATTTATCGCTTTAGTCTTCGGGAATTTAGCCGTACGCAAGCCCGAATTGAAAGCTGGACCTCAAAGCTATGCACAGGATATGTTTTCTTCACCAAAAACCGGACGGATTGCGGGATATAGTATGGCTTGGGGATATTGGGCAGCAAACTGGGCTGCTACTGCTTCGGTAATCATTTCATTTGCCGGGTACCTAACAACCTTTTTCCCAGTTATGCAAAGTAATAAAATTTGGTTTACTATTGGAAACTACTCAGTGGAAGTCGGTAAAGGAATTACCTTCATCATTTGTTCTGCAGCTCTATGGGGTATTCAATTAATTTTATCCAGAAGCTTTAACAGTGCTGGTAAGCTCAATTTAGCAGCAACGATAACAAAAGTGTTAGGATTCGCCTTCTTTATTATTGCAGCACTATTTATCTTTGATGCTTCTAACCTTGGCGGAAGCGCTGAATATATCGACCCTTCCGGCAATCCCTTGTCACTAGGCGGTCAAATTAATTCAGCAGCAATCTCTACGCTATGGGCGTTTATCGGGATTGAAGCAGCTGTTATGCTATCAAACCGGGCTAAATCACAAAATGATGTTAAAAAGGCAACAATTATCGGTCTGATTGTATCTCTAATCATCTATATGGGTATTACCCTCTTAACAATGGGAGCTTTATCTCAAGAAGAGTTACGCGGTTCACAAAAACCACTTGCAGATGCGTTAGAGCAGGTGATTGGCAGCGGCGGCAGTTACCTGATGTCTGGTTTAGCGATTATCTCTTTACTTGGCTCAGCAATCGGTTGGATTGTTGTCAGCTCCGAAGTACCTTATCAAGCGGCAAAGGTAAATTTATTTCCAGCCTTTTTCGCTAAAACTAACAAAAATGGCACACCCATTCGCTCTATGACCTTAACGAACATTATGACACAACTGTTTTTATTCTCGACGATCTCGGCAACTGTTACTCAAGCCTATAAGTTTTCAATGACAATTGCGACATTAGCGTACTTAATTCCATACCTAGTTTCTGCTGTATACCAGCTTAAACTCGTTATCACGGGTGACACCTATGACTTAACGAAAAGAGCAAGGAAAATCGACGGTGTCATTACCGTAATTGCTCTATTCTATTCGATTTGGGTCATTAAAACTGGTACGGCTAATATGACTACATTCTTACTTGGAATCGGATTATTTGTCTTCGGATTACTAATTTATCCACTCTGGATGAAGAAAAAGATATAATTATAAAAAATGACCATCCACTCTACATGAGGGGATGGTCATTTTTTTATACAAATTTGTTAGCAGAAGGTTTAAATTTTTTTGTGACTACTAAATAAAATACGAGAAATAAAACGACGTCCATAAAAAATGAGACAGCAGGGTTATTCCCGGCAACCGTAAATAGGGCAGGAACAGAACCGCCAACCGAATCAGCATCAGCTAAGAACCAAAAAAGGAACATATTATTCGCTGCATGTGCCCCTATCGATAGCTCAGAACTGCCAACTTTCACAGCGATAAACGTCAGCATAAAGCCAACAAATACATAGTCCAGCCCCACCCACATTGCGGAACGCTCCATTTCTGGATTAGCAAAATGTAAGGAACCAAATATGATTGCCATGATGATTGACAGGATAACTGGGTTTCTGCTCAGTTTTGCAATCCATTGTAATAAGAAGCCTCTAAAGATTAATTCTTCGACAGTGGTTTGAATCGGTGTTAAAAGTAAAACGACGATAAAAAGGAAAAGAAATTTAGAACCATCAAAATCGTTCCAAATATAATGCTCAGGAAACAAAACGAAATAAATGAATTGAAGCATCATTAAAAGTGCAAAGAAAAGCCCGAATCCACTAAAGATTTGTTTCCACTGAATTCGTGTGGCTCCGGTAACAAGTGTTCTAAGTTTACGTTTATGAACAACCCTAATAGAAAACCAGATGCCTAAAAACCAAAAGACATAAAGTAAATTTAAGAATAACAAGTCAATGGTAGGGTCCATCCCCACTATTTCACCTGTTTCCAGATCGAGATGAGCATCGCTTCCACTCATTGTCGAATAAAGAAAACCTAGAATTAAATAAAGAAAACTACCTGCAAATATAGAAGCAATTATAATAACTGAAGACAGCAGGTATCTCTTCCAGCTATTATTACCTGGAATATTAAATAAGAAATGATTAATCTAAAATCCCCCCTATGTATCTATTTCTTTTCCCTATTGTAACTATATGGGAATCTGATAGATTTGTATATAGTCGTACGAACAACTATAAAAAAAGCGGGTATTATTCCTCTCCCGCTTCACTCTTTTAATGAATTAGAATTTTTTATCATCGTCATGAAACTGGAGTATCGCGATCACAAACATCCCAAAGCTGATCATCAAGGACAAAATTTCAATGGTTTCCATTTAGTTATCGCCTCCTTGTTTACATGTTCCCCACATCCAGGTTTGTCCTATACACACGTTTTAACGACAAAAAACCCCCTGTATAAAAATACAGAGGGAATTTTTGATTTTTCATTCCAAGTTCGCATGCTGCCCATACATGGTTTGTCCATTGAGTTCCTTTTTATCCATGAGCGCTAAGATGACTGCATCATAGATCAGCAAAAGGCTTTGTTCAAACAAAGATCCCATGGGCTGGATCGATTGATACTGATTACTTTCACTGTCTTTTGGCTTGGCGGGAATCTGAACAGTAATATCACATATGTTTGCTAATTTGGAATCAGCATTAATAGTGATTGCTGTACAGATAGCTTCAAGGCTTTTAGCTTTTTCAGCCATCGCGATTAAGCTTTTTGTCGTGCCAGAACCAGAGCCTGCAATCAGAAGATCAGCTTTTCCGATTCCAGGTGTAATTGTTTCTCCTACAACATAGGCTTGTACACCCATATGCATCAAGCGCATGGCAAAGGATTTCGCCATGAACCCCGAGCGGCCAGCACCAGCTACAAAGACTTTTTCTGCCCTCAGGACTGCATTGACAAGTTGATCTAACTCATCAGCAGAAACCTTAGCCAAAGTCTGCTCAAGTTCATTTACAATCACTTTGGTGTAATCAACTGTGTTCATGCTTTAACGGAAGCCTGCTTCACCATTTGCTGCATTTGAGCAGCTACCGCTTTTTTATCATCCACACCCGTAATACCGCCGCCTACAATCACTAAATCTGGCTCAGCAGCAAGTACTTCAGCCAAGGTATCAAGTTTAATTCCACCTGCTACAGCAGTCTTAGCGTGTTTTACAACTTTTTTAATGGTGCGAAGCTGTTCAAATGAATTTTCACCTTCTGCTTGAAGGTCATAACCAGTATGAACACAAATATAATCGACTCCAAGTGCATCAATTTCTTGTGCACGTTGTGCGATGTCTTTTACATTTATCATATCAATTAAAATCTTACTGCCATGTTTTTTTGCTTCTTCCACAGCTCCAGTAATAGTTGCATCATCTGTAGCCCCTAATATTGTAACAATATCAGCTCCTGCTTCTGATGCTTTCATTACCTCATAGCCGCCTGCATCCATCACTTTTAAATCAGCAAGTACTTTTAATGAAGGAAAAGCAGTTTTCATTTCTTTAACCGCTCTTAGTCCTTCATTAATAATGACTGGTGTTCCAATTTCTACGATATCAATAAATTCAGCAACCTCTTCCACGATTTTAATTGCTTCTTCTGTATTTACAAGATCTATTGCTAATTGTAATTCCAATCTATTCACTCCCCTTATGGATTTTATCTTTCATGTTGTTAATGTCATTCTAAATCAATATACAAGTGATGAGAAGTACGCACTTTTTCCGCATATAGTGCGAAAAAGTATACTAAGCAAAAATAATATCTAATGACTTTCTAATATTTCAACCACTTTGTCAACGGAAGTAGTGTCCATATACTCTTTACCCCAATTATACATCGCTTCCAAAATAGGCATTAACGTTTCACCGCGCTCAGTTAGTGAATATTCAACCTTTGGAGGGACAACAGGATAAACCTCCCGATGAAGGATTAAATCATCTTCTAGTTCGCGCAATTGGCTGGCAAGCATCCGCTGAGTAATACCAGGTATCATTTTTTTTAATTCGCCAAAGCGCTTGGTGCCTTCTCTTCCCAAATGCCACAGGATAAGCATTTTCCACTTGCCTCCAATGATCGACAAGGTCAATTCTTTTTCACAATTAAACGTTTTTCCATATAAATGTCCCAACTCTTCACCCCAATTATTCTCTGCGTTAATTGAGTAAAGTATACACGTTAGTTGAAATCATGTACAGGAAGACGAGTTGGTTTATCCCTTTTCCTATCTTTCTTCTTAACAGCAAATTTCTTTCGTAACTATTAATGGAATTTTCCTGTTAGTTTAAAGGTAATTTCAGCAAAAATGGTTGCAAATAAGAAGGTACCTGTATAAACAACCAGTGAGATGACCACAATTCTCCAGCCCAGCTTCTTAAATTCTTGAATATCCTTGCCAAAAGAGAGACCAGCATAAGCGAGAATTGGTGTGGCAAGCGCCATAAATTCAATCTTTCCAGTTGCTTGAGCCAACGATTCATGCCCTGGAAAAATTGGGGATGTAACCAATAAAGCCAGCAGCGAAATCCAGACAACTGCTGGCAGCTTCAGCGGTAAGAAGGTTGTAATAGCCAGTCCAGCAGCAGTAACGGCAATCACGATAAGCATACCTGCGAGTGCATCCTGCGGAGGTATTCCATACCCTACCCAGTTACCCAATAAGGCGATTATACCAATGATAAAAATGATTCCTATTTTTTGTTTCATATTGATTTCCCCTCACTCTTCGCTGTTGGTTTACTTTTGCTCCATCTTCCCAAAATCGGTTCAAACTTATCGTAGAGTTTAGCTGTAACAGGAAGAGAGAAAAAGATACATACATACGTCCCAATGATGATGGTCATAATATTAGCTGCACCTGCAAATAAGGCAATTTGTTCTGCATCTTTTGGGAATACAACAGCTAGTGCCCCAGTCGCAGCAGCCATCATGCTTCCTGAACCGACACCCGCTCCCATGGCTAAGGAAATCGGATGAAAGATCCCAAGGTTTCCTAGGAATCCAGCCAGTAAGGCTAAATAGATGGAACCAAATAATGTCCCACAAACATAGACACCAAGCGCTCCTCTTGATTCCGGCGAATCAGCACCATATTTTTCAGCAATAATAGCAAGATTGGGTTCACGATCAATAGAAAAGGTGGCGCCAATCGCTTCGCGTTTCATCCCAATTAAAAGGGCGATCGGCAAGCCTACAGCAATAGTTCCGAGGAAATGTCCCATTTCCTGAAACAACAAAGGCAGACCGGCATCCGCAAGTTGAGATAAAGACGGACCCATCATCGTCCCTAATTTAGCCACAAATAATAAGAAAGCAATTTCTAAGACATAGGCAGCCCTCTTCATTTCCTGTTTCTTTAGCAGCTTTAACGACGGCCAGCTGATAATGGCTCCGAGTACCATAGCATAAAGCATCGGAAATAATGCCAATACCCCTATTCCAAGATCAAACTTATGTATGCCTATATATTCTGTAAGTACAACTAGCATGAAAACAATAGCGTGTATCTTCATATTTTTCATTACCCATTACCCCCTTCTATTTTTGTTATAAAACGACGATTCGAGCATTCCTCCTCCAATAAAATATTTTATAAAGATAGTAATTAAAAATGTAAACAATGACAATGTTTAAATTTTACAAATAGACTGTAAATTCTGATAAATAAGAGGCGTATAGAGGGTTTCAGCTACTAAAAAAAAATCCATATCCCAATGGGGTATGGATGGAAGAATGGTTTAAACGAGAGATACTGTTAGTGCTGCTTCTTTTTTGCGGACTAAGGGGATTACATCTTGCCCGAAGCGTTCTAAGTCTTCTTCGTAATGGAAATAACCGGTTAATACTAAATCTATACCTAGTTTCTTAAGTTCAATAATACGATCCGCTACTTGCTCAGCCGTGCCAATCAATCCTGTTTTAAATCCATCGTTATATTGAACGAGATCTTCGAGCGTTGACTCCGCCCACATGCCGTCTTTATCCTTGGTTGACTGCCCTGCACCCTTCACGCTGTTTTTAAAGCCTTCAACGGCCTTTGAATCTCCATGACTTATAATGTCTCGCAGCAATTCAATTGCCTCTTCTTCCGTATCTCTCACGATTACAAAGCCATTTGCAGCAAACTTAACCTCTCGTCCCTCTTTTGCTGCCCTCGCTTTCACATCATCTATCTGCTTTTTAAATCCTTCAAGTGTATTACCGTTCATAAAATAATAATCCGATACTCTTGCAGCCATTGCTCTTGCTGCTTCTGAATTTCCTCCTTGAAAGATAGGAATACCGTCTCTCTCTTTTGGTTTTGGTTTAAAAGGAGCTTGATTGATTCGGTAAAAATCACCTTTATATGTTGTTTCTTCTTCTTTCCAAAGTGAACGAAGAACATCGATAAACTCTTCAGAACGGCGGTATCGTTCATCATGATCAAGCCAGTGCTCACCATAACCTGTAAATTCCTTTTTAAACCACCCGCTGACGATATTAACCGCTGCCCGTCCGTTACTTACATGATCGAGTGTTGCCAGCATCTTCGCATATACTGCAGGATGCCATAATCCTGGATGAACAGCCGATATAAGGTGCAGTTTTTCCGTGACACTTGCTAAAGCAGACGCTAGTGTAATGGCTTCTAGTTGATTTTCTGCGCCATAACTTGCTATAAAACGTGTTTGCAATAATGCATATTCAAAACCATTTTTCTCTGCTATTTGTGCATAACGCTTATTCGCTTCAAAACTCCAGTCCGTTCTTTGCGGCAGCCTTGATATGACTAATCCCCCGCTTACGTTTGGTACCCAATAGGCAAATTTCAGTTGTGTCATACTCCTTTTCCTCCTTTTAATTCGTAATCGTACAGAAAACAACAAAAAGCCCTCCTCAATGAGAAGGGCAAAGTACAAAGAAACTATCACGTACCACCACATCTCATCTTCAGGACACCACGGTCCTTCTGAATTTGGCACCGTACACTTGCCGGTTGCCGAGGCTTCACAGGGTCAGTCCCTCCGCCTCTCTTGATAAGATTATTATTAAATTCTTTATAAACTTACACGTATACATTATAGATGTCAATAAAGAAATGAAATATTCCGACTTTTCTGATCGAATTTATAACTTTTCTCCTATCTTTGCCCATCTCGTCAAGGAATAAGTGTTTTTATACACAAAAAAACAGGCTCTATAAATAGAGCCTGTTCTATATGATGGATCAATATTATGCTTTTTGAACGTTAGAAGCTTGGGGTCCACGTTGACCTTGTTCTACTTCAAAAGTAACTTCTTGACCTTCGTCTAAAGATTTGAAACCTTCGCTTTGGATAGCTGAGAAATGTACGAATACATCGTCTCCGTTTTCGCGTTCGATGAAGCCGAATCCTTTTTCTGCGTTAAACCATTTTACTTTACCTTGTTCCATTTTTGTTGCCTCCTAGTGCGTTTTACACACAATGTATTACTATTCTTGCTCTAAGTTACATATCGAGACGAAAAGTAAAAACTTTTTGTAATCGTAGTACCGAACAAAAATAATTCTTATTTAGAATAACAGGAAAATACCCAAAAAGCAAATCAAATAAATGAAAATAATTATAAAGTCCTGTCATTTTTTATTTCTTCTTATATAATACAGGCAAAGGTAATTATAATCTTATAGAAGATACTAAGACAATCTATGAAAATTGCTTAACTCTACAGCGTTTCGTTCGAAGTTAAGGGGAAAAATACATTTCGACAAGCAGAAGAAATAAGGAAAGAACCATGACGAAGATTGACGAAAAACTTATTATATTGTGGAGATAATCTTTACTAAAATAAAAAAAGATAAAAAGGAAAAAAATACACTATCTTATTTCTGAAACACTCTTTATAATAAACAAATGAATTAGCAAAATAAAGTAATTTCTGGGAGGATATCATGTATAACTGGATTGGAAGCAAGCCGACTTTTTCACAAAAATCGTTGATCAGTCAGTTTGAACCACTATTGCTTGAAGCTGAAAAATACTGCCTTCATTCTGATGAGGTAATATTAAAAGCAATTGAAGCGGAATTTGTGAAGAACGAAACTAAAGTCTATGGCCTGTTAATCCTAACAAGTCGGTATTTTGCTTTTCTTGGGCTGAATGAATATTTTAGATACAGTCTTGAAGAACTGTTGGACTACCGTTTGGATACAGATATTCACAATAAAGACAATTGGAATTTATCATTCCTTACAAATTGCGGGCATTTAAACTATGAAAATATTAATAAAAATGAGGATTCAAAAGAATTTCTTGATGCGCTGGAAATGAAATTTGCGCATCCTGAATATACAATACAAACAACGGTCACACATGATTTTAAATACTTGCTGACCGCTGAACGGTTACATGATTATCATATTAAAAACATCCAAGTCACCCCTTTCTTGCTTAAACGGGATAACATGGGAATGAGTAAAAACGGAATAAGAATGCTGCAGGAGCTGCATCCAACTGCTAAGTTTATTTCCGAAGGATACTACGAGGATGAACAAAAAGCTGGAAACTTTATTACGATAGATCAAGATATTCTATTGTATGAATATAATAATAAAACACGTAGTGCTGCTCTCATTAAAAAGTGGCCGCTTACCTTCTTCGATGGAATGCCAGTGAATCATGGCAGTATGGAAACAGAAATAGTAGATCCTTCCGGTAAGTTAGTCATCAGTGACAACGGAAGGTTCTGTGAAACTCTCCTGAATAAAATGGGCATTACCTTGACTAAACAACAAAAAAAATGGCATAAACTCTTCAGCTTCAAAATCAGCTGATTTTAAAAGAGGATGACACCGAACGGCCAACGTTCTAGTGTCACCCTCTTTTTTTACTTAATTTACTAGAGACCCAATGTTTCATTTATTTATTAAAAAAAGATAAAATAGTTTGATACAACTTCATAAATGGATATAACTATACACGTTTCTATATAAAGTTAGGAGGAGAATATTTGGAACGTTTGATAAAATTAATCATTGTATGCCTTATTCTAGCTGGTGTCTGGAATTTGTACGGCGACCATTTAAAGAACGGCAATTATCAAGCTGCCTATATAGATGCTAAGACTGATATTATATCTATCAAAGAAAATCCTACTGTCATCTCAACTTTTGAACGATTACAAACTGGATTATCTACATTGATTGATAAATTGGATCAAAAAATGGACCCTGATTCGAAGTTCGAGTCAAAGTCAGTGGAAAAACCTGATTTATCCTCACCAACTACTCAATCATTCTCTGTTTATAACATCGAAATTGGTGATTCAAAAGAAAAAGTTGAGAAACAGGTTGGGAAGGCTAAACGGGCGTCTATTAACGAATATGGTGTGAAATGGCACACTTATCATACTGATTATCAAAATTTCTTTATGGCCGCCTACAACGATGCAGGGAAGGTCGCTGGGCTGTATACTAATCAGGACCTAATTACGTCTAAATCTGGAATTACCCTGAACAGTTCTAAAAATGAAGCACTTAAGCTTCTTGGTGAACCACTTACGTCTATGCGAAAAGGTATTGTTACTTATCAGATGCAAGACACGCAGGAATCTACCCTCTTCAAACTCGATGACAACTATATTACTATTTTTTACGATAAACATGAAAACGATCGCGTTACTGCGATTCAAATCATATCTGCAGAACTTGAAAAGCAAAAAAAGACATTCTATCCTGAACCGAATGATGAACTTAAAGAAGGATTTGAATATCAATTATTTGATTTGACCAATGCTGCTCGAGTCACCCATGGCCTTAACTTCCTAACATGGAATGAAGTCGTTAAGGACACTGCTCGTAAGCACAGTGCTGATATGGCTAAGAATAATTACTTTAACCATACTAACCTCAGAGGTGAGTCTCCCTTTGACCGAATGAAAGCTGACAACATCCGCTTTAGCACAGCTGGGGAAAACCTAGCTACTGGACAGCTCAGTAGTATCTTTGCACATGAGGGCCTAATGAACTCACTTGGCCACCGGGAAAACATCCTGCAGAAGGACTTCAGAGAATTAGGCGTCGGTGTTGACTTCAGTTCAGACAAACGACCCTATTATACCGAAAATTTTGTAACTAAATAATAAAAAGTTGTACCTGTTTTTACAGGTACAACTTTTTTATTTGTCTTTCATTATCGCATAGGCTCTAATCATTGATGCAATAAACATAGTGACTGAACCGCCAAGCAGCATATAAATAAATGTATTTTTTGTAATCATGTCCAGAGGATAAAGCAGCCCCCCAACAATCAACAAGGCACCAATTCCTGAAATTATCCAGCTAAGTTTTTTCAAAATTATCATTCCTTTATTATACTCATACTACTAATTGTATCAAACCAGCGGACGATTTTACATTCTATGTTCTTTTAAAATAACAAAAAAAACTTGAGAAATGCCGAAATTCCGGGTTTTCTCAAGTTTTTCCCTATATTTATAGAATCATTGACCGTGCAGATTCAGGAAAATCAATAAAAGGATTACGATTTCCTTGCAGCTCCTGAATGGCTTGATTTCGGTGCAATTCATAGCGTGATACCGGAAACCTTTGATGCCATTCTAGTAAAAGAGAGATATTCACCAGTTCGTGCGATATGGTTTGCGGGTAGCGCAGTAAAAAATAGAGGGTGGACCGAGCCACGATTCCTTTTCCGTATTCAGGCTCAAACTTTCCACCCTCATTTTTTCCGCATCCATCCTTTATACCAAGAATCAACCGCTCTGGAATATAATCTAAAAAGTCATCATATGGATGGTTACCGCGGATGCTATTACATCCAGGGTCACAGGCAAAAAGGTGATGAAGATCTCCTTTCATCGGATCTTTCTTGTGAAACCAGGATTGTGGAACCACATGTTCACAGTTTAAAAGTGACGTCCCTAATTGTCCCTGCTGAGCTTCTTGCTCTAATTTCCGAATATCCGCTTCAATCACCTCAAGGGGATCCATCCTTTTCCCCGAATACAAACTTTTAAGCGTTCGATCTTCCTGTAGATCGACCCAGGGATATAAATATCGATGCGGGGTATAGCTTAATTTTTGAAGATGTGTTTCTTCTAAAAGCTTTCTTATTCGTGAAGATAGATAACTATCCTTAAAAGAAATCATACGGTAATAGTCATTTTTTTGTTTTAAGTCGGTACCTTCATTATAATAATCACGATTCAAAACAGCTTTTAGCTCAGCTTTGCACCACGCACGTTCTTGGGCAAGTTCATGCAAAAGGTCATTCATCATATACTTAACTTCTCAGGTTTCATTTTCTTACTTAGGACTTCTTCTAAATAGTCTACCGTTGTAAGATATAACAACCCATTGCCTTCAAGCTTCGGGGAATTCCCCAGCGGAATTGTTCTTCTAATTAACTGTGAATAGAGCTCCGGTTCAGTCAGTGTTCGTCCAAAGCTCTCGTTTACCATCACTTTAATTAACGCCAGCGCACCAGATACATGAGGAGTCGCCATCGACGTACCACTCAGTTTAGCATACTGGCCATTTAGATAGGTTGAGAGAATCTCCTCACCCGGAGCAACCAGGTCCACCTCATTATTAGAATTGGTAAACGGTGAAGACCTTCTCTCTAAATCAATTGCCCCTACACTAATGACTTCGTTATAGCAGCCGGGATAGCCCATTTCATCCGTAGTATCATCTCCGTCACCATCATTCCCTGCTGCACACACGACAAGAATCTGTTTAGAAATTGCCTGTTGGATTGCTTGATGGAGCTCTGGGACATCCTCAGAACCTCCAAGACTCATTGAGATAATATCTACCTTTTGTTCGACCGCATAATTGATTCCATTAATAATCCATTCGTATTGGCCGGAACCTTTTTTGTCTAAAACCTTCAAAATTAATAAATCAGCTTCAGGTGCCACTCCTGCCACACCAACATCATTCTTTTCCGCCGCAATTGTCCCGGCCACATGGGTACCATGTCCATTATAATCGACAAACATTTCGGGATTGGATTGATCATCATCAGTAAAATTCCGCCCGCCGATAATCCGATTCTTCAAATCTGGGTGGGTTATATCACAGCCTGTGTCGAGTATGGCTACTGTAATACCTTTTCCTTTTGATTTGTTCCACACGTTTGGAGCCTGAATCAATTCGACTCCTCTTGGCACTTCAGTTGTTTCAAGTTCGACAGTTTTCACCTGATACGGAAATAAATGAACTTTTTTTTGTTCCATTTTTCACTCCTCCTGACAGGTTATATCTATGCCGACACCAAAGTTGGGTATTCATATTTTACCAATTAAATACCATTCATACTAGTTACCTTCGAAGGATTTGGTAAAAAAAATTCACTAAACACCCACTAACTTCGTAAGTTGTTCACCTCACTGGCTATATCCTTCATTAACTCAATCAACCTAGAATGATGAGTGAAGAATATAACTTGTGTTTTCTTTGATAGCTCTAATAGTACCTTTAAGGTTTCTTTTGCCCGTTCATCATCAAAATGGATCAGTATATCGTCAACTATGAAAGGAATATGTTCATTTTCCTGAACATATTTATCAATACTTGCCAGGCGGAGAGCCAAGTATAATTGATCCTTCGTACCATCACTCATCCCTTCAACCGAGACTCTTTCTCCATCCAAACTGTCTTTATTCGCGTGTTGCTTAGGGGGTTGCTTTCCTCTAGGCATCTCTTTTGTGCGAAACAGAATATTTCTGTGCGCTTGAAGCTTTTTTGTGTGCGGAATCGGACAAATAGTGTGCGCTTCCGGCATCTTCTTGTGCGGAAGGCTTGGTGCGGCAACACAGAAAAAAGCTGTCGAGAATATCGACAGCTTGATTATGCATGTACACCTACAATCGTTCTTTCTGATACAAACCATGATCCTTTATATATTGGTAACATGGATCAGGCAAAAGGTATCTTGGTTCTCCTCCTGCAGCCAGTTCATCGCGGATGTAAGAACTGCTTATTTCCATTTGCAATCCTTTATCGATTAAGTGAAACTTTCTGCCGTCATCGGAATTTCGAAGCAGCGGACTTTTAGAGATAGCTTTTAACATATCAATTCCATCTCGGGCCATAACGATAAATTTATGATTTGCAATCAGCTTTTCTCGATGTTTCCAACGCTTATGAATAGGCAGATCTTGATTATCCATCTCAATTAGGAGATCTGCTCCCATAATGAAATATAGTTCATCATTCGGGTATACCTCTGTAAAATATTCCATCGTATACCAAGTGTACTGCTTACTTGTACCGGCAAGCTCGTTCATTTCATAATCACTCGCTTCAAATTTATGATTATCTGCGATCGCCATTTGAAGCATGTTCCAGCGATGTTCATTACTTGTTTTCATCTGCTTATCAATTCGGTTGTTCGCACAAGGCAGGAAAATGACACGGTCAAGCTTCGCCCTATTAGCAATCGTAGACGCTGTCCATAAATGGACATTAGTGACCGGATCAAAGGATGATCCATAGATACCTATTTTGCCCACTTCTGTTCCTCCTTGATTATTTTACTTGCAGACGCTCTTGAACCTTTTGCTTTACTTCTTCAATATTTTTCATTTTATTGTCCCAGCATTTTTGACTCAAATCTACGGGATATTCTTCAGGATGCAGGGAGCGCTTGTATTCATTCCATAACAGCTCAAGATTTTCAAAGGTATATTGTTGAGCCGCTTTAAGGTCTGGTAGTTTGTACACCAGCTCTCCCTTAATAAATATGTCCTTATGAAGTTCTTTCGCTATAAAATTAGTAACAAATTTGCTCACATAGGTGTGAACAGGATGAAACATTTTCAAGCGCTCTTCTTCTTGTGGATTTTCCTCCTCAAGGGCAATATAATCCCCTTCTGCTTTTCCACTGCTGCTATTAATAATTCGATAGACACGCTTAAGACCAGGTGTGGTGACTTTCTCTGGATTACCGGAAATTTTTATTGTATCCATCATGGTTCCATCTTCATTCTCAATCGAAACTAGTTTATAAACAGCTCCAAGTGCCGGTTGATCGTATGCTGTAATAAGTTTCGTCCCAATGCCCCAGTTGTCTATTCGGGCACCCTGTGACTTCAAGTTTATGATGGTATATTCATCTAAATCATTAGAAGCAGTGATTTTTGCATTTGGGAAGCCTGCATCATCCAGCATTTTCCGAGCTTCCTTAGATAAATAGGCAAGGTCTCCGCTGTCGAGGCGTATCCCTTTGAAATTAATCTTGCTTCCTAATTCCTTTGCTACTTTAATAGCAGTTGGAACACCCGACTTTAACGTATCATAGGTGTCCACTAGAAATACACAATCTTTATGCGTTTCAGCATATTTATGAAAAGCCTTGTATTCATCTTGGTATGCCTGAACTAATGCATGGGCGTGGGTACCCGCAACTGGGATACCAAACATTTTACCGGCACGCACATTACTCGTTGCATCAAACCCGCCAATAAAAGCGGCCCGCGTTCCCCAAATGGCAGCTTCCATTTCCTGTGCTCTTCTGCTTCCAAATTCCATCGCTGTTTCCGTCCCAATAACCTGTTTGATTCTTGATGCCTTAGTCGCAATCAACGTTTGATAATTGATAATATTCAGCAAGGCTGTTTCAATAATCTGCGCTTCAGCAAGGGGTGCTTCCACACGCAATATGGGCTCATTTCCAAAGACAAGCTCTCCTTCCGACATCGCTTTAATCGTACCGGTGAAGGTCATCTCTTTAAGATAGGATAAGAATTCTTCTGAATAGTGAAGTTCATCCTTTAGATAAGCTATATCACTATCGGTAAAATGGAATTTATTAATGTACTCGATTACTTTTTCTAGTCCAGCAAAAATGGCATAGCCATTGCCAAACGGAAGCTTTCGAAAATACAGTTCAAAAACAGCTTTTCTTTGATGAATATTATCTTTCCAATATGTTTCTGCCATATTTATTTGGTATAAATCTGTATGCAATGCCCATCCATCATCATTGTATTGCTTCATAACTTTCCCCACTCCCACTTAAAGAATAGTTGCTCCGAGACTGCCTTTAAAATGACCCAACGCCCATTCGTGTCCTGCTTGATTAAAACTTGCCACAGCCTCTTCATGAACCGTGATTTTATAGCCTTTATTATAAGCATCTACCGCAGTATGCAAGACGCATATATCCGTACAGACACCAATTAAATGAAGATCTGTTACACCGCGTTCACGAAGCCAGATATCTAAATTGGTCCCAGCAAACGCAGAATATCGAGTTTTATCCATATATAAAACCTTTTCGGAATTCTTATTCTCTTCATAGAATTCCGCTAAACCACCATATAATTCACGTCCTTTTGTTCCAGCTAGGTTATGTGGAGGAAATAATTTCGTTTCAGGATGAAATGGATCATCCTTTACATGGACATCAATAGCTAACACAACATAATTTTCGGATTCTAGAAATTCTTTCGTTAATGAAACAACTTTCTTTTCTATTTCTTCACCAGGTTTTCCTACTGGAAGAGCACCATTCACAAAATCGTTCGTGTAATCAATATTAATCAAAGCTTTTTTATTCATAGCCCGACACTCCTTTTAGATAAAGTGGTTTAATCTTTAGAGCCCGCTTATTTATAGATACTCTTTATAGGAATATAATCTGTAAAACGATAGAGCTTTGTTTTAAATTTCGAGTTTCTTTGTGTCGTTTTATGACTATTGTCCTCATTAAGAACTGCTTCAAGAAACGGAAATTTCGGGGCCTTTCTCCAGAAAAACGGTTCAGACTTTACCACTTCATTCACAATATCCCCGGCAGTACAAAGAATAACATTGCGTAGTTCAGATAATGTAAATTCTTCTGGTAGGAACTCTTTTGCCAAAGTCGTTTGAACCATATCCAATCGAATTTGCGCCAATGCATCCTTAATAATATATCTGTGGTCAAAAGCAAGTTCCTGATTAAGAGCATCCCTTACTTCAAGGACTTTGACGTCTGCTGCATCGTCTCCGGCTTTTCGATTCTCTAAAAGATGTTCAGGAACGACCGCGTAATGTGCGTTCGTTATCATCCAACCCCGTGGATCGCGCCCTTCCCTGTCATACACACCAAAATGCTTTAAATGAAGACCTCGGATGTCTGTCTCTTCCGCTAACTCGCGTGCTGCCGCTTCAATAGCTGTTTCATGCGGATCAATAAATCCTCCAGGCAGCGCCCACTTGCCTCCCTCAATATTGGGTGAACCATCAGCATTAGAAAGAGATCTTTTTATAAGAAGAATCCTTAACGAACGGCCATAAACCGCTGCTTCGTCATGAGTGATTGTGAAAATCGCTATATCACTTGTATATCCATCAGGCGTACGATATTTCTTTACATCGTACGCCTTTAAAGCTTCTTTAGGATCAATAAACTCATCCAGCAAAAAATCACCTCCATCCCTTCCATTAATGATTAACTAATTGTTAATTGTATTATATCTGGTTTTTACGAATTTTACAATAATTTACTTATCTATTTTTAAAGTTCCCCTTTAATCTGCTGTCATATTCAGACCGATATAAACTAATTCAGTACCCTACAAAATCATAAAGATAAACAAAAAAAGACTCACTATGTAGGAACCTCCGAAAGTTAGACAATAACTTTCGGGGGTCACATTACTAGGAATCTTTTTATTTTAGATTGTTTCCTTTTGGCGACATTCAAGAGAAGCAAAGCTCTTTAATGCGAAGAACATCACGAGAACTGTAATCAAAGATATTCCAAAGAACGGAATTAAACTAGGCAGCAGCCAATAGATAACACTTACTGCACATATGGTGATCATCATTAAGAAAAGGTGCAATGGATTCACAATGGCTATCAGCAGTGCATTTTTAATCTGCAAAAAGAAGGATTGTTCAAAATGTACGTAAACCGGAAAAACGTACAGGATTATAGCAGTAAGCAGGAAGATTACAATGATAAGTGGTACCGTGAAAATCACCTGAATCAACCCACCGACACTTTGCAGGAAAAGAACATCAGCAAGTAAAAAACCAGCCGTTAACAATAGTATAAACCCGAGTTTATTTGCTGAAAAAAATTCTTGTTTATATGTGGACATAAAGACAGGGAATATCGCAAATTCAGGATCCTTCAAAAACCATTTTCTTACTACGGTACAAATAGCAATGGTCGCTGGCATGATCCCAAGTAATAGAAGGCCTGCTACAGAAAAAACGATCCATAATAGATTAACATAAGCTATTTTTGTGACCCAGCTGCAAAGAGTATAAAAACTGCCTGCTGTTTTTGGATCCATTGTTGTCACCTCCTCCATCCTTTAGGCTTCATCCAGCCAAAGAATGCTGGTAACCCCTCTAGGATAATATTTACTTCCTGCTATTTCTCCTGAGATAATCTGATCACTCCAGCTCCATATTGATAATTCAGGGTGTGTCAACCATTCTACATGGGCTTTATCCGCTCTAGCACCTGCCTCGTCCCATACTTCGCCTAATATTTCTCTAGCGATAAATTGACACAAATAAATTTTACTCAACCATGAATTATTGCTAGTCGAGGAGATTTTCCAGCCTCCATCTTCAAACAGACAATTTTCTTCTGTCATAATTGTCTCAAAGTGCTGTTTCAGCGCCTGAATATACGGACCGAATCGACCGTTTTCTTCCAAAGCTTCACGGCAATTCATATAGTAAGGGAACAACAGCCCCTCGATAGCAGGAATTATTTTCGAATCATTCCCTTCACCAAGAATAGCTGGAATATACCCTTCCGGAGTCTGGTAACTGACAATACTTTCTGAACACTTCACTGCTTGTTCTCCCGCTAGTTGGCCAAGCTCAGGTTTTCCATTTTCAGTAAACAGCTTTTCGAGAGCAATATAGGAGGCCCAGCATTTTCCTGCTAGATACAAGTTATTACGTGCCTGCCCAAGTGAAACATCAAGGCTGTCATAAGTTGTGATTTCTGCACCGCCCATGACTCTTGATGAATCCAGACCCATAATTCCATTTCTTTTGTTCGGCTCAGGATGATCTCGATTAAGCATACTTTGAAAACAAGCTTCTAAGACTTCCATATTACGTTGTAACCAATCATGATCCTTCGTTTGCTCTGAATAGACGGAAGCACAAAGAATCCAGTTAATAAGCTGTTCATGAGTCATATGGGAGAAGCACCCGTCAATACTGTATAACTCATAGGAAGAGTACTTTGGTCTAGAAATGGTATTTGCTACACCCATGTCATGAGTAAAAGAAATTCCTCCATCATATTCTTTTTCCTCACCAGGAAATCTCACTCGATCGTGGTAGCTAAAACGCTTTACAAACATATCAAGTTCATTTTTCACTGTCCAAGGATTCATTTTTAATTCAAAAAACAACTGATCGACTGTCAAGTCAAAGGTATTCATCATCCTATATTCACCTTCATTAACTACCCAGAAAGGCTTATCTTCAGTATCGAGGAGCTGCGTTGCTCCATAATAACTGCGAATGGAATGATTCAGCATAAATGTTTGATCATCGGATAAATGCTTTCTCTCTGTTAATTGATTTGCCTCGATAGCCGAATCCCTTAACAGCTGGAAACGATTCAATGTATAGGAGGCAACATCCTCTATAGAAGAAAAGTATTTACTATAATAATAGGAGCTGTCCATGCCTGCTGTGACAAGTCCCCCGCGATAAAAGCATAATGCGAATTGATAGGTACGAGATACTCCCGCAGGCACGTCCATAATCAGTGCTCCGACCGAACCAAGACCGAATGTCCAATTTTCTTCTTGTGTTTCCGTTAAAATATTCTCTAAACTAAAGTGCTGCGCAGATTTCACACTAGAATCATTCGTAGCTATGGCTGTTAATCGTCCCTGTGCAACTCCCTTTACGCCTGAGGACGCTTCATCAAGACGCCGCATTGAGCTATAGGGGTCGGTGCCCTGGTATCCAAAAAAGGCCCGCCGCGACTTTGAGCTTCCTGTGTTATCAATCGTAAACTCTGCAAGAACAGCTGGAACAAGTGTCTGTTTCAATTCCTCTTCACTTGCTGTCTCTGGATTTGGAACCGCTTTTGCCTGCGAGTAGATGGTAAAGGTCATATCTCCAGCAGCCCATGTATCTGTTCCAAGCTTGAATTCACGTGTAATCTCGTCTTTGGGAAAAGGACTCAGAATTCGTGGTTTATCAGGATTAGGATCAGGATTTTCGATATCATATCGCTTACTTTCATCTTCATCGGGAAGAGAGAAAAACGGAAATGTCTCATACATCCCTTCCTTAGAAAGAGATTCTGCTCCAATAAAAACATTCTGCCTTGGTGACCGGCCCAATTCTAAATCAAATCCTCCCCCGTTTCCTGGAAAGCCTAAGGTAAAACTTGAAAAAGCGCCAATAGGAGAATGATGTGCATTAAAAAAAAGGTTTTCAGGCATGCTTTTCACCACTTTCTTTAAGTTTGTTGTTTCCTATCCTTTAACAGATCCCGCTGCGATTCCTTCAACAATCCGGTTGCTCATTACTAAAAAGGCTAGTAATATTGGGAGAATACTGATCATCAATGTTGCTCCGATTGCTCCCCAATCTGTGGTATATTGACCAATAAAGTTTTGGATGCCGACGGTTAATGTTTTGTACTTCTCTGAACTAATAAACGTATTAACAAAAACAAATTCATTCCAGTTATAAATCATATTGATAATGCTTGCTGTTGCCATGACTGGCATCGACATGGGTAAGGAAATCCGGAAAAAGATTCGGTGAACAGATGCCCCGTCCATTACAGCAGCTTCTTCAACCTCTTTCGGAAGTGTTTGATAAAAGCCCAATAAGATCATAATCGTAATCGGCAAGTTAAAAGCTGTGTATGACAAAATGATGGATAGCGGATTATCAATCAGATTAAGTTTAGAAAATGTATTGAATAGAGGAATCAAGGTTGAATGAACGGGAATCATTAGTCCGACCATAAATAAACCCAGAACGAGTTTATTCAATTTCCAGTTCATACGTGTTATTGCAAAAGTCACCATACTCGCTAATAATACCGTTAAGACTACGGCAGATACGGTATACACTACACTATTAAGAAAGTATTGACTGATATTTCCTTCTGTCCATACCCGCACATAATTTTCCCATTTCGGATCTGTTGGAATAGACAACGGAGACATATTAAATACTTCCTGATTGTTTTTTAGAGAAAAAAGAAACAGCCAAACGATAGGGAATATTTGAAAGATCGCTAGAATGATTAATACCACATATAAAAGACTATATGCTGTTTTACTTCCTACTCCTGATAAAGGGTTGCTTGTTTTTTTACCAGGTAGTGCACTTGGTTTGGTTTGTAAACTGCTCATCGTGTTTCCTCCTTCCTTCTAGTTAATAATTAGCGTCTTCGTCAGAAGCGGTAAGCTTAGTGATCACCCATGTAACCACCAGACAAATAATTAATAGGAAAAATCCAATGGCACTTCCATATCCGAAGTCAAATCCTCTAAATGCTTGATGATACATATAAGAAGCCATTACTTCACTAGAACCATTTGGTCCCCCGCCGGTCATGACATAAATCAAATCGAAATATTTTAAAGAACCAACGACAGCAAGAACAATCGTAACTTTGATTACGTTCATAATCAGAGGCAGCTTAATTTTCACAGCAATTTGCCAGGCACTTGCTCCATCAATCTTCGCTGCTTCAATTAATGTTTCGGGAATATTTTTTAGTGCTGCATAATAGATCAATATATAAAATCCAGCATATTGCCATATGATTGGAATGAAAATAGCAAACAAAGCAATTTTCGGGTCCGCAAGCCATTCCGGCGTATTTTCCACCCCTAAAGATGTCAATAAATTATTTAAGATTCCATTCGTAGGATGATAAATCTTTAACCATAACTGGGCAATAGCTACTGATGCAAGTAACATGGGAATTAAATATATTTTCCTGAAAAAATCTGCGCCCTTAATTTTCCCAGCCAGTATGATTGAAATCAGTAAGTAACCAATTAAGCTGATTGCTGAAAATAAGGCTAGTAAAAATGAATGGTAGGCACTACCCCAAAATTTTGGATCCTTAATTAGGGTGGTATAATTAGTAAGACCAATAAAATCCATCTTTCCGATTCCATCCCATTTCATCAACCCGTAATAACCAGTTAGAACAATAGGAACATATATTAATGCGAGGATTAACACTAGTGCTGGGAGTACGTAAATCGCAATAATTTTCTTATTTGACATCACATTATTCACAATCATTCAACTCCTTTAATAAAACATATGTTCCTGTTTTTAGAAAAAGAAAGGACATCCCTCTATATTGCGGCATGTCCTTTCTTCTATTTGCCTGCCGTCAGCTTATTCCTTAGATAGAGCTTCCTCATGCTGTTTTACATAATCATCAGGTGTAACTTCCTTGCCGAACAGTGACTGGATTAGATTTAAATGAGTCTCTGCGACAGATGCACTCATTTGTACATCAGCAAAGAGTGTTAGATTGCTGGCATTATTCAAGTCAGTTAATACGTCAATATAAAATTTAGGAAGGTCAACCTTTGCTGTATCAACTTTTGTCGCAGGTATCACCCCAGCATCGGTCACCGATTGCTCTCCCCATTTTTCAACGAAGAATTTAACAAAATCTTTTGCATCATCTTTTACCTTTGAATTTTCAGAAACGAACATTCCTACACCTGGTCCGCCAACCCAGCTGTTAATGTCCCCTTTTCCACCTTCAACAACAGGAAACTTAAAGTATCCGATATTATCCTTAAACTCTTGAGCTATTTCTTCATTTGTCGTGAAATTTGGCAGTTCCCATGAGCCCATTAGATACATAGCGGCCTTTTCATTCATGAATTCTGATTTACCTTCATCATTTGACAGACCATTAAAGCCTTTAATAAATCCTTTTTCATCCACTAAGTTTTGAATTTTTTCAGCCGCTGTTTTAAGTGCTGGATCTTCAAATGAACCTGTACGATCAATAGCTTTTGTTAACACTTCTGATCCGCCGATTCTATCAGCCAGATACATATACCACAGCGACCCTGTCCAGCGGTCCTTATTACCAAGCGCTATTGGTGCCACTCCTTTAGCAGCGAGTGTTTTCACAATAGTTTCAAACTCTTCATATGTTTCAGGAACTTCTAAATTATATTTAGCAAAAATACTCTTATTATAGTAAATTGGGGCAATATTTAATTCCAACGGAAGTCCATATGTTTTTCCTTCAATCGCATACGCTTCAGTAGTACCCGCAACAAATGATTCCTTTAATCCACCGTCTAGAACGTCATCGAGGGGAGCAAATAATTCACCTTTTACAAAGGGTTCTAAATAACCAGCTGCCCATGTAAACCCTACATCTGGAAGCTCGTTGGAAGAAGATAATACTTTAATTTTATTTTTATATTGTTCATTATCTAGAACCTCTACTTCCACCTTTATATCCTTGTGGTCTGTCTCATATTGTTTAATAATGTCAGTTAAAATTTTATTTTGCTGTTTTGCGCTTCCTGCAGGCCAAAGATGCATGAATTTTATCGTCTTCTTCGTATCTCCATTTGTTTCTTCTGAACTAGAACAGCCAGTAAGTATTGAAAATACCGCTAACATGAGCGCCAATAGTAATGTATGCGCTTTCTTATTCATCTTTAATCCCCCCTTGAATTGCTTACACTCAAAGTTTACCATCATTACTAGTCAAGGGTAAGGACACAACGATTGGGGAAAACCCCATTATCTTTAGACCCTCTTCAAACATTTTTTCGATATTTACTGGGAGTCATTCCTTCGTGTTCTTTAAATAATTTTATAAAGTATTTATCAGTTTTATATCCTACTGCAGCCGATATATCGCCTATTTGTAAATCTGTACACATTAATAATTTCTTAGCGGCTTGCAGTCGTTTCCGCGTCACATATTCACTAAAGGTGACATTCATTTGTTCTTTAAATAAGAAGCTGAAATAGCTTGAGTTTAAATGGACAGATTGTGACACATCCCTCAGACTCAACGGTTCGTTTAAGTGATCATTTATATACTGACAAGCTTCTTTTATTGGTAAGCGTGTTTGATCATTTTTAACTTCTATATGGTAGAGATGTTCGTCAATAACTTTTTCAATAACGCCATTTCTTTCATTTCTTTCTTCGTCTACCAAGGCCTGTTCAACTGCCTCAATCAATTTCTGTCTATTTAAAGGCTTTAATAAATAGTTCTTCACCCCAAGCTGAATCGCTTCCTGTGCATACGTAAATTCTGAATAGCTGGAAATGATAATGACAACAAAATCTTTCCCTGCTTTCTTAAAACCTTCCACCAACATTAATCCGGTAATTTCAGGCATACGGATATCCGTAATTAACAAATGAATTTTTTCTTTCTCAACTATTTCCCTTGCTTCTTGACCATTTTCTGCCTGAAGGATTTGATACCTGCCCGCTGACCAGACTTCGAGCATTTTAGCTAAACCTTTTCTAGTATTCGGTTCATCATCTACAATTAAAATCCTTTTTTCAGCCATCATAAAAGCCCCTTTTAATAGGTATTCTAAAGGAAACGCAGGTCCCTTGGCCTAATTGGCTCGTTATCGAGAGTCCTGCCTCAGGGTCATCATTGTAGTAGAGGCGCAGTCGCTTATTGACGTTTACAAGTGCCATGCCATTCTTCTTTACTGAAGAAGTTATTCCCTCAATTGATTCTTGAATACTTTCAACTGTTTGCTTACTCATCCCTGGTCCATCATCTATAACTGAAATTCTTATGTTATTGGGGAACCTTTCCAACTTAACAAACACGGTACCTGTACCTAATTGATTTCCAATACCATGTAGAATTGCATTTTCAACTAATGGTTGAATGATAAGTTTTGGTATTTCGATCTTTAAACTATCCTCTGGTGCGGTTATCCGCCAAATCAACCGATCTCCAAACCGCATCTTCATTAACTTCATGTATCTTTCAATTTGTTCTAGTTCTTCTCCAACAGTCACCCAATCATCCTTCTTGGGATGACTGATCGTGTACCGAAAGAGATCTGACATGGCAACAACATTCTCGGCAAGCTCTTCCTCTTCCTTTTCGATAAGCGACCAGTAAAAGGCGTTCAGCGTGTTATATAGGAAATGTGGATTTATTTGGGCTTGTAAGGCTTCCAACTCAGTTCGGCTTCTCATTATTTCCTTTTCATAGACAACCTGAATCAAATAATTTGTATTTTCGACCATCTGATTATACGTTTGATTTAATTCCATGATTTCAAGCGTTGATGAAGTATCTGGATTTGTCACCAGCTCACCCTCTGTTGCGTGTTTCATTGCTTTAGTTAAGTTGAAGATTGGCCTCGTTATCATCGTTGAAATAAAGATCGATGAAAAGATAAAAATTAGAAAACCAATAATACCAGATATTAAAATGGCTATCTTTAAACTGGTGAATCCTCTAGTCAGTTCATCAACGGGTGTTAAGATAAAAAGCGTCCAGCCTGTGATTTCAGATGTATGTTTGATGATTAGAAAATCCTTTTTGTTGACGCTAATGGTGCGGCGGTATTCATTGATGAGCTTCTTACTATCTCCTTCATAACTATCACTAATTGGATTGTCCATACTATCTAGTAGAATATGAGTCTCATTTCCCTGACTCTCCCCATCTACCTCTAAAAATTGTAAATAACTGCGTTCCACTCTTACTAGTAAGTATCCGCCTCCGGAGAACGATTGGTTCATTATGCTTACTCTACGTATAGCTAGAAAGGAATCGGGATATTTCAAGTCATCCCCAATCCAGACAAGCTGGCCTTTAGCAGAATTGGCCTTTTCAATCCAACTCGGTTCAATTCGTGCAGTTAATTTTTTTTTATCCATCGGAAACAGTCTGATTTTGTCAGCTGTATATAACTCAAAAGAATGAATACCTTTTGAATAGGCCGGAAATGTATTGACTACTTTCAATAAAGATTGACGTTGTTGGAGTTCAACTTCTTCTAGTTCTTCTCCATTCATTATATTTTGCATAAGTGTTTGAACGGTTTCATTTGTTACAACCTGATTTGTCAACATGTCAATTTGTTGATATAACGTATCAAATCGCCCATTTGCCTGGACGGCAGTTTGTTGGATTTGCTTTTCAGCATTCGTTTTTAGCATGACTCCCACTAAGTTAAAAGTTAAAATACTTACAATTCCTAAAACAATAATCATTACCAGAATAAAGACAATGGAAATTTGATTTCTTAATGAATTAAATGGGGCTAACCTAGATTTCATAATTAGTTGCCTCTCTTACCATATTCTTAGTATCCCAATCTTTAGATGAAAAGAGACCTTACCTTTTACTAACCTTTCCACTCTTTGAGATCTTCGCACGGGTTGATAAACCATTCAACTTCTTGATCACTTTCTGATTATAGGCATCGTTCATCAGCTTTGGCTGTCCATTTACTATTTTTGCAGGGATAAGCTTAATACCTACTTTGTTATTATCAAAGGTTATAGTCGCCATCATTGTTTCCGAGCTTTTAGCACTCGAAGACGTAAACACAAAATTACCCATACTATAGAAAATTGGTTTATTTTTATAATAATCAATTCCCATTAACGTATGACTATGACTGCCTACCACTGCATCTACTCCAGCATCAATAAACTTCTTCGCCATTTCACGGGCATAAGCCTCCGGATAATCCGTACTTTCTTTGTTCCAGTGAATCATGACTATCGTATAATCAGAGCTTTTTACTGCTTTCTTCACATATTTCATCATCGGTTCAGGTGAATAACCGCTTGCCAATCCTGGTTTAGATATTCCTGCCATCCAGCTTGTTTCTGGAAGAACTCTGCTGATGCCCAAAATCGCAATTTTCTTCCCATTGACTACTTTCTGATACGCCTGAAACGCTTCTTTTTCATTCTTTCCTGCGCCGCTATAGCCAATTTTATATTTTTTCAAATTAGCCATTGTATCAGTAAGTCCTATCTGTCCGTAATCCAGCGTATGGTTATTCGCTAAACTAACCATGTCAAAACCTGCATTATACACGCCCTTTAATGTCCTCGGCTTAGAGCGGAATGTGAACTGCTTTTGTTGAGCGGTCCCTCTAACCGTAACTGACGTTTCTAGATTTCCTGCCGTAAGATCACTTTTCTTTAATATCGGCCCCACTGATTTGAAGGGGTAATCGACTCCAAACTCTTTAATTCTTTCCCCTACACTCTTATCTAATAATATATCTCCCGTAACCGTAACCGTTATTGGCTTATGTTTCGATTTCCCTTGAGATTCACTACTCGCAGCACTAACTTCTTTTCCAAAGATTACCAGAAATAAGATTACAACAATTGAACTGGCTAGGTATAGTCTATTTTTTATCAATCCCATATCTCCCAACTATCTTTATTTAAATTCTGCTATTCTATATATTACCAATTATAGTGAAAGTGAATAAATATAACCAGAGGAATATTCAACTGAAAGATTTCTATTAAATATTATATTTTTCGTTTAAATACGCTAAAAAGAACTCTTTTTTCTGGACTTTAGGGGTTTGTCTATTTTTGAAAATTGATATAAAAATAGACTAATCTGATGAAGGAGTTGAACGTATGAAGGGTAGAGTATTGTTAGGAACGGCATTATCTGTTGGATTATTATTTTCTGTTATTCCCCAGCAACAAGCTTTCGCAGCAAAAAATGTGTTGAGCGAAGAACGGTATAACAAGAAGAAGGATTCGTTAGAATTTAAAGCTGGTAATTTGTCTGAGCCTTCCTCAGACAAAGCCGAAGATATCCTTCTAGCCTTTTTCGAGAAAAATAAAAACGCCTATAAGATAGGTAAAAAGAAGGCGAAAGACTCCTTTATCATTCAGAAGCAAAGCACAGATGAACTTGGCAACACGATATTAAAGCTTCAGCAGACTTTTGAAGGCGTACCAGTTTGGGGATCTACTCAGGCCGCAGTTATTGATAAAAAAGGTGTGTTGACTGTTGTTTCTGGAACAGTTGAAGCCAATCTTGAAGACAAATTAGGAAAAAAATCTAAAAAGGGTATCCGTTCAGCAGAAGCTGTTAAGCTAGCTGAAACTGATTTAGGATTTGTCCCAGACTATGAGCAATCGCCTACTACTGAACTAGTTGTCTATGCAGATGGCGACAAGGCGAATTTTGCTTTTAAGGTAAATCTAAATTTCCTTGATCCTGAACCGGGAAACTATTATTATTTCATCGCTGTCACTACGGGTGAAATTTTAAATAAGTACAATACACTTCACGAAGTGACTGGCAGTAATGCAGTCGGAAGTGGAACAGGCGTATTAAATAATGCTGTTTCCCCATTAAATACAACGCTCGCAAGTGGAAGTTACTATTTACAAGACAATACTCGCGGCAATGGGATTTTCACTTATAACGCGAATAATCGGACAAGCCTCCCAGGAACACTTGTAAGCAATACAAGCAATGCGTTTACCGCAACTACTAACAAAGCTGCCGTCGACGCTCACTACTATGCTGGAAAAACGTATGATTATTATAAATCCACATTTAATCGTAATTCTTATAATGGCAGCGGTGCAATCATTAAATCGACCGTCCATTATAGCCGCAACTATAATAATGCTTTTTGGAATGGTTCACAGATGGTATATGGTGATGGCGACGGAACTACCTTTATTCCGTTATCGGGCGGTCTTGATGTCGTTGCCCATGAGTTGACTCATGCGGTCACATCAACTGAATCAAACTTAATCTATCAAAATGAATCAGGTGCATTAAACGAAGCCATTTCTGATATATTTGGAACGGTCGTCGAATTTAAATACCAAGCAGGTGAAGCTGACTATTTAATTGGAGAAGACATCTACACACCGAATACTTCCGGTGATGCGTTGCGTTCGATGGAAAACCCTGCCTTAAATGGTGACCCGGATTATTATGAGAATCGTTATATAGGAACAGGGGATAACGGTGGAGTACACACAAACAGCGGGATTATTAATAAAGCTGCCTATTTAATTGCAGCCGGCGGTACCCATCATAACGTGTCCGTTACTGGAATTGGTGTGGATAAATTGGGAGCAATTTTTTACAGAGCGAATACGGTCTATTTGACCTCTTGGTCTACCTTCTCGCAAGCTCGGGCAGCACTTGTGCAATCAGCATCTGATTTATATGGATCCACAAGTGCAGCTACGACCACAGTCAAAAATGCATTTACAGCGGTCGGTGTAAACTGACTAATCAATATCACTCTACCCGTAACAGCTGTCGAGGAATCCTCGGCAGTTTTTCTTTTTCACTTTAGTCGTAAACCCTAATTACCCCTATTTCTCCGGAGGTTCAAAATGCTTTTGCACACTTTTTGGTCTGTTTTGCACAGTTTTAAGGCTGTTCTGCACACCTTTAAGCCCGAAGTGCACAGCATTCCCTCATTTCTGCACACACTCTTTTCTTAATCTAGCTATAATCGACCAGCACATGTTTCAAAGTATGTATTTTTCTATAAGCCCGAAGTGCACAGGATGGTGAGATTTTTTTAGATGGGTTGCCTTAGAAAATGAAAACAAAAAAGGCGCTTGAAGCATCATGTTTGTCTGTTCCTTAACATGAGCATCTAGCGCACTTATCGTTCACATGCTATTCCATCTTTATCACGGTCATTTTTTTTATTTTTATTATAGAGTGTTTTAGAGACAAATGGTTTGTTTTTTATTTTGGCTCCCTTATTTTTAGTTGTTCGAGATTTTGCCACGCCCCCCTTATATACATTATTTAATGCCATACAATTTTTATATGATTTATTTTTATTCGGTCTGGCGTCCGCTGTTTCATTTGTCATCAATGTAAAACCAAGGATTATTACAAGTGATAAAAAAATGGCAGATAATCTTTTAATATAAAACCCTCCAATTCCATTTTTTTCTTGTAAATACTATAAAACATTTTTTTATTATCCGCAACTAACAACAAAAAATCGAGTGTAAAATCAGAACGATTCTACACTCGATTTCTATGTTAATTTTTCACTTTCAGTACACGCATTGAGTTAAGCACGGCAAGGACAGTTACTCCTACATCGGAGAATACGGCTTCCCACATGGTTGCAATTCCAAATGCGCCAAGAAGTAGGAAAATCGCTTTAACGCCTAAAGCAAAAATGATGTTTTGCCAAACGATCCCTTTGGTACGTCTGGCGAGCTTAAGTGCCTCTGCTATTTTAGAGGGTTCATCTGTCATAATGACGATATCTGCTGCTTCAATTGCCGCATCTGAACCAAGTCCTCCCATAGCTATACCAATATCAGCTCTTGCAAGAACGGGTGTATCATTAATTCCATCTCCAACAAAGATTAATTTTTCCTTCGGAGATTTCCGTTCAAATAGTTTTTCTAGTTCTTCGACCTTCTGATGTGGAAGCAGCTCGGCATAAACTTCATCAATCCCAAGATTCTTCCCAACTGCTTCTCCTACCCCTTTTGCATCTCCAGTCAACATAATTGTCTTCTTAATGCCTAATGCCTTCAGTTGCTGAATCGCTGTTTTCGCATCATCTTTTTCCTGATCTGAGATCAAGATGTATCCAGCATACTTTCTATCAACCGCTACATGAACAACTGTACCTTCTTTGGGTTCCGCAAAGTTGATTTTCTCTTCAATCATCAATTTACGGTTACCAGCAAGAATTTCCCTTCCTTCAGCAGTAACCTTAATTCCTTGGCCAGCTACTTCTAGATAATCCTGCAGCATCTTCTCATCTACTGTTTTTCCATATGCTTTTTTTATGGATAACGCAATAGGGTGGCTTGAATGAACTTCGGCGAAGGCTGCATATTCTAGTAATTCTTCATTAGAAAATTCAGCCGCTGCGGCAATTTCCGTCACTTCAAAAACACCTTTAGTCAGCGTTCCCGTTTTATCAAAAACAACATATTTTACATCGTTAAGCGCTTCTAAATAATTGCTTCCTTTGATTAAAATCCCTTTTTTAGAAGCACCCCCGATTCCTCCAAAGAATCCTAGAGGAATAGAAACAACAAGTGCACACGGACAAGAAATCACAAGGAAAACTAATGCACGGTAGATCCAATCAGAAAACAGCGCATCTGTGATGAACAATGGAGGTATTACTGCAAGTATCAGGGCCGTTATTACTACAACCGGTGTATAATAGCGGGCAAATTTAGTAATAAAATTCTCTGTTGGTGCCTTTTTACTGCTTGCATTTTCTACTAGCTCTAGGATTTTTGAAACCGCTGATTCACTGAATTCTTTCTGGACCTTTACGGTTACAACCCCATCTTTATTAATAAAGCCGCTCAAAACCTCACTGCCTGCTTCCACATCCCGAGGAATGGACTCACCGGTAAGTGCCGAGGTATCTACAGCAGCATTGCCATATGTTACGACTCCGTCTAAAGGAAATTTCTCACCAGGTTTGACCAGAATTAAATCACCAATATGAACCTCTTCTGGCGACACCTTAATTGTGCCATCTTTTGTAGTTAAATTTGCATATTCTGGACGAATGTTCATTAAAGCACTAATGGACCTTCGAGATTTATTCACAGCCAGGCTCTGGAACAGCTCACCTACCTGATAAAATAACATAACAGCCACTGCTTCAGGGTATTCTCCAATAGCAAAGGCGCCTAAGGTCGCAATCGCCATAAGAAAATTTTCATCAAACACTTGACCTCGGAATATGTTTCTACCGGCTTTCAGCAGTACATCACCGCCGACAAAGATATATGCTAGTATAAATAAACTAAGTTCCGCGAAAAGTGGCAGACCAGCAAAAACAGCAATGGACGTTAACACTGCACTTGCCGCAATTCTCATCAATAGAACTTTTATTCCTGAAGATCCGTGATTATGAGTATCTTCCTTCGCTGACTTATAGTCCTGTTCTGGAATTACCACGACATCAGGCTCTAGCTTTCTGACAATCTCACTAACCTCAGCGGATAGATCGTAGGATTTTTCAGTACCTAAAATAAGTTTCTTTGAAACAAAATCGACATGTGACGTTGACACACCCGTTAATAAACCGGCTTGTTTTTCAATTTTCATAGCGCAGTTCGCGCAATCCAAGCCTTCTAGATAAAACGTCTGACGAGACGAAACGGGTTTACTTTTATCTTTCATTTTCACATCAGGTTCTAGCTTTTTAATCATGCTTTCCGTAGAAGCGATAATCTGTCCAGTTTCATCTGGTTCGGTCTCTAGCTTAAGAGTCTTTGTTGCAAAATTAACGGAACAATTTGTTACACCCGTTAATCCACTCACATTTCTTTCGATTTTCGCTGCACAATTAGCACAATCTAAGCCCTCTAAAAGATACTCTTTTTTTACTCCTGATTCAGCCATTTCCTCACCTCCTGGCGTTATCCTTCATTTACATGTTGAAATGCCTGTTCAAAGATTGTTATCACATGGTTATCTGCAAGTGAATAAAAAACCATTTTTCCCTCTTTACGATATTTGACCAGCTTTGCCTGTTTTAACACCCGCAGCTGATGAGAAATGGATGATTGACTCATTGAAAATAAAGCAGCTAAATCACATACACACATTTCGGAGTCATACAGCGCATAGAGAATTCTTGTTCGTGTAGGATCTCCAAGAATTTTAAAAAGTTCCGCTAAATTTTTGACTGCTTCATGATCAGGCATCTTCGACTTCACCTGCTGAATGACATCCGGATGGATGACTGTCTGTCCGCACACTTCAATATCTATTGCTTTTATATTTTTCATATCATAATTAGTATCCATGTTAACTCCCTTCACAAACTATATATGAGCAAGTATTCATATGTTTACTTATAGTCTATGCGTCAAAATCATTTTGGTCAACAAATCTTCCCTGAAAAATGAAAAAACCAGCTTATTCAGCTGGTTGATCTGGCTATATATCATTATTCAATAATTAAATAATCCTTTAAAGCCTGCTGTAAGGTTCCCTTCGTTTCTACGTTCTTTTCAAAAGAACGACCAAGGTTCACTACTTCACGAACAATTTCAGGCCGGAGCCCTGTAATAGTCGTTTTACATCCCATCATCGATGTGCCTTCAATGATTTTCATGAGATTATCAATAACGTTTGACTCCATTTTAGCAATTCCAGATAAATCCATAATCAAGGTCTGAATCCGTAATCGACCGATTTCAATTAGCACTTTTTCTTCTATTATCTGGGTCCTAAACGAATCAATCGAACCAATTAATGGGAGAATACACACCGTAGGAGTAATTGGAATAATCGGTACGGATAGATCCTCAACCATTTCTTTCTGCCTTCTAATCAATTTATCCTTGTAATCTGAATAACTTACAATAAAAGTATTTAAAAAAGTATCAATTTGATCATTAATTTTCTTTTCCATGTTAAAGAACTGTTTTACATCCTGTGAATGACCAGTAACATGATTATAATGGTAGAAAAAATCCCAAATGGTTCTTCTAATTGCATGGACCCATTCTAACTTAAAGGATAGAGTAAGCGCATGCGTTGCCCAAACGACACCTTCCTGTTTGGCAAAGCTAATCAGTTCTTCCTCTCTCTCTTCAACAATATACATTGTTAATTTATTAGCATTATTTAATAAATCAATATTCCCGATTAATAAGATTTCTTCAATTTTACTACGTACATTTACTGCTTCTGATAATAGTTTTTCTTTAAATATATCTTTATTTTTATTTATAAATTCTTTTACTCCATCGTCTTTCTGATAAACTAAATTCATACAATCCTCCCTGTTCATATAATTGTCTTAGTTTTTTTAAATAATTATTTATATCTTATCAAAAAAAAAATAATCAGCAACATTTTAGAAATAGTTTTTTTAAACCTCTATCCTAATGCATACAATTGCAAGAGCACCAATTCGGCTTAATTAACATCCTTCAGCAAAAATTCAGATGATTAATTTTTTTAGTAAGAATATGTTTTGTTCCATATTACCTGCAAAATAGGCTATACTGTATATACGATAAAGCCTGTTCAGGAGGAATGTTTAATGTCAGAACAAAAAAAGAAAATCAGTCTGCAAGAGGTCATCAAGGAGCAGCTCGCTAATAAGAAGGGGCAGGGGTCAGCAGGGAAATTAAATACGGGTCCCGTTCAAACCCAAAAAATGAAAAGCCAGCTTCCAAAAAAACCGAATAACCAACATAGAAGGACCGGTGTATAATGAACGGACAAAATCGCAAGGATATTAAGCCGGGCATTGAGGTTGAAATTGTTTTAAAAGCAGACCAGCGTACAGGAAAGCTGACGACTGGTACGGTTAAGGATATCTTAACTAATTCAAGTTCTCATCCTCACGGTATAAAAGTCCGATTGACGGATGGTCAAGTAGGCCGTGTACAAAAAATAAAATAACAACATAAAAGAGGCTGTACGCGGTTGATGTGACCCCTAAAAGTTAGAGTTTTATATTACGCAGCCAATTGGTTGGTTTGAAGACGGTATTGTACCGGACTCATTCCAGCCAATTTCTGTTTAATGCGTTGGTTATTATAATAATAAATGTAGGACTCGATAGCCCGTTTCAGTTCCTCGTACGTGCGAAGTGGTTCACCATAATACATCTCTTGCTTTAATAATCCGAAGAAGTTCTCCATAGGCGAGTTATCTAAGCAGTTTCCCTTTCGGGACATGCTTTGGAACACGTTATGTTTTTTCAATGTATGGACCCATTTTCTATGCTGATAATGCCAGCCTTGATCTGAATGGATGGTCGTTCGGTATCTTGCCTCTTTTACTACTCGAAGAGTTTCCTTCAAAGGCTCTATTACAAAGTCCAGTGTCGGATGCATACTCATCCCATATGAAAGAATTTCACCATTATACATATCCAAAATCGGACTGAGGTAGAGTTTACCTCCATCCGCACACTTGAATTCTGTGATGTCGGTGGTGAGTTTTTGATAGGGAATAGGGGTCTTAAACCGGCGATGGATTCTGTTCTTCGCTACCGTGCCAATTGTTCCTTTGTACGAACTAAATCGACGTGATTTACGGGTGAACTTATCCCCTTTCAATCCAAGCTTTCTCATGATGCGTTGTACTTTCTTATGATTCACTAGGAGCCCCTGGTTCTTTAACGCTAAACGAATCCTGCGATACCCATAGTTGCCATTATGCTCTTCAAAAATAGCTTGAATGATTTCTTCTACTTCTTGATGAGGGTTTTCTTGCTTCATTTTTTTCACATGGTAATGATAAGAAGATTCGGGAATACCTATGAACTGAAGTACATCCTTCAGTCGGAATTCTTCTTTGAGTTCGTATGATAGCGCTGCTTGTGCTTTTCGAGATAACCGTCCGGATCCATCTGAAAAGCGCGCAACTTTTTTAGGTACTCGTTCTCCAAACGCAGAAGTTCATTTTCCCTTTTGAGTTTCTGTTCAACGGTCATCTCTTTTACAGGCTGTTTTCTTCTTTGATTGTTCTTCGCTTTGTCTGACATGGCTGGCCGTCCTTTCGGTTTAAGTAGGCCTTCCACACCACTCTCAAGGAGTTTTCCTTTCCACGAAGCAATCAAAGGTGGATTGGTTAACCCGAAGTGAAGAGCAGTTTCAGTGTAAGAAGCGCCTGTCCTTTTCATAAAGCTTAGTACATCAAGCTTGAATTGAACAGAATAAAATTCATTGGTTTTCTTTCTAGAAAGTCCAACTGCGCCTTGGTTCTTGTATATATTTACCCAATTTCTTAATTGCGTAGGTGATTTTATCTCGTATTTACGAACAAGTAGTTTGAAGCCAAGTGGACCATTCAGATACTCTCTCACAATCATCAACTTAAACTCATCGCTATATTTAGCCATACTAAAACACCCCAAAAGTTAGATTATGACTCTAACTTTTGGGGTGCACTTCAGGTACAGCCTCTTTTTACTAGGAATTCATTCTTTTTTTAGTCCGCTCTTCTTCTGCCAAAAACTCAATAAAGTGTTTCATAACCAAGACTGGCTGTTCAGCTATTTGTTTTTGGTAAGCAGCTTTACGTTGATCACTCAAATAAATCCCTGATTGAATTCTTTTTTCTATATACACTCTGCTATTCTTAAGAATTTCCTTATTCAGCAGCTTACTTTCCTTGGAAAGTGCCATCCCCAGCGCACCTGTAAGGGCAAAAAAGCCAATGCTGACCTTGGATGTTGTACCCGATGGCTGCATGAACATAAGATAAATGAGGTTCATTAGTGAAAAAATAATCAGCATAAATGACAATGTACTAAACGTGGAATTTTTCTTTAACAAGGGCAATACCTGCGCCTGAATTTTCTTTAATTCTTCTTCGATAAAGGCCGGTCTGTTTCCCAACTCTATTTTCATCTGCCTATTCATCCTCCGATATATACCTTACTCTCTCGAGCTATATTATTATTCTATAATTTTATTTAACTACTTATCATTATAAAGCAAATTGGTCCTAAGACAAAGAAAACACCTCCAACTCGGACGGTGTTTTCTTTACGTCTATCCTTTTCTTTGTTGCTTCTTCTTCATCATCTCTATTAGTTCATGATCATAGCGAAGATACTCTTCCGATCCTGGTTTTACGAAACTAATTTTCCCGAGCAGTTCTGTTATTTTGGTTTCAATCACCGACAGATCTGCCAACCGTTCTTTCTCATCCTGATTAACAGGGTTTTTAATGCTTTCATATTCATTCATTCCCATGTCAATCCGCTGTATTCTTTGGTTTTCAATGACAAGCAGCCGATTGCACAGCTTATTAATTAAATACCGGTCATGAGAAACAATAATCAATGTGCCTGTAAAACTTTCTAATGTTTCTTCCAACTGTTCTCGACTTGGTAAATCAAGATGGTTAGTCGGTTCATCCAGTATCAGCAAATCATATTCCTGAAGAATCATCTGAACCAGCTTTACTCTCGTTCGCTCGCCAAGACTTAATTCAGCCATAGGCTTAATCAGTTTATCTTCTTTCATATTCATATTGGCGAATAGTGTCCGCGCTTTTAATTGTTTCTCTCGATCGTTCTGTAAATAGTCTAATGCTGTTTTTTCTAAAGGAAGATCGTTCACATCTTGACTTAGGTAGGCCGCCTTCATGGATTCACTTTTCCACAGGGTGCCTTTGGTTGGTTTTTCTTCCCCAAGTAATAGTTTAATTAGAGTTGTTTTGCCCGCACCATTCAACCCCATAAGACCGACTTTTTCTCCATTCATTACGTAAAAATAGCTTCTATCAAAGATCACTCGTTTACCATATTGTTTCATTAAATCCTTAGCTTCTACAATCCGCTTGCCATGTTTATTGGTGGACTCAAAATGGAACGATACCTTCATCTCTTCATCCGGCTTTTCAACCGTATGCTGTGATAATTCCAGATCAAGTCTCTTTATTTTCGACTTTATTTGACTATCCTTTTTCTTAGCCTTTACCCGTTCATGTTCTCTTAACCCCGCTTGACGATTTTCTGCATTGGAACCGCCCTTTCCAGCTTCCCGGTGCGCTTTATCAGACCATTGCCTTAATGTTTTCACTTGCTGTTGAATATCGGCGATTTTTCTTTGCTGTTTATCAAACTCGTGTTGCTGCCGCATCATTTGATCTTGTTTTTCCTTATGATAAGTCGAATAGTTACCGTTATAAATGTTCAACTTTCCTTTTTCCAATTCAAATATCTTCGTCACTGTTTGATCCAAGAAATAACGGTCATGTGAGATAATCATAACCGCACCACCGTATGATTTCACTTCAGTAATGAGCCAATTGATTCCTTTGCTATCAAGATGATTAGTTGGTTCATCGAGCAGCAGGCATTGTGAATGATTAGTCCAGATTTTTGCAAGCGATAGTTTGAGCTTCTCACCACCGCTTAAATACTTTGTTTCGCTGTCTATCCAATGCGGCTTCGTTAAACCAAGCTGACTAGCCGATTTTAAAAGTGTCTCACCAGATTCATTCAATTCCCCTTCAAATGTTAAATGTTCTGTTGATTGCGGCAGATAACCGATTGATAGTGATGATGGAATTTTTTTTATTGTTCCCGTGTCAGGTTCCACGAGTCCCATCAGGATTTTAACCAATGTTGTTTTCCCAGCGCCATTCCAGCCAACCAGACCAATTTTATCTCCCTCATGTATGTCAAATGAAAGCTCATTTAAAAGCACCCTTGTTCCTATACTCTTTTTAAGTTGATGTACTTGAATTAATGCCATACTAACACCCCATATTCTCTTGTTTTTATGGGGAGGTTTTCTAAACAAAGAACCTCCCCAGTAAACCTGGAGAGGTTCAAATAAGCCACTAGTGGCCGACTTATACGCAAAGAAACCATACAAACTAGTGTACGATTGCTACTGTAATAAGTAAAAGGACAGACTAATCCCATTCTCCAGGTTCCTCATTTTTTTATTCATGAGTAAATTCCTAAAAAACAAGATTATAACTTCATATTCTAGTACCGTCCCTTTCTCATTCATCTACTTTAACCTTACAACATCAATCGTCATCTGTAAATAAAAACCAGTTAAAAATACATAATTTACGAAACTGCCGTTTTAAACTTCGTACGAAGGATATCAATAATCTGTTCCACAGCTTGATCAGCATTTTTGGGCTGTATCGTTATTCTGCGGTTTTGGGCAAATTGTTCAGCAGTATGTTTATATCTTGGATCATAATAATGCTCTAAAAGCAGGCGGACACCTGAGGCATAATCACCTGAAGACAAATCTGCATCAATTTGGGCAGCAATCGGCGTATGGAGTCTATTTTTAATTTTTCTAAAAGCCTCCAGACATTCTTCATGGTGGTTTTCAGGCTGATAGTCTTCAATAATATGGCGTACCCGCTCGTCTACTGGCATATCGACAAACACCTGAAAACCCTGCTCCTTCTTATCAACAAGGAATTGAGGCATGGTAGCTTTCCCTATTCGTTTACTCTCTGCTTCGAACAAAATATATGGTGCATTTTGCAGCTCAATCAGTTTCTCCACCAGCAGTGAATCAAAACTTTTTTGGTTATTTGGTTCAAGCCCAATCTGACCAAAGATTGATCCTCGGTGGTTAGCGATCCCTTCTAAGTCCAAAACTGGATGACCCATTTCCTCGAGCTTATGCAAGATGACTGTTTTGCCTGCTCCGGTATACCCGTTCAAGACAATTGGTTCAGCTTTAACTTCTATCTTCTCCAACTGATCCACAATCCACTTCCGATAAGCCCTAACTCCGCCTTGAAGACGACAGACATGTACGTCCATTAAACTTAGAAGAGTAGCAGTCGTTTTACTTCGCATTCCGCCTCTCCAGCAAAAGACAACCTTTTGGCCCTCAATTCCCTGAAATTCTTCAATGAAGTTTGGCAGCTTCGCTGAGACAATTTCTAAACCTCTTTTTTTCGCCGCCTGGTTGTTTATCTGTTTATAAATTGTCCCAACCTCAGCACGTTCGGCGTCATCAAACAGCGGAATATTATGACTGCCTGGGATGGTTGCCTCTCTGTATTCAGATGGAGACCGTACATCAATTAATACAATTTCTTTCTTTTCCCTTAAAGCCAACAATTCATCTATGTTTATATCTTGAAACAATGATGCTTCCGCCTTTCTGTATCTAAAAAATTACTCAACAATTATATGTCCCGGTTGACTACTTGTCACCTCGCCAATTATGCTTGCCTCAACTCCAGCTTTAATCATAGATTCCAGCAATTCTTCAGCTTGATCTCCAGAAACGGAAATTAAGAGCCCGCCCGACGTAACAGCATCACACAGAATATATTGATCAATTTGATCCATTGACTCTGAGAAAGTAACCGAACCTTCTAAATGAGCAAAATTATTTTTTGTTCCACCAGGGATTGCCCCTTTTTCAGCCAGCTCTCTAACACGATTTAAAAGCGGTACTTGTTTTTGATAAATCTGAATGCCGGCGTTACTTCCCTTGGCCATTTCAGAAGCATGTCCTAATAATCCAAAACCAGTGACATCTGTACATGCATGTACATCAAATGGTTCCATTATTTCTGCGGCTGTTTTATTTAACGTAGTCATTACTTTGGTTACCCGAGTAATTTCCTCTTCACTTAAGAGGTTGTTTTTAATGGCAGTTGTTGAAATCCCAACACCAATCGGTTTAGTCAAAATCAAACGATCACCAGGTACAGCCCCTGAATTAGCTCTAACCTTATCAGGATGAACTAAACCGGTTACTGCTAAGCCGAATTTTGGTTCTTTGTCATCAATTGAATGGCCGCCCACAAGTGTTGCGCCCGCTTCTTTCAATTTATCGCCTGCTCCACGGAGAATATCTGCTAGGACTTCTTTATCCAAAACTGAAATGGGAAAAGCCACAATATTTAGAGCCGTCAGCGGCTTCCCGCCCATCGCATAAATATCACTTAAAGCATTTGCTGCTGCTACTTGTCCAAAATCATACGGATCATCTACAATCGGTGTAAAGAAATCCAACGTCTGAACTAATGCCAATTCATCAGTCAACTGATATACACCGGCATCATCACTCGTATCAAGTCCAACTAAAAGATTAGGATTCGCCGCTTGCTTGGGCAGTGAACGCATAACTTCTGCTAAATCAGCAGGACCAATTTTACATCCACAACCGCCTTTAGAAGATAATGAGGTTAATTTAACTTTATTTGTGTGTGTCATTTGACAACAACCTTTCTTTTTCTAGGTCTGTATATACTACTATTATAGATCACAAATAAAAATAAACCTTCATTCCGGCCTTAAATTATTAACATTTTTATATTCGAAACAATCAGAAATATCAACGAATGTTTCAAAGGAATTTATTAGTCGAATAGGCTTATCATTTACATTACACATACATTTTCCAAATTTACTAAGCAAAGAATCTTCAAACCAATATTTAATGTGATATACTTTTATCGCAATCTAATTATATATTTTTCACTGGAGGTTCCATCGTGCAAGCAAATAGTTCCGTTCCACAACAGCCGGCTGGAAGTAAGAAAACTGGTTGGTTTATTTTTAGTTTCGTATTAATTGCCGTAGTTGGATTAATCTACGTTAAATGGTGGCCGTATTATAATAAATCGATTTTAGCCATTAATACTCATTCGATTGGAGATTCAATACTTGGCGATACATCAAATACCCCTTTTTCTTGGGATAGCGCTTGGAGCTATGGTGTTACGTACTTCCAATCTGTTTGGAAAGCAGCGGTACTTGGCATTCTTCTTGGTTCCTTGATTCAGGTACTTTTACCTGCACAATGGCTGTTAAAAGTCCTTGGGAAAACATCTTTTGGCAGTACTGCCATTGCCGGATTGGCTTCTTTACCAGGAATGATGTGCACATGCTGTGCAGCTCCTTTAGCAGTAGGTCTTCGTAAAAGTAACGCTTCCGTAGGAGCAGCCTTGGCATTTTGGCTTGGTAATCCTGTCCTTAATCCTGCGACATTAATTTTCATGACCTTCGTATTGTCATGGAAATTCACCGTATTGCGCGTTGTATTCGGCTTAATTCTCGTGTTTGGTGTCAGCTTTTTAGCAAACCGATTTGCAAAAGACGTTCAACCTGTAGATCTCGATGCTGTAATTGCAAGCCAAGAGAAACAGCCAGAGGGATCATTTATTGCTAGGTGGATGAAAAGCCTTAGTATGATGGTTTTATATGTTGTTCCAGCTTATCTATTATCTGTATTACTTCTAGGAGCAGCACGCGTTTGGTTATTCCCAGAGATGAGCGGTGCAGCTGCAACTGGTATCATCGCCATTATCCTTTTTGCTATTACCGGAATGTTGTTCGTCATTCCTACTGCGGCAGAAATTCCAATTATCCAATCCATGATGCTTTTCGGACTTGGAGGCGGTCCTGCAGCAGCGTTATTACTCACACTGCCTGCGATCAGTCTTCCTTCGTTAATCATTGTCGGTAAATCATTCCCAAAACGTGTACTAGCCTTTGTAGTGACGTCTGTTGTCGTTCTTGGTATAATCTGCGGTCTCATTGGCATGTGGATATTATAAACTTAGACAGAAAGGACCTGAATTAACTTTCAGGTTCTTTTTGTCTCATGGAATATATTGATACCGCTTAAGATTAACCTGGTTTCCCCCTGTAATCGTAATTCCTTCACGCTCTAATGCAAATACTTGTACAGCCAATAAATCTGGATTTCCTATCCCTAACTCCCCTTTGGCGTTAATCACTCTGTGCCACGGAAGATTATATTTTTCACTCATTGAGTGCAGAATCCTAACCACTTGTCTCGCTGCTCTAGGGTTGCCTGCACATCTAGCTATTTGACCATATGTCATCACTTTACTTTCTGGAATTTCTTGAATAATACGAATTACCCCCATGGTGAAACTTTCCAACAAAATCACCCCCATTTAGTTGTCCTTATAGTAATTCATAGAAAAAAGAAGGGCAAATTAAAACAGGCTGCCGAATGGTTCTCGACAGCCTGTTTTGATTTTTACTTATACATATTCTTTATTAGATGTCACCAATGTGACCAAGTACCCTAATATTCCTCCCACAATTGCTGGAAGAATCCAGCCCAGTCCTACTGAGTACAGAGGAAGGATGGTAGTAAACAAATCATCAATAACTTTGATGGTAAATCCTGCAGCATTTAATCCATCAAACAAACTAACAATAAAGGTCATTCCGATACAGCCGATGTACACTTCTGAACGGCCATTAAATACTGAATCCAAGAATGTTAAGAAAATCAAGCAAATCGCAATCGGATAGATAGCTGTCAAAACAGGAACGGAAATCGCAATCAGTTTCATTAACCCTACGTTTGCAAAAAGCGCACTGAATACGGACAAAATAATCGCAATTTTTTTGTACGAAATACTAGGGAAAATTTTATGAAAATACGATGAACAAGCCGTAATTAAACCAATACTTGTCGTTAAGCATGCAGCGACTACAATTAATCCTAATAATAATCTTCCATTAGGCCCAAAGTAATGAGTAGATACACCAGATAAAACAGTACCTCCATTATCTAATAACCCAAGCTTTCCAACACTTGATGCTCCGATATAGGTAAGTGCTGTGTAGATAACAGCAAGCAGTCCTGCAGCAATTAACCCTGCTTTCATACATGTGAACATAACTTGCTTCTTAGCTGTGATTCCTTTTTCTCTGATTGCATTTATAACAATGATTCCAAAAACAAAAGAGGCTAGGGTATCCATTGTCAGGTACCCTTCTTGGAAGCCCTTAAAGAATGCATTGTCCATATACGTTTCAGTCGGTGCTTTAAAGTCGCCAAGTGGATTAACAATGGCTGTAACAATTAGAATTCCGATAAATATCAATAACAGCGGGGTTAAAACTTTACCAACAATATCAACAATTTTCGAAGCATTTAGAGAGAAGAAACAGGTTATAGCAAAGAATATCAGTGTGAAAATAAGTAATGGCATAAAGCCAACATCATCACCTAAGAATGGTTTAACACCAATTTCATAAGATACGCTTCCGGTTCTTGGAATAGCAAATAAAGGTCCAATAGCTAAATATAGAATAGTAGTAAAAATAATACCGAATAACGGATGAACTTTACTAGCCATTGCATGCAAATCACCTTTACCTGAAAAACCTAGTGCAAGTACACCTAACAAAGGTAGACCTACCCCTGTCACCACAAAGCCAGCATTCGCACTCCAAACATTAGTACCTGCCGATTGTCCAAGCATTGCTGGGAAGATTAAGTTCCCTGCACCAAAGAATAAAGCGAACAACATAAATCCAATTGCTATCGTAAACGAAAACGATTCTTTTCTAGTCAACATACATTCCTCCAAAAAACATATTAAGTTGTGTCAAGATTCAAGCTGCACTACTATATAGTCTCTGTTTTTCACAAAAATTAGACTATTTTATCGATACATTTCTAGCAAAACATATTCATACTTTCTTTTTCTCTAACGAAATATTCAGGTAATATTATCGAAATATAACATACAAATTATATACATGCAATATATTACATGATAAAAATGAAAATTCATCGTTCAGAAACTCATTATTCTTCGATCATCTACAAAATATATTAGAGTAATATATTGCGTTTTACTAAAAAAATAGTATGCTATAATTAAAATATAGTAAAATTTATCTTATTTATCTAAATAGAGGGGAGACATTATGCCTATACCCGTTAACTTCTCTACACCAGCTCGTGTATCCGCTAAAAATCGTGCTTATACTCAAATTCTTGAATGGATTATCGATGGTACCCTGCAGCCACAGGAAAAGTTAAATGATGCTGATCTTGCACATGCGTTGGGCGTAAGTCGCACGCCTATTCGTGAAGCATTACAATTACTCAATGTTCAAGGGTTTGTTGAAATGTTCCCAGGCGTTGGTACCCAGGTAACCCCTGTCAATAAGGAAGATATTCTAAAAATACTTCCACCCTTAGCGGCCTTACAAGCTTTAGCGACAGAAATTGCTGCCGAAGTCATTAATCAGAAAACAATACGTACCTTACGGTTGATCAATACCCAGTTTGCCGAAGCAGTGAACAATCATAATTTTCATCTTGCTTTGAAACTCGATGAACAATTCCATCAAATTATAATAGAAACGACAGATAACCCATATATCTTAAATACTGTCTCCACTTTACAATCGCATGTACGCCGGCTCTATTTTCATAAATCTATTATTCTAAGGCACGAATCAATCAATGAACACGAAGCCATTCTCCGAGCTTTTGACGATAACAACAAAGAATTGGCCGCAAATATTGCACGTGAAAATTGGTTGTATCCGATGATTACTACTGATTAAAAAAAAGATGCTATCCCTGATTACAGAGAAGCATCTTTGTTGTACATACACCCTAGTAAATGGTATATTCTAGAACAATAGTTACATAGAAAGGAGACTACTTATGGCGAAACTTTCTCTAGCAGAAGCTGTGAAGCTAAAAAGTGTACTCTCAAAAAGAATCCATGAATTAGAAGATGAAATGGACCGGGCAGCCTTTATTGAAGTTGAAAAAGGCAGTAAATTGCCCAAACAAGCACGAACACTGCAAAATGTCGAACAAGATATTGAAGAAGTTCGAAAAGACTTCCGCTTACTTGATAAGTTGATGTATCAAGCCAATATTGAAAACAAGATCTTGTTTGATACGAACTCTATTCCCATTGTTGAAGCCATTGAGCTTGCAACTCAGCTTCGCGCTCAGGCACGGAAATGCAAAGAGTATGGAGCTGCTCCAAAGGAAGAGTATGTTCATTCCTTCAGCGAGACCGTTTCAATCGTACGTACAGCTACCTTTGAGCCTGAAACATATCGTGTCAAAGCCATTGAGCTTGAGCGTCGAGCTAACAAGCTATCAAATTTAATCAATGCCATCAACTATACGATCGAATTAGAATTTGACAGCGAGAAATATTTTTAACCCTTGAAGGGGTGAGACTCCCCTTCAAGGCATAGAAGGAATCCTTGTGTACTTTGGTACAATATAAAATGAAATGGCAAAGGACTCAACCAATTATCCAATGACCCATTATACATTTACCTGTAACCAATAACCAACTACTGCAATGGACGGTCGATGACCACTCTAGTTTTTTTCTTTCCTTCTATGAATCCCTCATTCCCTGTGAATGAGGGATTGTTTTTTTCTCTGGTTTAAAAGCAGCTATTATAATTATGGTTTTACCAACAAATCAAAGTTGTTCTCTGTAAAAGTAAATCCTTTCGATGGGGCTTTTAATAGAAATCCATTCGGTGAATTATTCGAAGAACTAAATCAAAAGGAATCTACCTATACTATATCTATATTGATGCCTTGATTCCTAAAAGTGTAGGACAAAGTAACATGGCAGTAGCTAAAGCACTTAAAAAGGGTAGCCATGTGTCTGCTACCCTTTCTATCATTTAATCAGTATTTACTTATAGTTGATACATATGATTAAGAGGTCCGCTGCCCTTGCCTAGATTAAGGTCGTTTTTAAGTGCACCAGTAAGATAGTTTTTTGACAGTTGGATACTTGTCTTCATATCTGCTCCAGCTGCTAAATTACACGCTATACTAGAAGACAGCGTACAGCCTGTACCATGCGTATTAGGATTATCAATTCTTTCACCTGAAAACCAAATAAATTCTCCATCAAGATACAGTAAGTCATCTGCTGACGCAGGAAGATGCCCTCCTTTTATTAAAATATTTCCTGAATAGCTTTGTGCAATTTTAACAGCAGCGTTTTGCATATCTTCCTTTGAATTAATTTTCATCCCCGAAATTGCTTCTGCTTCAGGAATATTCGGGGTAATAAGTGTAGCAAGCGGCATCAGGTTAGTTAGGAGACTGTCCATCGCCTCTTCATTCAATAACCGACTGCCGCTTGTAGAAATCATCACCGGATCTAGAACAATATGATTTGGTTTATGCTCCTTCAGTTTTTCAGCGATTACGTTGATAATAGCCGGTGAGGATACCATTCCAATTTTCACGCTATCTGGGAAAATATCAGTCATAATACAATCTAACTGTAATCCTATAAATTCTGGTTGTGTTTCCAAGACCCCCTTTACTCCCATCGTATTTTGAGCTGTCAATGCTGTGATTACACTCATCGCATACATTTTATGTGCCGTAATGGTTTTGATGTCTGCTTGAATACCTGCTCCGCCGCTGCAATCTGAACCCGCAATACTAAGTACCTTTTTCAAACAAACCCCTCATTTCTACTTTTTAATCATTTTTGTTGAAAGAACATGTAATTCCCGGCTCGCTTCTTTTATATCTTGTGCCGCAAATATTGCTGATACAATAGCTGCCCCGTCCACTCCGCTGCCGTTTAGTTTTAGGATATTACGTTGATTAATGCCTCCTATGGCAACAACTGGGATTGTAACGGCTTCACATATTTCTCTTAATGTTTCGAAAGATACCATATCTGCATCCATTTTTGTTGAAGTACTGAACATAGAACCTGCTCCAAGATAATCCGCGCCACTTTTCTCAGCCGCAATTGCCTGCTCAACGGTCTGAACCGATACGCCTACTATTTTATCAGGGCCAACCAATTTCCGTGTTTCCTCTATTCCAAGATCATCTTGTCCAATATGAACACCATCTGCACCGCAATCAACGGCTACCCTCACGTAATCATTAATCACAAATGGAACTTGATAACGATCCGTTACTTCCTTTATTTGCTTAGCTTCCTGGAGAAATTCGTCATACCCTAAGGTCTTTTCACGTAGTTGAATAAAGGTTGCTCCGCCCTTTATTGCTTCCTCTACTTGTTCACTCAATGACTTTTCCCCCACCCACATTCGGTCAGTGACTGCATACAACAGCATGGATTGTTTATCTGCTTTCAATTTTACTACCCTCTTTCAATAATGTAGTGTTGATTTTACTCATATAATCAATTAAGTAGGTTCTGAAGGAAGAGGTACCGCCATTTGTATGCTTCGTCTTTTGATAGGCAAGCTCACCACTAATGCCCATCGCACATACAGCCGTTTTTGTGCTTTCTAGTAATTGATCTGGATTACTCCCGCAAAAGGTTCCAATCACAGCTGTCAACATACAGCCCGTCCCTGTTATTTGAGACATCATCTTGTGGCCATTTCTTATGACATATGCCTTATTTTCGGCTGCAACAAGATCAACAGCACCCGTAATTGCAATGACCGCTCCAGTTTTTTCGCTTAAATGTTGTGCCAACCTAATGTTTTCATCTAGATTTGATTCGTTTATAGCATCCATATGTGCTGCATCGACGCCCATTGTCGAACCACTTCCTTCATAAACAGTTTTTACTTCAGATATATTTCCCCTAATCACCGAAAAGTGAATTTCCTCAAGCAGCTTCCGAACAGTGTTAGAACGAAAAGCAGAAGCACCTGCTCCTACCGGGTCTAAAATAACCGGGATTCCCAGCTCATTGGCTTTTTTACCCGATTTAATCATCGAAAGAATAGTCCTTTCATTTAATGTTCCAATATTAATCACCAAACTGTTGCAAATACTTGTTATTTCTTTCACTTCATTATAATCATCAGCCATAATTGGTGAACCGCCACAAGCTAAGATGATATTAGCGCAATCGTTAGCTGTCACGTAATTAGTAATAGTATGAACAATTGGTGTATGTCGTCCTACGTTCTCTAGGATTTTTTCTTCCATAGTTTCTACCTCCATTTAGATTGATACCAGTGCCGTAGCAATTATGATTAGAGACATCCAAAGCCCTCAAAAAAAACCAAAAAAGCGATATACCACAAAAGGGTATATCGCTTTAACATTATCATTCATGTAAAGTTGATTCCCTACGTTGGCATTATCCAAATCAGGTTTTAGGGTCAAAGCTACTATTCGCTTACTCTCAGCCTGCATGTGCAAGCCCCCCTGTTATTCAATTAATTTCTTCTAAATCAGTTTACCATACTCTTCCTCAAATATGAAACACCTAAATGAAAGAAAGCGGCATTAAACTTTCCCTCCTATTCTTTGTTCGATGATACCATTCCTAATAACTTAATATTGAATTTCTTGAAACTCTTCATATTTTTCGAAGTAATTTTGTTGTGAATGGAGCAGTCTTCAAAGTCCATTTAATTGGCACCAAATCGTCTACAATTCATATAAATAAAATGATTTTATCTACAAGTAACTAGGAGGATATAATGAAAACTTCAATTATACTATTGACTCACAATCAAATTGATTACACAAAAAAGTGTATCGAAAGTATCAGAAATCACACTCATTTAGACTATGAAATTATTGTCGTTGATAACGGATCAGAGGATAAAACAGTAGCTTATTTATCTGAGCAAAATGATATAACAGTTATCGAAAATAAAGAAAATGAAGGATTTGCTAAAGGTAATAACCAAGGTGTTGAAAAAGCAACAGGCGAAACCATCCTCTTTCTGAATAACGATACGGTTGTAACACCTGGATGGTTGGATTCCTTGATAAATACCTTATATTCGAGTGAAAAAATTGGGATTGTGGGCCCAGTTTCCAATAATGTTTCCGGTAACCAACAGATTTCAGTAACTTATAATCAAGAAACATTAGAAGGACTAGAGAATTTTGCTGCTGATTATGTTAAAGAAAAGTCAGGTGAGAAGAACAAGGTCTTAAGATTAGTAGGATTCGCTTTAGCATGTAAAAAGGAAGTTTTAGACGCAATAGGATTATTTGATGAATCTTTTGGCATAGGTAATTTCGAAGATGATGATTTATGCCTGCGCGCACTTCGGGAAGGTTATGAACTCTATATAGCGAAAGATTCTTTTGTCCATCATTATGGAAGTGTTACCTTCAAAAATAGTCCGATTAATTTTAATCAGTTAATGTACACAAACCAAACCAAACTTTATGAAAAATGGGGTTTTAAAGCAAACTATTATATGTTTCCACGGCCAGAAGTACTTAATTTAGTCCCTACACATACAAAAAGGCTCCTAGAGCTAGGCTGTGGAATGGGGGCAATGGCTATTAATTTAAAAGAAAAATATAATTGTGAAGTTATAGGAATTGAAATAGATTCAACCGTTGCAGAGTTTGCCAAACATAATCTAGATACCGTCTATTCCGCTGATGTCGAGCAATTTGACTTATCCAAGTTAGGGAAATTTGATTGCATTGTATGTGCAGATGTTTTGGAACATCTTCGTGATCCTTGGAAGATCGTAAAAGAATTATCCAACTTATTAAATGTTGGTGGTAAATTAGTTATTTCTTTACCAAATATTGCAAATATCGAGATTATAAAAGAATTACTGCAAGCAGATTTCTCATATCGAGATGCAGGTTTATTAGATCGAACGCATTTACGTTTTTTCACGCGAAAAACAATGCGCACATTGTTTCCTGAAAATTTAATCATAACATCATTATCCGGCACGACAATAGGCTATTCTGAGGCTGACCGTCTCCTTGCGGCAAGCATAGGTCCTATAGGAAAAGCCTTTGGCCTAGATACAGATTCATTCACCACAGATGCTTTTATCTATCAATATTTAATCGTTGCAGAAAAAGTATAAACAGCGCTCCTCACATCTTTGGTGAGGAGCTTTGTCTAGGGTCACCTTCCTGCCTCTTCACCCTTTCAAGCAAAAAACATATTATATAAAATCATTCGTAAAAGTAACTACAACAGAGGTGGTACTATGAAAGGAATCATTTTAGCCGGAGGCAGTGGGACTAGATTATATCCCCTAACCAAAGGAATGTCCAAGCAGTTGCTGCCTATCTATGATAAGCCAATGATTTATTACCCATTATCTATTCTTATGCTGGCTGGAATCCGTGAAATGTTAATTATTTCTACTCCTCAGGATATTGGACGATTTAAACAGCTGTTCCATGACGGGTCTCATCTAGGCTTGCGAATCGCTTATGAAGAGCAGGAATACCCAGGCGGCTTAGCACAAGCCTTCCTGATTGGAGAGAAATTTATAGGAGAAGACGATGTGGCACTAGTTTTAGGCGATAATGTTTTTTACGGTCATGGACTGACAGAAAAACTACGACGTGCAGCCAGCAGGAAAACGGGAGCAACTGTATTTGGTTATTATGTACATGACCCCGAACGATTCGGGGTAGTAGAGTTTGATGAAAACGCTCAAGCCATATCACTTGAAGAAAAACCCTTAAACCCAAAATCAAACTATGCGGTAACGGGTCTCTATTTTTATGACAATTCCGTGGTTGAACTTGCAAAAAAAATTGTACCCTCTCCCCGCGGTGAACTCGAGATTACGGATATTAATCAAGCCTATCTAAAAAGCGGTAATCTGAACGTTGAAATTTTAGGAAGAGGATTTGCTTGGTTAGATACAGGAACACACGAATCCTTACTAGAAGCTTCGCAATTTATTGAGACCATTGAAAAGATCCAAAGTATGAAAATAGCCTGCATCGAAGAAATTGCTTATAACCAGGGGTATATTACTAAAGATAACTTACTCGAATTAGCCGCCCCTTTAAAGAAGAATCAATACGGACAGTACCTAATTCGAATTGCTGATCAAAAACCATTTACAAAATAAAAAAGAGGTGTCAGATGGAAATCATCAAAACCATACTAGATGGAGTGTTCATACTTACTCCTTCGGTTTTCGGGGACAGTCGCGGCTGGTTCATGGAGACATATAACGATGAGACACTTAAAAAAGCTGGACTCTCTCTTTACTTCGTACAAGACAATCATTCCTTTTCAGAAAAGAAAGGAACCGTTCGTGGATTGCATTATCAACTAAATCCAAAAGCTCAGTCAAAGCTTGTTCGCTGTACCAAAGGTGCAATTTTTGATGTAGCAGTGGACATCCGTAAAGACAGCCCAACATACACTAAATGGGTTGGCATAGAACTTAGTGCGGATAATAAAAAGCAATTATTGGTTCCTAAAGGTTTTGCTCATGGGTTTATGACGTTGATTGCTGATACAGAAGTTCAATATAAAGTAGACGAACTCTATTCAAAAGAACATGACTACGGAATTCTTTGGAATGATCCTGCTCTTGATATTAAATGGCCCCGCGACATCACTCCAATTTTATCCAAAAAAGATGAAGAGGCACCACTATTAAAAAATGCTCGACATCATTTTGGTGAAATAGAATGAAAATAGTTGTCACTGGATATACAGGGCAGCTTGGTTACGATGTAGTTCGAGAAGGAAAACAAAGAGGTTTCGAGATGTATGGAACAGGATCAAAGGATTTAGATATCACCAATGAACAAAATGTTCGAGCCTATATACGTCAACTAAACCCTGACGCTATTATTCATTGTGCTGCTTATACGTCTGTAGATCTTGCTGAGGACGATAAAGAACGATGTTACGATGTGAATGTAAACGGAACAAGATATCTAGCTGAAGCAGCAAAAGAAACAGGAGCAAAGCTTGTTTATCTTAGCACAGATTATGTATTTGATGGAAAAGGGACTAATGCCTTTACAGAGTCAGATCAACCCAATCCAATCGGATACTATGGCAAAACAAAATATGAAGGCGAACAAATAATTAAAACCACGTTATCTCACTTCTTTATTGTGCGAATTTCATGGGTTTTCGGTATTAATGGCAACAACTTTATTAAAACGATGCGTAAGCTGGCCGATTCACAACCAATAGTTCGTGTAGTAGGTGATCAAGTCGGTGCGCCAACATACACAAGGGATTTGTCTATCTTATTACTTGATATGATTCAAACAGAGCAATATGGAATATATCATGCTGCCAATTCTGGAGTATGCAGCTGGTCAGATTTTGCAGAAGAATTATTCAAACTAGAAAATCGCTCTGTTTCAGTCCACCCCATCACAAGTGAGGAATTCCCTACAAAAGCAAAACGTCCCAAGAATTCCCGTCTATCAAAAGCAAAACTTATAGAAAATGGCTTTAGTCCCCTCCCCAATTGGAAGGACGCACTCGCACGTTATTTAACGGAATTGAATGATGAGGTGAAATAAAATAGTGAAAAAAAAGGTCCTTATTACTGGTGGTGCAGGGTTTATTGGTGGGAATTTCGTTCACTATATACTAAATAAATACCCCGAATATGAAATAGTTAATCTTGATGCATTAACATATGCTGGCGAGTTAACGAAGCATCAAGTAATCGAAAATCTTCCAAACTATCATTTTACACAGATAGATATCACAGATAACGAACAACTAAGTAACCTATTCATAGAAAAAGAGTTCGACTATGTCATCCACTTTGCTGCTGAAAGCCATGTGGACCGATCCATTGCTAATCCCGAACAGTTCATCTTAACCAATGTACTTGGTACACAGAACTTACTGCAAGCAGCAAAACAAACGAAAATCTCAAAATTCATTCATATCTCCACGGACGAAGTATATGGAGAATTAGATTTTGATAAAACAAATTTTTTTACTGAAACTACACCATTACAACCAAACAGTCCTTATAGTGCAAGCAAAGCCTCTTCCGATTTACTCGTTCGCGCCTATGCAGAAACCTACCAATTACCAGTAAATATAACCAGATGCTCAAATAATTATGGCCCATTTCAATTTCCAGAAAAACTAATTCCACTAACCATATCCAAGATTCTCAATGATAAAAAGGTACCCATTTACGGGAACGGTCTAAACATACGAGACTGGCTGCATGTATACGATCATTGTACAGCTATTGATGTCATTCTTCATAAAGGAATCAATGGCGAAGTCTACAATATAGGCGGGCATAACGAAAAAACAAATTTAGACGTCGTTAAGACCATCATCCATACCATCGGAAAATCCGAGAAGTTAATTGAACACGTCGAAGACCGTCTAGGACATGATAAACGCTACGCAATTGATCCAACTAAACTTGAACAGTTAGGCTGGAAACCAACATATACCTTTGAAACGGGAATACACCAAACTATTGACTGGTATATAAAGAATAAACAATGGCTGAACCACGTACTAAGTGAAAATAAATAAACTCTATAACCTTCCGCGATACTCACTGTGCAAGCCCTTCTCCTTAGAAGGGCTTGTTTTATGTGTTACTGCAACTTTTTATGAAGACTTGCTGACTCTTGAGTTTATTTAGCCCTGAGGCCTATTATTTCGGGGTTTTTAGAATGGGTCGCTAATCTTTTGGTCTATTTCTTTAGATACACTTTTTAGGTAGATCTGATGAATTAGTTTCCCCGGGGGGGATTTTATCTATTTTTCTGCTGTTCCGGCTGTTAATCCCGTCTGGTCTTCACGTATTCCCGTCTGGGTGCTATATTTAAGCACAAAATACCCCGTGGGGCACGATTGTTTAAAGGTTTTTTGAAAATGGGTCGCTAATCTTTTGGTCTATTTCTTTAGATACACTTTTTAGGAAAACCTGATGAATTAGTTTCCCCGGGAGGTATTTTATCTGTTTTTCTGCTATTCCAGCTCTTAATCCCGTCTAGTCTTCACGTATTCCCGTCTGAGACCACGATAATCCCGTCCGGATCTTATTTATTCCCGTCTAGTGGCAGCATATTCCCGTCTGGGCACTATTTTCAGCTCTAAAATACCCCGTGGGGCATCATTTTTTTAACGGGTTTGAAAATGGGTCGCTAATCTTTAAGTCTTTTTCTTTAGATACACTTTTTAGGAAGACCTGATGAATTAGTTTCCCCGGGGGGTATTTTATCAATTTTTCTGCTGTTCCGGCCATTAATCCCGTCTAGTCTTCACGTATTCCCGTCTGAGATCACGTTATTCCCGTCCAGTTCCTTCATAATCCCGTCTAGATACCCCGTAATCCCGTCTGGGCACGATTTTTAGCACAAAAATACCCCATGGGGCATCATGTTTAATGCGGTACTTCAAAAAACGCCACAAAAAAAAGACCAGCTATGCAGCTGATCTTTTCTTTCTTGTTGCCTGGCAATGTCCTACTCTCACAGGGGGAGACCCCCAACTACCATCGGCGCTGAAGAGCTTAACTTCCGTGTTCGGAATGGGAACGGGTGTGGCCTCTTCGCCATCATTACCAGACTATAAAGGAACGTTGTTCCTTCAAAACTAGATAATAAGAAGGTTTTTGCATGTAATTAAAACGAATGGTTAAGTCCTCGATCGATTAGTATTTGTCAGCTCCACGTGTCACCACGCTTCCACCTCAAACCTATCTACCTGATCATCTTTCAGGGATCTTACTAGCTTACGCTATGGGAAATCTCATCTTGAGGGGGGCTTCATGCTTAGATGCTTTCAGCACTTATCCCGTCCGCACGTAGCTACCCAGCTATGCCTTTGGCAAGACAACTGGTACACCAGCGGTGCGTCCATCCCGGTCCTCTCGTACTAAGGACAGCTCCTCTCAAATTTCCTGCGCCCACGACGGATAGGGACCGAACTGTCTCACGACGTTCTGAACCCAGCTCGCGTACCGCTTTAATGGGCGAACAGCCCAACCCTTGGGACCGACTACAGCCCCAGGATGCGATGAGCCGACATCGAGGTGCCAAACCTCCCCGTCGATGTGGACTCTTGGGGGAGATAAGCCTGTTATCCCCGGGGTAGCTTTTATCCGTTGAGCGATGGCCCTTCCATGCGGAACCACCGGATCACTAAGCCCGACTTTCGTCCCTGCTCGACTTGTAGGTCTCGCAGTCAAGCTCCCTTGTGCCTTTACACTCTACGAATGATTTCCAACCATTCTGAGGGAACCTTTGGGCGCCTCCGTTACTCTTTAGGAGGCGACCGCCCCAGTCAAACTGTCCACCTGACACTGTCTCCCACCCCGATAAGGGGCGCGGGTTAGAATTTCAATACAGCCAGGGTAGTATCCCACCAATGCCTCCACCGAAGCTAGCGCTCCGGTTTCAAAGGCTCCTACCTATCCTGTACAAGCTGTACCAAAATTCAATATCAGGTTACAGTAAAGCTCCACGGGGTCTTTCCGTCCTGTCGCGGGTAACCTGCATCTTCACAGGTACTATAATTTCACCGAGTCTCTCGTTGAGACAGTGCCCAGATCGTTACGCCTTTCGTGCGGGTCGGAACTTACCCGACAAGGAATTTCGCTACCTTAGGACCGTTATAGTTACGGCCGCCGTTTACTGGGGCTTCGGTTCAAAGCTTCGCTTACGCTAACCTCTCCCCTTAACCTTCCAGCACCGGGCAGGCGTCAGCCCCTATACTTCGCCTTGCGGCTTCGCAGAGACCTGTGTTTTTGCTAAACAGTCGCCTGGGCCTATTCACTGCGGCTTTTCCGGGCTATTCACCCTAAAAAGCACCCCTTCTCCCGAAGTTACGGGGTCATTTTGCCGAGTTCCTTAACGAGAGTTCTCTCGCACACCTTAGGATTCTCTCCTCGCCTACCTGTGTCGGTTTGCGGTACGGGCACCCTTTATCTCACTAGAGGCTTTTCTAGGCAGTGTGGAATCAGGAACTTCGGTACTTAATTTCCCTCGCTATCACAGCTCCGCCTTAATGGAAACGGGATTTGCCTCGTTTCCGGCCTAACTGCTTAGACGCGCATATCCAACAGCGCGCTTACCCTATCCTCCTGCGTCCCCCCATCGTTCAAACGATAAATTGGTGGTACAGGAATATCAACCTGTTATCCATCGCCTACGCCTTTCGGCCTCGGCTTAGGTCCCGACTAACCCTGAGCGGACGAGCCTTCCTCAGGAAACCTTGGGCATTCGGTGGAAGGGATTCTCACCCTTCTTTCGCTACTCATACCGGCATTCTCACTTCTAAGCGCTCCACCAGTCCTTACGGTCTAGCTTCGACGCCCTTAGAACGCTCTCCTACCACGGACACCCTACGGTGTCCATCCACAGCTTCGGTGATACGTTTAGCCCCGGTACATTTTCGGCGCGGAGTCACTCGACCAGTGAGCTATTACGCACTCTTTAAATGGTGGCTGCTTCTGAGCCAACATCCTGGTTGTCTAAGCAACTCCACATCCTTTTCCACTTAACGTATACTTTGGGACCTTAGCTGGTGGTCTGGGCTGTTTCCCTTTTGACTACGGATCTTATCACTCGCAGTCTGACTCCCAAGAATAAGTATTTGGCATTCGGAGTTTGACTGAATTCGGTAACCCGTTGGGGGCCCCTAGTCCAATCAGTGCTCTACCTCCAATACTCTCATCTTGAGGCTAGCCCTAAAGCTATTTCGGAGAGAACCAGCTATCTCCAGGTTCGATTGGAATTTCTCCGCTACCCACACCTCATCCCCGCACTTTTCAACGTGCGTGGGTTCGGGCCTCCATTCAGTGTTACCTGAACTTCACCCTGGACATGGGTAGATCACCTGGTTTCGGGTCTACGACCACATACTAATTCGCCCTATTCAGACTCGCTTTCGCTGCGGCTCCGTCTTTTCAACTTAACCTCGCATGGGATCGTAACTCGCCGGTTCATTCTACAAAAGGCACACCATCACCCATTAACGGGCTCTGATTACTTGTAAGCACACGGTTTCAGGATCTATTTCACTCCCCTTCCGGGGTGCTTTTCACCTTTCCCTCACGGTACTGGTTCACTATCGGTCACTAGGGAGTATTTAGCCTTGGGAGATGGTCCTCCCTGTTTCCGACGGGATTTCTCGTGTCCCGCCGTACTCAGGATCCACTCAGGAGGGAACGAAGTTTCAACTACAGGGTTTTTACCTTCTTTGACGGGCCTTTCCAGACCTCTTCATTTACCCCGTTCCTTTGTAACTCCATATTGAGTGTCCTACAACCCCAAGAGGCAAGCCTCTTGGTTTGGGCTGATTCCGTTTCGCTCGCCGCTACTCAGGAAATCGCTATTGCTTTCTCTTCCTCCGGGTACTTAGATGTTTCAGTTCCCCGGGTCTGCCTTCAGTACCCTATGTATTCAGGTAAAGATACTGTTCCATTACGAACAGTGGGTTTCCCCATTCGGAAATCTCTGGATCAACGCTTACTTACAGCTCCCCAAAGCATATCGGTGTTAGTCCCGTCCTTCATCGGCTCCTAGTGCCAAGGCATCCACCGTGCGCCCTTTCTAACTTAACCTACTAAAAAAACATTCGGTGTTTTAAAAATTGATGCAAAATTTGCCTTCTATCTATTATCTAGTTTTCAAAGAACAAGGTTGAATGAATTACTCATTCAAAACTGAACAAAACAAAAGCGTCACGTTAATTTTCCTTAGAAAGGAGGTGATCCAGCCGCACCTTCCGATACGGCTACCTTGTTACGACTTCACCCCAATCATCTGTCCCACCTTAGGCGGCTGGCTCCTTGCGGTTACCTCACCGACTTCGGGTGTTACAAACTCTCGTGGTGTGACGGGCGGTGTGTACAAGGCCCGGGAACGTATTCACCGCGGCATGCTGATCCGCGATTACTAGCGATTCCGGCTTCATGCAGGCGAGTTGCAGCCTGCAATCCGAACTGAGAATGGCTTTATGAGATTCGCTTACCCTCGCGAGTTTGCAGCTCTTTGTACCATCCATTGTAGCACGTGTGTAGCCCAGGTCATAAGGGGCATGATGATTTGACGTCATCCCCACCTTCCTCCGGTTTATCACCGGCAGTCACCTTAGAGTGCCCAACTGAATGCTGGCAACTAAGATCAAGGGTTGCGCTCGTTGCGGGACTTAACCCAACATCTCACGACACGAGCTGACGACAACCATGCACCACCTGTCACTCTGTCCCCCGAAGGGGAACGTCCTATCTCTAGGAGTGTCAGAGGATGTCAAGACCTGGTAAGGTTCTTCGCGTTGCTTCGAATTAAACCACATGCTCCACCGCTTGTGCGGGCCCCCGTCAATTCCTTTGAGTTTCAGCCTTGCGGCCGTACTCCCCAGGCGGAGTGCTTAATGCGTTAGCTGCAGCACTAAAGGGCGGAAACCCTCTAACACTTAGCACTCATCGTTTACGGCGTGGACTACCAGGGTATCTAATCCTGTTTGCTCCCCACGCTTTCGCGCCTCAGTGTCAGTTATAGACCAGAAAGTCGCCTTCGCCACTGGTGTTCCTCCACATCTCTACGCATTTCACCGCTACACGTGGAATTCCACTTTCCTCTTCTACACTCAAGTTCCCCAGTTTCCAATGACCCTCCCCGGTTGAGCCGGGGGCTTTCACATCAGACTTAAGGAACCACCTGCGCGCGCTTTACGCCCAATAATTCCGGATAACGCTTGCCACCTACGTATTACCGCGGCTGCTGGCACGTAGTTAGCCGTGGCTTTCTGGTTAGGTACCGTCAAGGTACCAGCAGTTACTCTGGTACTTGTTCTTCCCTAACAACAGAACTTTACGACCCGAAAGCCTTCATCGTTCACGCGGCGTTGCTCCGTCAGACTTTCGTCCATTGCGGAAGATTCCCTACTGCTGCCTCCCGTAGGAGTCTGGGCCGTGTCTCAGTCCCAGTGTGGCCGATCACCCTCTCAGGTCGGCTACGCATCGTTGCCTTGGTGAGCCATTACCTCACCAACTAGCTAATGCGCCGCGGGCCCATCTATAAGTGACAGCGAGACGCCGTCTTTCCATCTTCTCTCATGCGAGAAAAGAACATATCCGGTATTAGCTCCGGTTTCCCGAAGTTATCCCAGTCTTATAGGCAGGTTGCCCACGTGTTACTCACCCGTCCGCCGCTAACTGTTGAGTAAACTCAACAATTCGCTCGACTTGCATGTATTAGGCACGCCGCCAGCGTTCATCCTGAGCCAGGATCAAACTCTCCGTAGAATGTTTGACTTGCTCGGTTGTTTTTATAGTGTGTACTCACTTCTTTAAAACGTTGACGCTTTGTTTTGTTCAGTTTTCAAAGAGCAATTTGTTTCACTTGCGACACAACTAATAGTATCATAGTCTAGAACAGTTGTCAACTTCTGCGAAGAAGTTTTTTTGTTCTGAAACAGTCGTTTTCTTTGCGACTCCTTAATCATACTTCTAATTTCTCAGATAGTCAACTTTTATTTTCAAAAGATTTTTATGTCAATTCCTTATCGTTCACAGTCCTCTCAAGCAAACTAAGTAAAACACCAGGGGCAATCTCAATTTCATTTACTTTTTCAAAACCAAAATGTCGGTAAAGATTCAAAGCAGGTTGATTTTTCGATCCTGTACTGACGGTAATCTTCTTCCCAGATGCTAGAGCCAATGATGCTTTTATTAACTTTCCGCCTACTCCTTTTCGAAAATACCGCGGGTGCACCACAAGTCGACAAATTTCCATGGTATCCCTTTCAACGGAATAAGAAAGAAAACCTGTCCACTCGTGTTCCAGTCGATACCCAATAAAGGACTCTCCACTCATCATGATACTATCTACTGAATCCTTTAATTGCGGAATCTCCGAAAAACCAATTAACGTTGCTTCTATATTATATGATGGAATCTGTATCGCTAAGATTTCATCAGCCAGAGCTACATTGATATCATTTAAATATACGATCATTTTAACACCTCATATTTTACAACCCGCTATACTCTTCCGAATGGATCAATCTTTCGTCGTCATATAATAAGAAGTTATGGAACTTCTTTAGTATCGCTTCAAGAGAAGGTGAAACTCTGCATGCGTCATAAGCACAAACTGATATAAGTCCACTCTTACTAAGAGTCGCATCGACTATACGTTCATATTCACTAATTTTTCTATCAATGTCCTCCTCGCAGCCCCACTCAACATGGGCCCACGTGCGAAAAGAGCTGTTCTTTTTCGTATATTCGTCTTGTGTTTTATTAAAATAAGCTAGAATGGTAGCTGATTCAAAATCACCATTCATACAGTAAAAGTCGAAATTATTAATATAACAAACTTTCCTTAATTGAGCAGTCGACAAACACACAACTAGTTTCTTTTTTAAAGAACTCCATAGCCGTTCATTCTCAATGAATAACACTTCATCTCCTTGCTCAATAGCTGTCTTAATATAAGTTAGCGCATTTTTATAATAGCCATTTAACTCATAAAAATTATAAAAAATATGACCACCGTTAGTCTGCTTCATCCATTCAGTTCTCGTTCCAATCTGATCTCCTGACAATTGATCAATCCCCTTCCCTATTTTCTCCTCACATCTATCTTACTATAATTTAGTAGTAGTATATAAATTTTTCTATTTAAATTCAAAAAAGAACCTGCGAATAACATTCGCAGGTTCAAACTCTTCTAGACTGAGGATTATCGAATAATATCTACTAGATGAGCTACTATCCTCGCCGTCATTCCCCAGATTACTTTCCCCTTATAAGAATAAAAATACTCATCCACCTTTCTCGTCTGCCAGTGATAGTTCTCCCCGCCGACTACAAGCTCGAAGGGGAAGTTTTCTTCCGGCTCAGCTCTTAAATTAACTGGATAGATCGCGGGAGGATTATCCAAAAAATAACTTAATGGGACAGTAAAAACCCCGCCAACTTCAGAAGGATTCAGCTTCATAGGTACAGCAGGATCAATTACTCCTGCATATGGATAGACGATCATCCCCGGAGAAACGATATAGTTAAGCGGAGTAACATCAGTTATGTTTTCTTCTTTAATACCCAACTCCTCCGTTGTCTCCCGAATTGCCGTCTGCTGTTCAGTTCGGTCAAGAGGATCTTTCCTACCTCCCGGAAAACAAATATCCCCCGGCTGCCTACGCATCTCAAGAGAACGAATTTCAAATAGTATATGAGTTTCTCCATTAACTTCTACTAGAGGCACTAACACGGCATACTTATTAAAAGCTTCGCTCCCTAATATTATCGGCGTATGCTTCCTTAGCTTGTTTAACACCGAATTTTCATTCAAGACAATCACCCCTTACATCTATAAATTCTATACCCATTTCTACTAGTATATAGCTTATTATAAACATACAAAAACAACTGCGGCAAAAAACCACAGTTGAAGGAGGTAACGCTTACATTTTATTTATTGTGCCTTACGAACGGAAGATCCAGGCGTAACAGTTGTTTTTTTGTACCTACGCTGAGGAATCCCTCTCTTCTCCTGTACTTTCGCTACCCACATTGTAAGCATAGGCGTTAAAATTGCTGTTACTAACACACTCGTCGCTATAATTGCTGTTGCTGATTCAGCTACTGGAGCAAATTGCGGATTCAACTCAGCAATGATAAACGGAACAGCGACTGCAGCACCAGCTGTCGAAGAAGCAGCCACACCAGCGACTCCATCCGAGCCAGTTACATATCGATCCAACACATACAAGACTCCACCTGAAAGGAAAACAACTGCTACTCCCATCAGAATACCCATAAATCCAGATTTAATAATCATTCCAAAATCTAAACCAAACCCTAGAGCCAGGGCGAAGAACGGAATAAGAACGGGTACCGCTTGTCCAAAGAATGCTCGACATTCCTTATCAATGTTCCCAACAATCATCCCTACTACAAACGGGATTAGTGTTGAAACAATAGTCTGCCATGGGAACGTAGCTAGACCGCCTACCCCTAAAATAATCATCGTGAAAAACGGACCGCTTTCTATACTAATAAAAGGAAAGGCCGCTGCATCTTCTGTTCTGCCTAACTTAGTCATTAAAGCCGTGTATAATCCGCCGTTTGTTTCATTAAATGCCGCAATGAGGACTAACGCAGATAAACCAGAAAATATTCCTGTCTGAATTCCGTTTTCCGGAAGTATTAAGGCAGCCGCATATCCTAATAATGCCGCAAACACAACTTTCCCTATAAGTAAGGTCAATCCTTTCTTGGCGATGTAACCTGATTGTTTCACATCAATGGTTGCTCCTACACAAAAGAAGAAAACCGCTAGTATCGATGCCGTACCTGTTAATAAAGCGCCAGTAAATCCACCAAAGTAAGTAGCTGTATTAGGAAATAAAGTATTAATCAAGGCCCCAAAAAATAACGGAACAACCATCATACCACCAGGAACTTTTTCAATGCTCGCTTTTATTCTCATTATAATCTCTCCAATCATATCCATTAATGATTTCTCAAGCTTCGTAATCAGATAATTGAGTGCCGCATTTAACTATTATGAACTTTATGCTGTTTTTCAATAAACTCATCTAATTTTGATCTGGTTGGCATTCCATCCATATCTCCTGGCGACATAACTTGAAGAGCACCAATTGCATTTCCTCGGATAACAGCTTCTTGAATCGTTTTACCGTCAAGTAATCCACTAATCACCCCGACAGCGAAGCCATCTCCAGCACCTACCGTATCCACTACTTCCTCAACCGCAAACCCATTTATGTAACCTTCCTCACTATCCTTTTTAAAGTAAGCACCCTTCGCACCAAGCTTGATAATAACCGTTTTAACTCCTTTACTTATATAGAAATCCGCCACTTCCTCCGGTGTGGAAAGACCAGTCAATATCTCAGCTTCTGACATTCCCGGTAAGAATAGATCTGCCAAACAAGCAAGCTGATTAATTTCTTTAATCATTGTTTGTTTATCCTTCCATAACTTAAGTCGTAAATTCGGATCAAAGGAAATAGTCTTTCCTTCTTGCTTCATATACCTCATCGCCGCTAAAGAAAATTCATGGCATCCAGAAGACAGTGCTGAAGGAATCCCCGTCACATGTAAGTGCTTTGCTTGCCCGAAGTATTCTTCAGAAAGGTCATCTACATTTAAAGTAGACGCTGCCGAATTTTTTCTGAAATACTCAACCTCTGGATCTCCTTCAACCACTTTCGACTTAATCAGCATTCCTGTAGCCTTCTCACTAGTAAACCGAATACCCATCGTATCTACTTTTTCTTTATACAATTCTTCCATAATAAATTTTCCAAAACTATCATTACCGAGCTTCGTCATATACCCCACATGCAAGTCGAGACGCGCTAATCCACAAGCCACATTTGACTCTGCGCCTGCTAGAGCACGAGAAAAAGATTTAACCAAATGGAGAGGTTTGACCTCATTCGCATAGAACATAGCCATCGGCTCTCCAAAGGTAATGACATCTAAATTTTTCATTTCTATTCCTCCTAAAGAAAAAAGTTTAGTAAACCTTGAAATAAGAAAGCGTTTTCTTTTGTAATAACGTCAGATTATCATATAAACCGGTTTTTAACAATAATATTCAGAATGTTTTTCTTTTTTCACCAAATCTACATAATATCCATTGTTTTCTATGTATAATCCTCTTAAACTACTTTATTTATTTGACTATTTGGAAAATGTTATATATATTTTAGGTATTGGCAGCGCTAACATCTGTTGTTTTTAATGATAAACCGTTTTACTAATATGAGGAGGTTATTATATGAAAATGGAGAAACGTTATTCTATTCACCCAACACAAGCCAAACAGTTTGGTACGGAGGAGATCCGCAAAAACTTTCTTGTGGAAAATCTTTTTTTAGCAGATGAAATTTCCTTATGCTACTCACTGGATGACAGAATTATTGTTGGCGGTGTTGCGCCCGTATCTAAAGAAGTAAAGTTAGAAAGTCATGATTTTATAAAGGCCGATTACTTTTTAGAAAGAAGAGAATTAGGCATTTTTAATATAGGGGAATCTGGGAAAATCTTTGTTGATGGAGAAGAATATATTCTTCAAAATCGTGATTGTTTATATATAGGCTTAGGCTGTAAAGACATCAAGTTCATAAGTGATTCAGAATCTAATCCTGCTAAGTTTTATTTAGTATCTGCACCTGCACACAAACATTACCCTATCCAGCATGTCGCATTCAATGACGTACCTGGAGACGCGATGGGGTCACATGAAACAGCAAATAAACGTACCATTCGAAGAATGATTCATGAAAAAGGTATTCAAAGCTGTCAGTTGTGCATGGGAATGACCGAGTTAGAGTCCGGGAATGTTTGGAACTCTATGCCCCCGCATGTCCATGACCGCAGAGTAGAAGTTTATATGTATTTCGATATGAAAAAAGACGCGCTCATGTTCCATATGATGGGTGAGCCAGATGAAACAAGACATATTGTGATGAAGAACGAAGAGGCCGTTATTTCGCCGCCATGGTCTATTCACAGCGGAGCCGCAACCAGCAGTTATACCTTTATTTGGGCAATGGCCGGAGAAAACTATACGTATGAAGATATGGATACCTTCCCACTTTCAGATATGAAGTAATGTTTACTAATAAATCTAGTAAAGGATGGAACTCATGAAAAAATTGAAAATCCTTCAAAAGATCACTAATATTCCTTTAGTAGCTGTAGTCAGAGCGGATTCTCCAGAGAAGGCAATCCGAATATCTGAAGCTTGCCTTGAAGGCGGCATACGAAATATTGAGATTACATTCACGACCCCAAGAGCTGAAGAAGCTATCACTCTCTTAAATAAAATGCACCCAGATATGGTTGTGGGTGCAGGCACTGTTTTGGATCCGATAACTGCTCGTATTGCCATTATGGCTGGAGCTCAATTCATTGTAAGTCCCTCATGTAATGAGGACATTATGAAACTATGTCATTTGTATCAAATCCCCTATATGCCGGGGTGTGAAACGATTACAGAAATGGTTTCAGCTATGTCTCTTGGAGCAGATGTCATTAAATTATTCCCTGGAAGCGCATTTGGTCCAGATTATGTGAAAGCAATTAAAGGCCCTCTTCCAGATATCAATCTAATGCCTACCGGTGGAGTTGATATTACCAACGTTGACCAATGGCTAAATAACGGCTGTGTCGCAGTTGGTATCGGAGGAAACTTGATCGCGCCAGCAAAAGATGATAATTATTCTGAGATTACTAGACTTGCAAAAGAATATATCGAAAAAATAAAACCAATCACAAACAACAATCTACTCTTGGAGGAATTAAGATGAGCCTACTCGATTTTTCAATGGATTTCTTTAGTTTAAAAGGAAAAGCAGCTATCGTTACAGGAGGAAATACTGGTTTAGGACAAGGTTACGCTGTTGCCCTAGCTAAAGCAGGGGCCGATGTATTTATTGTCGCCCATAGCGATGACTGGAAAGAAACACAAGAACTAATCGAAACAACTGGCCAAAGAGCCGTCTTCTATCAAGCAGACCTGACAAACAAAGAAAGTTTAGAAGGTGTTATTACTGGCTGTCTTGAAGCTTATGGAAAAGTAGATATTCTTGTTAATAATGCTGGAACAATCCGTAGAGCTCCCCTATTAGAATATACAGATGAAGATTGGAATGCGGTTATGGATATTAATCTTAATGCCTTATATTTTCTTAGTCAGCTCGCCGCTAAAGAAATGGTTAAGCAAGGCAGTGGCAAAATTATTAATATTGCCTCCATGCTTACTTTCCAGGGGGGGAAATTCGTCCCTGCATATACTGCCAGCAAGCATGGTGTAGCCGGCCTCACTAAAGCATTTGCCAATGAATTAGCTGGTCATAATATTCAAATAAACGCGATAGCACCTGGTTATATTGAAACAGCCAATACTGCAGCGCTTCGTGCAGATGAGTCGAGAAATAAAGAAATCTTATCAAGAATTCCTGCTGAAAAATGGGGAACTCCTTTCGATGTCATGGGAACAGTCGTTTTCCTTTCAAGCAGAGCCTCTGATTATATGAATGGACATATCTTGGCAGTAGATGGCGGATGGCTCGTTCGTTAATACTGAAAAAAGAAACTACCCTTAGCGATATACTTTCATCGTTAGGGGTTTTCTTCTAAAAAAAGATTTTCTTCGGATAATGGCAGCAATGGTATCCTGTTCTACCTTTTGTTATGATGAAGTTAATTTGTAACACTAAATTTGTCCATTAGGAGAACACCATGAATAAAAAAAAGAAAATTACAATTTCCGATGTTGCTGAAAAAGCAGGCGTTTCCAAAAGTACGGTTTCTCAGTTCATCAACCAACGATATCGATATATGAGTGCTGACACAAAAGAAAAAATCCAAGAAGTTATTAAAGAACTTGATTTCCGTCCAAATGATAATGCCCGTAATTTAAAAGTAAAAAAAACAAAGGTTATTGGCATTTTAGTAGCTAATATCCTACATACATTGTCTACTGAAATTATTCGAATTGTCGAAGAACGTCTTCAGCAGAATGGCATCAAAGTGTTTATTTGTAACTCTGCAGATGATCCAGAAAAAGAAAAAGAGTATATTGATTTGCTCATCTCTACTCGTGTGGATGGAATGATTATCTTCCCAGTCGGAAATGATTTTAAAGTTTATAACTATCTAGTAGACCATTCTATTCCAATGGTGTTTGTCGATCGCTTAGTGGATGGAATTGCTTCTGATTCAGTTCTCTTAGATAATCACGCAGCTAGTTTTTTAGCTGTTTCAATGCTTGCTGAGAAAGGGCACAAGGACATCACTTTTATAACTTTACCGATTGATATTCCCATAACACCCCGTGTGGAGAGAATAGAAGGATTTAAGAAGGCAATGGCAGCTTATCATTTAGAGGTTAATCAAGAGAGTATTTATGCTTTACCAAGCGGTGAAATAAAAGAAACATTGTCCCAAAGATTTATAGAAAACACTCTCCCAACAGCTATTGTCGCAGGAAATGATTTAGTCCTTCGTGAAGTTTTAAGCTACTTGAAAAAACAGAACATATCCATTCCTGAAGAAGTAGCCGTTGTTAGTATTGATAACGTTGATTATTCAGAGTTTTACCAGCCTTCTGTTACCACCATCGGACAGCCTATCCTGCAAATGGGGATCAAGGCAGCTGAACTATTATTGGAGCGAATTGAAAATCAAGCCCAAACTCCATTTATAACCTATAGATTTGCTCCTGAACTTAATGAAAGAAATTCTTGCTAAATCGCACTCCATGACCGGGCTGTTATGGTCAAAAAAAAGAAGACTGTCAGATAACAGCCTTTCAGTTTGTCGACAAAAGAGTTCTGGAATGAAACATTCCGGAACTCTTTGTTTTGAAATTTTTCATGGAGGTCTTTTTGGTGATAAAGACTGTTCATTGCCTCTTCTTAAGGCGACCTGCTACCGAATATATATCTTTGACCAACTCATAAATGAAAGAAAAATCCAGGGCTTCTTCGATTTTGCAAACCTACCTCCTGCGGGAAAAGCGTGTCTAGGGGAGAGCCAGCCGAGGAGGCTCACCGACCGCCCGCGGAAAGCGAGTGCCAGAAAGTTCTACAAGCCATAAAAATAGACAAACTTGATTTCCACCTAAGTTTGTCTACAGTCTTTTTACTTATTTCTTTACATCTAATAATATTTTTCCAGTACTCAATCTGCTCTCAATTAGTTTATGGGCAGCTTTCGCTTCTTCTAAAGGAAATTGGTAGCTTATTTTAATGTTGAGTTCCCCATCTTTTAAATAATTTAGTACTTGTTTAGCTGTATGTCTTAATGATTCGGGTCGATTTATCCGTGTAGTACCTAAACTAAATCCAAGAATCGACCGGCAGCTTGAATGCAGGTCACTCGTTTGAATGATACCCGGCTGTCCGCTGGAGTTTCCAAATTGTATTAAACGCCCATATGGTGCTAGACATGCCAAACTTCTTTGCGTAATTGGACCAGCTACCGAATCTAAAACAATCTGCACCCCTTTTCCTTCCGTTATTAAATTCACCTTTTCCGCAAAGTCTTCATTTTCATAGCAAAAAACGTGATCTGCTCCAGCATGTTGTGCAACCGCTGCTTTACTTTCACTCCCAACCGTTCCAATAATTGTTCCTGCCCCTAGAATCTTTGCTAATTGAATAGCTGTTGTTCCTACACCGCCTGAGGCTGAGTGGATAAGAATGGTTTCACCTGGTTCAATTCGTGCAATATCAACAAGGAGCTTATAAGATAGAAATGCAACGGTGGGGCACGCTGCTGCCATTTCAAAATCAACTTCATCTGGCAGTTCAAACGTCAGCATGGCTTCTGCTGCAACATATTCTGAATAAGATCCGCTGGACGGAAAAGCCATCACTCTTTGTCCTATTTTGAAGTTGTCTACTTCCGAGCCTACCTCTACAATTACCCCTGCCGCATCTAGCCCTGGTACGAATGGAAACACATTACTCCCCTTTTTCCCATATCTGGATTTAACATCAGCATAATTGACACTGGTTTTCTCTACCCTGATTAATACTTGCGATGGAGCAATAACGGGAATATCCATATCAACATATCTTAAAACATCTGGGCTGCCAAAATCAGTAACAATAATTGCTTTCAAATCCATCTCCTCTTTTCCTTTTTATGACATTATATCATTTGAGTGGACCAAGAACTTGTTTCATAAAAATAAAAAAACGCTTATCACTTAAAGATGATAAACGTTTTCCTTTAATTAGCTGAATCCTTTTTCTTCTTCTTATAAAACTTTTTAAAGCAGACATAGATTACAATACTTGCCCCAACCAGTGCCCACAGTAAGTTTTTATTCAAATCTAATGAAATTAACCCCGCCGGAACAAGAGCTAATGCAAAAAAATAAATAAAGTTCCCTAAACTAGTTGCTACTAAATATTTATAAAAGGAAATAGAGCTAAGACCAGCGAGAATATTCACTAAACTGGTTGGGACGAATGGAAAAATCCGCGCCTGGAATACATACATAAATCCATTCTTTTCTACTTTCTGGATCAACTCTGGTTTAACCTTCTTGGTCAGCATATCCTGAAAAAGATACCGGATGCAGAAAAAAATGATTACTGCTGCCACAATACTTGTAAATACACTCCATATAAACCCAATTACCAATCCGAAGAGTGAAATATTTATGGTTATAATGAGTATTAAAGGAATAAGTGTAAAGCTGTTTTGAATAACCATAATAATAAGCATAAACAAATATAAATAGATCATATTATCGGTTAACAGCAGCTTTATTTGTTTCGTATCCCCATTGGTCAACGCTTTAAACAAATCCTGATTCATAAAATAAAATAAACACCCTAATAGGATTGGGATAAGCGCATACAATATTTTAAAGTACTTTTTATTTTCACCCATGTGCTTCCCCCAGTAATCAAACTTTTTCCCACGTACTGAGATGAATTCATTATTTCTCTCCATAGTATAGATAAATTTTTGATTTTTCAATAAACAACACTTGATTAAACCCACTTTAAAAGGTATGAAGTTAAATCCTTTACATACATAGTTTATTAAAAAACTATATCTTAACTCAGATTATGGCATTTAATAGGCTTACTGTTATTTTATAATTCTTTATTGACATAGTATCCGCTTTTTAAATCACTTGTGTCCTGCTGAATTTGTTCTAGGATAGCCCTTTCATTCGCAAGGTTTTATTCAGATTAATTTTAGAGAGACGGTTGATTGAAGTGGAAGGCGTGAAGACTCCTGCGGGAACAACGGGACAGGTGAGACCCCGCAGGAGCGTGAGCATTGATGCGGCTCACCGCCCGCCCGCGGAAAGCGAAGCGCCTGGAATGGAAATCAACATCTCAATTTTAAATCTCACCCGAGTTTGTCTACAGTCTGATCCTACAATTTCCTGTCGTAATATAAAATAAAATTTGGTCAAAATAAAAGACCCTTCAAGCAGGACTAAACTACTTAGTCTACTTAAAGGGTCCCTCTTTTTATATTAAATTCGTTTAGCTCCGATATATTTAGGCTTCCAGTAAGAATTACTTATAGAAGCGATTGAAACCCCTTTAGAAGTAGCCGATTGGATCATCTGACCACCGCCGATATAAATGGATACATGAGTTGGTTTCGATGCTCGATTAGGCGCAAAAAACATCAGGTCGCCAGCTTTCAACGTATTGACCGAGCTTCCTTTTTTATACATAGCTGCTGCAGTACGCGGCAATGTCTTCCCAGCTTTTGCATATGAATATTTAACAAGACCGGAACAATCAAACCCTTTTGGTGTAATTCCACCCCAGCGGTACCTTGTCCCTAAATACTGTTTAGCTACTGAAATTGCTTTTACTTTATAACTTGAAATGCTGGCAGGGCTAATCTTTTCTGAGGTTAAATAGCTGCTGTTAACATATCCCTCTATACCATTGGAACTGATTTTTGCCCACCCTTTAGATTCGGAATAAACATTGACCTCAGTGCCAGCCTCTAATTTAGTAATGATAGGTGCAGTTGCTTTAGGACTTTTTCGAATATTTAATGAATCATCTATAGGTACGTCGACATATTTACTAGTAATTGCTGCATCGACAAATGTTGGTATCATAGCTGCTAATAAAATCCCCAAGAACAAAGTTGAAATGATCTTTTTAACCAATTTAGTATACCCCCAGTTGTACTTTCTTAAACCTATTATACTAGTAAAATGGTAGGAGTTATATTACAACTATATTACAAATATAATACAACAAAGGTAATTAATAGAGATAATAGAGTTTTATTGATTGATCATCCTAGTATATAAAAAACGCAGCCATCAATATAATTGACAGCTGCGTTTTGATTTCATTTATAGGTTATGAATAAATAACACCTTGGAAAAGTAGGTTAACTTTTGATTTTTTATCTTCACTTTTCTTTTTCTGGAAATCCTTAGCTTTCAAAAATGCATCCATCATTCCAGAAGCTTCTATTGTTATTTTCTTTGATTCCTTTTCATTATCAAGAATAAAAACGTAGTCTCTCATGATGCATCACCTCCTCTTATGTATTGATCATCTATAGGAAAATCTTTTGGTTAAATGATTGCGTTTACATTTCATAAAGATTAGATTAGTTATTACTCATTTATTATACAATAATATTGAAAACGTTTACATGTTTTTTGTGAACATTTTATGAATTCCTGTATATTATTGACACATTTAGCGGGATTTTGAATACATTTCTACCAAAACCCCGCTCTCTATACGATTAATTTAATATATTTATATTATTTTTAAGATACCTAGTTCGTGCTTCAATATATCCACAGATCATTTCTTCCTCTTGATCAAACAAATGAATATTTTTATTTACATAACGATCTTTTGAAATATATGGCCTGATTAATTCCATCAATGTTCGAATTTTAGGCTTCATATATTCTACAGTGAATTGGTGTTGTAATATATTCTCTAACCGCTTTTGGTATTGATGACGAAATGTTTTCACATCAAGAATTCGTGCGGTCAGTGTATTAAACCCTTCTATTCTCAAATAATCTTCAGCCATTAATTCTCCATGGATGTCCCTTCCCCAAGTCGCATCATAGTCCCATGGAATCATCTCAAAAAGACCAGACTCTCCGTTTCTATATAGCGCATAATTATGTACAAACCCGTCATAATTTTGGGTGAAGACCACTCCAGCAAGCCAGGCTATATATTTTTCAACGTTTAAGTATCTGACAATTTCCTTTTCAAAGTCTACTCTTGAAATTGTATTTACTTTTATTATGAATTCATGCAAGGCATGCTCATCTTCCATTGTTCCACACTTTCTTTCATACCCAAGTTCGAGCGACTTCTTTACATCTTGGTCAAGTTCACTCATTAATGAAAAGTTGGCATCACCATCTACAGCATAAAATATTGCCCCTTTAGGTAGTTTTTGAGTTTCTAAAAAGTATTCATCCACTGATTCTAATTCTAAATAAACTCCTTCGTTTTTCCCGTTTATTTTCAGATTAACAAATCGTGAGGTTGGTGATAGCGAGCCAATATCTTTAAAAAAGTCTAAAGATAATTTATTTCTTATTAATGATGGATCCACATATTCAGCGTTTAAATGCCATTCTTTTGCATTTCGATACATCGCTGGCTTTCGAAACATTATATGGTAGGATTTTTTTTCAAATTCACGAATATGCGAACCTCGGTAGGCTAAATCGATGTTATACCTTTTTTTGTTTACAGTCAGCGTAGCTGGAACGGGCTCATCAATCCAAATATCCCGTCTCAGTTCGCTAAAATCTATGGGATGAATAAACAGCTGATATTCAGCAAGTTTTTTAGTATGCTCCATCTCAAACCCTCGCCTTCTTGTTTCCCCAAAAATCGTCTTTCAGAATTTTTTGCTTGCTGGGCGTTTGGAGTTTACAAATGTTGTACTAGCTACATAGATTATAGAAGGATAAGTTGTGTACACCCTACAGTACATTTCATTCCTTTTCATAACTATGAACTGGAGGAAAATAGTATGTCGAATTTTTGCAATGATGATATACAAAGAGCAGTAGAAAGGGCAAATCGTATCGGCGGTTGCGACTTTATGTTTGAGAGCCCCGAATCCAATTCCTGTTCTAGAAAGAACACATGCAGTAATCGGCGTCGTTGTTCTAATAAGCGCCGTAGGACTAACAAGAAGTGCCGTAGTACCAACAAGAAGTGCCGTAGTACCAACAAGAAGTGCCGTAGTAGCAACAAAAAGTGCCGTAGTACCAACAAGAAGTGCCGCTGTTCCAACAAGAAACACCGCTGCTCTAACAACCGTCACCGCTGCTGCTCAAATAAGCGCCGCAATACCAGCAATAACCACAGTAACTGTTGCCAAAATACAAGCCAATTCAACCATAAACAAGTATGTTTTAGCGGTTCTAATATGATCGAGTTTAGAGTGTGGAGATAAGGAACAATAGCTAAACAAAAGGTGATAGGATTTTCCCTATCACCTTTTGTTATGATACATAGATTTTCTTTAGAAAATGCTCCCCTCCGAAAAATAATATTAAATCTCAGGTTAACTAGCACAAGGTCTGTCATTAATCAATACGCCAAAGTTAGCTTTCCTATCTGTTGTTTGTGAAACATTCGTGAACTATTATAAAGATATAAATGATGAAGGGGGAATTTGTATGGCTCAATCTAAGACAAAATTAGCTGTGCAGAAATTCGGCAATTTTTTAAGCTCAATGGTAATGCCCAATATTGCTGCATTTATTGCATGGGGGCTTATAACCGCCCTATTTATACCAAGCGGCTTTATTCCAAATGAAGAATTAAATAAATTAGTCAGTCCGATGGTCAGCTTCTTACTACCAATCTTAATTGGATATACAGGCGGTAAGCTGATGCATGAACACCGAGGCGGGGTAGTTGGTGCTATCGCTACAATGGGAGTAATTGTAGGAGCAGACATTCCAATGTTCCTCGGAGCTATGATTATGGGGCCACTTGGCGGCTACCTAATCAAGAAATTTGATCAAGCAATTGAGGGCAAAGTCAAAACTGGTTTTGAAATGTTAGTTAATAATTTCTCAGCTGGTATCCTTGGCGGTATCTTATCTATTGTTTCTTTTTTAATCGTGGGACCCGCTGTAGCCATTTTCACTGGCTGGCTTGAAAACGGTGTTGAGTGGCTTGTTGCAATGAAATTATTACCTTTAACAAGTATTCTCATAGAGCCAGGGAAAATTTTATTCCTTAACAATGCAATTAATCATGGAATCCTTTCCCCGATAGGAACTGAACAAGCTCGTGAAGCAGGGAAATCCATTCTCTTCCTGCTTGAAGCAAATCCTGGACCTGGTCTTGGCGTTTTGCTGGCATTTTCTATCTTTGGAAAAGGAACAGCAAAAAAAACCGCACCTGGAGCCGCAATTATTCAATTTTTCGGGGGAATTCATGAAATATATTTCCCTTACATTTTAATGCGCCCTATTCTTTTCCTCGCTGTGATATTAGGCGGAATGAGTGGTGTGTTCACTATGTTACTTTTAGGCGGCGGTTTATTTGCACCATCGTCACCGGGAAGCATACTTGCCATTGCTGCTGTTACACCACATGATGCTGGCACCTATCTTGCAAACTTTGCTGGCATATTTGTTGCTGCAGCGGTTTCATTTATAGTTGCTATGTTCGTCTTAAAGACGGGTAAACAACCAGATGAAGATATCGATGATGCTGCAAAAAAAATGCAAGAAATGAAAGGTAAAAAAAGTTCGGTATCTGGATTATTTACTACAGAATCACAACAATTCCCACAAAATGTTAATAAAATTATTTTTGCATGTGATGCTGGAATGGGTTCAAGCGCTATGGGAGCCTCTCTCTTACGAAAGAAAGTCAAAGAAGCAGGATTACATGTAAACGTAAGCAATACAGCTATTAGTAATCTTACAGATGATGCAGAAATTGTGATCACTCAGGATGAACTAACACCAAGGGCAAAAAACAAAGTACCAACTGCTTACCATATTTCAGTTGATAATTTCCTTTCAAGCCCTGAATATGATAAATTAATCAGCCAATTACATGGTCATGTAATGGATAACGCTAATGAGGAACTTGAATCAGCTAATGGACAGAACACAAGTGATGATACCTTATTACTAGAGAGCAAAATATTCCTTAATATGGAATTTAAAGACAAAGAAGAAGCAATCCGTTTCGCCGGCAGAGCATTAGTTAATGGCGGGTATGCAGCTGAGAGCTATATTGAAGCTATGATTGAACGAGATAAAATCACGTCTACTTATATGGGAAATGATGTAGCGATCCCCCATGGAACTGAAGAAGCGAAAAAGGCTGTTATAAAGTCTGGCTTTACTGTTCTTCAAGTTCCCAATGGTGTAGACTTTAATGGAGAAAAAGTACGGTTAATTTTCGGAATAGCAGGAAAAGATGGTACCCATTTAGAAATTCTCTCTGGCATTGCAGTGACATGTTCAGATATGGAGAACATTGAAAAAATGGTTCAAGCAAAATCAGCTAAAGAAATAAAGACTATTCTAAATGAAAACTAATCAATAAATTTAATGAAATGAATAGAAAGCAGCCTCTTGCTTTCTATTCATTTCCCTGTTTATTTCGACATTCTCTATATGTCACAGGAAATGAGTTGATAGCATGTTTATTTCTTCAAGGGAAAAAGCAATTATTGAATTGATCATTAGAACTTCTGGCAAACATACAGCCTTTTCAACTGCCAGTTTCTTAAATGTAAGCGTTAGAACGATTCAGCGGGATTTAAAGACAATAGAAAAGATTCTGCATCAATTCCAGCTTCGATTAGCTCGTACAACTGATGAAGGACTTCTTATAGAGGGAAAGAATGAGATGATTTTTCGTCTTGTCCAGAAGCTGACCGAAATTACACCTGTTGATCAAACTCCAAAAGAACGAAGGCTAGCCCTCCTACTTATCTTATTGCACGAAGGAGATTCCTTTAAGATTCAGGTTTTAGCGAATCAACTGAATGTCAGTGTTACCACCTTAACATCCTATTTGGACGAATTGACAGAATGGATGAAGAATTACCAGGTCATTCTTTCAAGAAAACGTGGTGTGGGCATTAGTTTAGATGGTTCAGAAAAAAACAAAAGAAAAGCACTTGCAGGCTATTTTTTATTGCATTTCAATGAAGAACTGATTGAAGCTCTATTTCTTTTAGAAAAAAGCGAAGTTTTTCAAGATAAGATTTTAGGGTATTTCTCACCAGATTTTCTGCTGATCACTGAACGTTTAGTCAATGAAATCATCTATAAAGGTCCTTCAAAACTAACCGATAGTGACTATGTTGCGCTCATTATAACGATTTGTATTTCCATGCAAAGAATAAAGCTAGGATTTCTTCTAGAAGATGATGAGGAACAACCTCCTAGTGAAATACTAGAAGAATACAGTATTATGGAACAATTGTGTAAAAAACTCGGAGAAAAATATTCTATCGTGTTCACAACCAAGGACATTTTTTTATTAGCTGTTACTTTGAAAGGATCTAAAATCCATACAGCAAAAGCTATTCATGATGATAGTGTATTACTCGGACCCCATATTAAAAGTGTCATTCGAAATATATCGGCACAGCTTAATATTGATTTAACAAATGACTTTTCGCTTTTTCAAGGACTTCTTGCTCATATGGAACCTTCTCTTTTTCGGATTCAGCAAAAGATGGATTTGTTTAATCCATTAACAGATGATATCAAAAAAAAGTATCCCGTACTGTTCATGGCCGTAAAGGACAGTTTGGAGAATGAATTCACTCATTTAGAATTCCCCGAAAACGAAGTCGCCTTCATTGTTCTGCATTTTGGTTCAGCTTTACTGTTAAGTGAAGAGGCTATGTCGATTAAATCCCTCGTGGTCTGTCCTACTGGAATTGGAACATCTAAAATGCTGGCAAGCAGGATAAAAAAAGAGATTATCGAAATTGATACGGTCGAAATTAAATCGATTAAAGATTTAAATCATGTAAACTTAAGCCAATATGATGTCATTATATCTACTGTAAGACTGCCATTTATGGATGTAGATTATCTTCTGGTAAGCCCCCTGTTGAGTAGTGAAGAAATAAAAACAATAAGGACCTACCTGCAAAAAAATCTACATACTCTTACAAAAAATAAATATCATTTAATGGTAAATGGGAAAGAAAAAATTCGTTCGCGCAAACGTAATCAGTCAATCACGGACGTTTTAAAAGAAATTAAAGAGGTACAATCTAGTATAGAAATAATTCTCAAAAACTTCTGTGTTTATCAAAAGAAGAATGAATCTTATCAGCAGGTGATCATGGAAATGATCCATTCAGCTGAGAAAAGTCACCTTTTATCTCAGCCTGAAACAGTTTTACATGAAGTTATGGAACGGGAGAAATTAGGCGGGCTCGGAATTCCACGAACAAGCATGGCCCTTTTCCACTGTCGACACGAAAACGTTCATGAATTGATCTTCCAAATTACCCACTTGAACACCCCATGCATTGTTAAAGGAATGGATGGAAAAGATTTACCTATTAAAAACATAATGCTCTTGGCAGCTCCTAGAAATATGAATGGAAGAGAGCAAGAAATACTTAGTCTTATAAGCACAAGTTTAATTGAAAACGATGAAGCTATACTAGCCTTTTCTTCTTCTAATGAAGATATGATTCGATCGAAATTGGAAGCTATTTTCTTAGAATATCTTCACAATAATCTAATAAAGGACTGATACAAATGAAAAAAGTCGTTCACTTTGGTGCAGGTAATATCGGAAGAGGATTTATCGGAGCACTATTTTCCCAATCAGGTTATCATGTAACTTTTGTAGATATTGCTGATGAAGTAATTAATCAATTAAATGAAGAAAAAACGTATCTTGTAAAGCTTGCAACTGAGCAAGGAGAGGTTACCAAAATTGATCATGTCTCCGGTCTTAATAATATGACACAGGAAACAGATGTAATCGAAGCAATAAAAACTGCGACATACCTTACCACGGCTATCGGACCTAATATCCTTCCGCATATTGCTCCATTAATTGCTAAAGGAATAACAGAAAGAGTTAAGGTATCGGACGAAAAAATATATATTATTGCTTGTGAAAACCAAATTTCATCTACTGACATATTGAAAAAATTTATCTTAGAACATCTGGATGAAGAAACAAAAACAGCCATGCAAGATAAAGTATCCTTCTTTAATTCAGCTGTAGACCGGATTGTTCCCATTCAAAATACAAAAGGATCTCTTGATGTTCTGGTTGAATCCTATTATGAATGGGTGGTCGAAACAAAAGATACCATTCCTCATGTTGAAGGCATGACCATTGTAGAAGAGTTAGCCCCTTTTATTGAAAGAAAACTGTTTACGGTTAATACTGGACATGCTGTTATAGCCTATCTCGGTTATCTGGCAAATAAAACTACAATTGATGAAACATTAGCAGATCCTGAAGTCCTTCAACAAGTTAAAGCAACATTGAATGAAACGGGAGCCTATTTAATTAAGCAGTATAATTTGAATCCAGACGAACATGAAAAATACATTAATAAAATTATACAACGCTTTAAGAACCCTTATTTAAACGATGGAGTAACAAGAGTAGGCCGCTCACCTATACGTAAGCTTGGTCCAGAAGATAGACTAGTACGACCAGCAGTCCAAGCACAAAAAGCTGGTCTCAGCTTTGACTATCTTGCTAAAGCAATGGCTGCCGCCCTGCACTTTGATTGTCAAGATGATCACGAAGCAGTAACCATTCAAGCGATGATTCAAGAACATGGTGTATTCCATGTTTTAAAAGAAATTAGTAACTTAGACGAAAATGATGAAATAGCAAGAACAGTTGTTCATCATTATGAATCCATGAAAAAATAAACAGAATGACTAGTAAAAGGGGAATGAACTTTTGTTCATTCCCCTTTTTTCTACCACTCATTTAACTATACTTTTTTGTTTAGCCTCTTTTAACCACATTGGAAATTCGTTTAGTAGCTGGTCGTACAGTTCTTCGTCCGATACTGTTTCAATATTCATGAAATGAAAGAAATTGGCATTGTCGACCACTCTGCCTTCCATTGTATCTAATTTTCTTAATACATCAAAATTGGCATCACCAACGCCAACAAACTGCCAAAAAATTGGCTTGTCCGAAGATCCTACAATGAACTTTTTAATGCCTGATTTACAGCCGCCATCATTAATAAATACTAGGAATACAGGCAGCTCACTTGGCTCTTCTTTAAGATATTTTTGCAAGACATCTTTCATAACTTTGGGTTCATCATTTCTCCCAAATTTATGAATAGTATCATTTGTCAAAATCTGTTCATTCACATAACCTGAAAAGTCTTTTTCCGTTACTTGAGGCAAACGGGTAAATTCATTGTCATATATCCAAACGTCCAACGCTCCGTCATCATCAAATTGACTGGCAACTGCTAAAATTCGTTCAACAACTTTTTGGACTGTGCCATCATTATAAAGTTTTCTCATCGAGCCGCTAATATCTAAAACCAAACCTACTTTAGCTGTAACATGTTGTATTTGTTTTTTCTCAAGTACAATTCGAACTTTCTTTTTTAATAAAGAAACGGTACTCATTTGCTGTGGAAGACTCTCCTTCTTAACGGGTTCTGGTGAGGGCTCACCAACCTCAACGCCGTATTCAGTACAAAGATCCGCTAACCCGCCAAAATAACCTGCACCTACTGCCTCGTACTTCCATTCTCCCGCATGACGATACAAACTACCAAGAACAATAGCATTTTCATTAGTAAAGGAGTACGTGACTGGAAAAGTTGTTACCACGTCCTTTGTCTTATCATTAATAACTTGCATCTCAATCTCTGATACATTTGCAAATATATTCCCGGTTGCTTCAGGTTGATCAATGGTCAGCGTAAAGACAATCTTTTGAACATCCAGCGGCACTTGAGGCAGGTTAATGACAAAATGAGGCTTCTCTAAATACTCTAATCGTACCGAACCACAGCTAGAGACAGGTTGTCCATAAAACACAAAATCTTCTTCCCTGACAACCTCCCCCTTTTCACCAATCATAAAGGCAGATGCATCAATCTCCATATCATTTCCTGAATGCCATGTCATTTTCACGTCTACTAACTCTCTATCTGAATGATTCTTTGTCAAATCCATTTTTTGACCTTTAACTATTGTCAAACTCATTTCTTTTCCCTCCCTTGTTTATCTTCTTTTATTATAATAGTTCATTACTTTTTTCAGCAAAATAAAAAGGCGATTCCCACTTGGAATCAGCCTTGTTTATTTTGCTGCTTGTGACATACTTATTCCCCTTTAAACATGATTTAATAAACAATTCCTTTAAATAAAATCTTGGCTTGGTTCCCTAATTTCTTTTGCCTTTGAAAATCTTTGACCTTCTTTATGGCATCCATCATTCCAGTTGCTTCAATAATAACCTCCTGTGGTTCGATGTCGTAATCAAGTATAAATATATAATCCTTCATAAAATCTCCCCCTATAGCTATAGTGTATAAATTGATTATATTGAACGTATAGTTTTTTTATGTATTTTCATTAAGTTTGTGAACACGCTTACATTTTATTTAAATAAGAAGAAACAGCTTTTCATAGCATTAAAAAGAATATCTTATGGTTTAACAATCCCTAAGGACTGTTAAACCACTCTGTTATCTTTTCTTAGGATTAATGAGGCATTGGCGGCTGAGACTGAGCTGGTGCAAATCCATTTACCATTTGTTGAATATCCGCAGGGGCAAGTTGTGGAACTTGATAATAATGATGTTTGTTTTGATATAGTGATATCTCATAAGCCATCTCTATACAGTTTGGAACAGAATCAGCAAACACGCGGCGAACCACTGGATTTGTAAGTTCTAACGTTGACATAGCTTTCAAGGATGCCCCTGCTTTTACTTCTCCTAGCATAAGATTCGAAATACATTCATCAGTAATATCAGACACTGATTGTATCGGTTTCTTTGGCTGTGACGGCTTAAGTCCATAAATAAAATCATTACCTTGTTTCATTTTATAACTTTGTGTCGGTTTAGACGGATCCATTCCTGTCTTAAAGGACTCTACAGATATGTTATATTCCTCTTGAATAAACTGATACTGACGATCTAGAATGTCCTTTAACTCTGGATCTTTAATATGTTGGCGTAACAATGTATATAAATTTAGTGTATTGATTGTCCCAGTTAGGACTTCGTGTACATCAAATAACTCATGACCTCCATGATTCATTTGCGGAGGCACAGCACCTGTTTGCATATTTTGATGAATTTGTTCTTGTTGATTTTGCTCCATACATATTCCTCCTCTTAAACGTAATAGGTGAACAACAACTAGTATGGTAAAAGGTCGAAAGAACTATTCCTTACATAGATCAGTAAATGAAGAAAAAAAGAAGAAGATATCCTAATTAGACATCTTCTACACATTTTGTCCTATAAAAATTCCCTATTTTAGATGAGACACTTTAATTTCGAAGGCTACGGTTGAACCTTTGTTGGTTGATTCTTCAATCCAGATACTTCCTAGCATCATTTCAACCAGCTGCTTACAGATAGGAAGACCGAGCTGACTTCCTCTTTGCTGTTCTCTATATCCATTTTTCACTTTAGAAAATGCTTCAAACAATGTTTCTTTTTGATCATTTTCAATTCCCACCCCAGTATCCTTTACTGTGAAGAGTAATGTAACGCATTCAGGAGGATCATTATTTAAAATTAAGGAAACCATAATAGTTATCCTTCCATGTTTCGTGTACTTTACAGCATTTCCAACTACGTTATGAAGAATTTGTCGAATTTTATAATCGTCTCCCAATAATACTAATGGAATAGCAGAATCGATGATACTTTCAATTAAAATTTGTTTTTTTTCAGTTTCGGGAACATATTGTTGGATCACTCGTTCTACACAGGCACGGATATCAAAAGGTTGAAGATTCATTTTCATTTGACCTGAACCTAATTTTGAAAAATCTAAGATATGATTCAATGTTGAAAGCAGGGATTTCCCACTTGTCTCAATAACCTCTGCATATTCTACCTGTTCTTGTGTTAATTCAGTAGATCGCAGCAATTCTGTCATTCCCATAATCCCATTCATAGGCGTCCTGATTTCATGACTAAGGAGGGCTAATAGATCAGATTTCTCCTGATTAAGTTTATCAATGTATCGTGAAGCTAAACGCAGCTCCATCTCATCCATTACGATTTGTGCGAGTGTTTTTAAAATTGCTACCTCTTCTTCTGTAATTGTTCGCGGTTTAAAATCAATTATACATAATACGCCAAGATTATGATTATCCTGCGTGGTCAGTGGAACTGCTGCATAAAAACGAAATCCCATTTCACCTGCAACCAAAGGATTAGCTAGCGAACGTGGATCGATACTGGCGTCTTCTAAAATATACGGAACATGACTAAGAATAGCAGAAGCACAAAGTCCAGGTTCACGATCAATTTGATCCACATCAATCCCATGATGAGATTTAAACCAAATACGATCACTGTCGACAAGACTAGTTATGGCAATAGGGGTTTTTAGTAATTGTGAAGCAAGTGCAGTAATTCTATCAAATGCACCATCTGGAGGTGTATCAAGTATCTCGTATAGTTTCAACGCATTAATACGTTTCTCCTCTATATGATGTTTTTCCAGTTCATTCATCATTCATCCTCCGATTACAATCCCTTAAGGATGCTAGAATGCAAAAATTTTTTCTTCAAGCCTTATTTTGCTAAGGTAATCTTGAAGTATTTACTGTTCTCATACATGTCGTTTGCAATATTATCATGTAAACAAATGTTAATCAAGAAACGATTAGGTTTCACTAATAAATACATTTACCATGTAATTAATTTGATTTCTGCGGGTATCATCAGCAAAAAAAAAGAGAGTAACTCGGGTATCGAGTCACCTCTTCTAACTAAAACCGTTCTGAAAAGTCTTCCCTTTTCCGATATAGAATTTTTCTCATGATAATATTTGTTTAATTCGATCAATAGCAAAATCCAGTTCTTTTTTTGTTATGGTCAGCGGCGGAGCAAAACGAATCACTGTATCATGGGTTTCTTTACATAGTACATGTAACTCTTTTAATCGTTCACAATAAGGTCTTGCTTCTTCAGTTAATTCTACCCCGATGAATAAGCCTCTGCCCCGAATTTCTTTGATCTTAGGACTCTTAATTTCCTGTAGGCGTTTCATAAAATATTCTCCAAGTTCTAATGAACGTTCGGCAAGCTTTTCTTCTTCAAGTACTTCAAGAGAAGCAATGGAAACAGCACAGGCTAATGGATTACCACCAAATGTCGAACCATGAGAACCAGGATTAAACACGCCAAGAATTTCACGATTAGCTGCAACACATGAAATGGGGAACACTCCACCCCCAAGTGCTTTCCCTAAAATATACATATCAGGGGTTACTTCATCCCAGTCCGAAGCAAAGGTTTTCCCTGAGCGTCCAAGTCCAGTTTGGATTTCATCGGCAACGAATAAGACGTTATTTTCTTTGCACAGTTCAAAAGCTGCTTTTAAAAATCCTTGCGGAGGTATAATGATCCCGGCTTCACCTTGAATTGGTTCAATTAAAAATCCTGCCGTTTGAGGCGTAATGGCTGCTTTCAATGCTTCCAAATCGCCGTATGGAATCAGCTTAATTCCTGGCAGCATTGGACCAAAACCTCTTTGATATTCTTCCTCCGAAGACAGTGACACAGCGGCCATTGTCCGGCCATGGAAATTACCTGTACAAGCAATAATCTCCGCTCGATTCTCAGCAATCCCTTTCACGTCATATCCCCAGCGTCTAACAGATTTAATTGCTGTTTCTACTGCTTCAGCACCCGTATTCATTGGCAGCGCCATATCCTTTTGTGTCAGTTGGGCTATTTTTTGATACCATGGACCCAGCTGATCATTATGAAACGCACGAGATGTCAATGTCACACGGTCTGCTTGATTTTTTAAAGCTTCGATAATTTTCGGATGTCTATGTCCTTGATTCACAGCTGAATAAGCACTTAACATATCCATATACTTATTTCCATCAGGATCTTCCACCCATACTCCTTCGGCCCTTGTAATAACGATGGGGAGCGGATTATAGTTATTCGCACCATATTGCTCTGTTTGCTCGATTACTTTTTCTGTTTTCGTTCTCATGCAAATCCCTCCATCATGTTTCTTTCACTATAAATACTGCAAGATTTGTGCCAACATAAAACACTTTAAAACATGATGTAAGTACCCTCCCTGCAAAGAGTATTTGCAGGGAGGGTGCAAAAATTGGTTCATACATGCAAAGAATTATTGCACCAATATTATTATTGATTTACACTATTTACTATAAATAAGGGGGGATTCGATGTTTTTAGATAATGAAGATTATCATTCTATCTTATATTCACTAACAGATGTGATTGATATTGGCATACATATAATCGATCAAAATGGACGAACCATTATTTACAATAAGAAAATGAGTGAAATCGAAGGCATGTCTTCACAGGATGTATTAATGAAGAAAATCCCTGAAGTTTTTAAGTTCCATAAAGAAACAGAAAGTACCTTAATTCGTGCTCTCCATTATGGTCAAGAAACCAAAAATTCTAAACAAACTTACTTTAATAACCGTGGACAAGAGATCACTACCATAAATAATACTATTCCAATTTTCAATCAAAACAAAAAAGTGATCGGAGCAATTGAAGCAGCTAAGGACATCTCCAATCTTGAACGATTAATCAAAGATACTCTATTAAATAAAAGTGAAACCAAATATACCTTTGAAAGTATTATTGGAGAAAGTGAGAATTTCTTAGCTGTCATTGAACAAAGTAAACGTTCAACTAGAACAGCCTCATCCATTCTCATTGTGGGAGAAACAGGGACAGGAAAAGAATTATTTGCCCAAAGCATACATAATGGCAGTAATCGATCCTCTATGCCTTTTATCAGTCAGAACTGCGCTGCTCTTCCAGAAAGTTTAATCGAAAGTATCCTTTTTGGCACAAAGAAAGGTGCCTTTACTGGCTCCATTGAACGTCCGGGTTTATTTGAACAAGCTCATGGCGGAACCATTCTTTTAGATGAAATCAACTCACTGAATCCTCAATTACAAGCAAAACTGCTGCGTACGATCCAAGAACGAACCATCCGAAGAGTAGGCGATACGAAAGATATAGATATCGATGTTCGGATTATCGCGACGATAAATGAGGATCCAATAGAAGCCATTGCAAACGGTCATTTACGAAAAGATTTGTATTACCGCTTGAGTGTGGTTACATTGTTTATCCCTCCTCTTAGAGAACGAAAACAAGATATCCATCTGCTGGCGCATTCATTTATAAAAAAGTTTAATGATTTATTCGATTTAACGATTGAAGACCTTAGTGAAGAGGGTTACTCTCTTTTCTATGATTATGAATGGCCGGGAAATGTAAGAGAGCTTGAACACATTATTGAAGGCGCGATGAATTTATTAGAATCCACTGATAAAATCATTCAAATCTCACACCTGCCAACTTTATATAAAAAGAAAGTTCCTGTTAAAACCAATCAACATGAAGAGGTTTCTGAACCCTTACGTTCACTTGAAGACTATCTCTCAACCACTGAAAAATTATACTTGGAAAATGTACTAAAGCAGTATCACTTTAATGTCTCACAAGCTGCAAAAGCATTACAAATAAGCAGACAAAGTCTCCAATATCGATTAAGAAAATATCAAATCAAATCTTTTACTGTTTGATTATCCAGTCTACCAGTTCGATATGATAAGATAATGGAAGTACATAAACAGGGGAGGCCGTCATGAAACGTTTCAAAACTATTTTCATTGTTATGATTGTTGTTGCAGTCCTATCAATATGGATTCTTCAAAAGGATCACTCAGCGGTAGACCTACAATGGCGTATATTAATTGCCGCAGGCGGTTCGCTATTATCTGGTGTGCTGGCTTATTTTCTGCTACAAAAAGACATCGAACATGTTGATGCAAAACCCGATAAGTAATGCTAAAAATCCACTTCCTAAAGTGGGTTTTTTTCGTTCTTGTCTCCTCGATTGTTCTATCCTCTATCCCCCAAAAAAGATAAAAATGTCCAAGCCATTTACATTCTGCAACATAGAATATAGTAAGTTTGTACATGAGGAGGCTATGATTGTGGGATTTTACAAAAACGATAAAGATTGCAAATGCGAAGTAGAGCAAAATGTGAATGTAACTGTAAATGCACCTGCAGGAGAGCAGGGCGCAACTGGACCTACTGGACCGACCGGTGCACCCGGAGTCGTCAATTATTCATTTTCTCAACCTTCCAGTATCTTTGTTCCTTCTCCGGGTTTATTTACAGTGACAAATGCTGAAACCTCAATTACTACTCTATCAATCACACTCACCCAAGCAGCTGCAGTGGAATTAAAAGGGTCAATCGGATGGAGCTCTCCAACCTTCTTTTCTATCAATATGATTTCGCCGAATTTACCTGAACTTGTCATCATTTGGCGTATACGCCGCGGAGTAAATGGACCTGTCATTTGGGAGAGTCGTGATGGAATCAGCAATGAAAATGGTGAACAATCACTATTTTCAAAATCAGTTTTCCATGTTGATGCAAGTGCTGGATTAGGTCCCGTCACCTACGAACTAACTGGACAAGTGGACCCTATATCCTCTCCAGGTTCAACAGCGGAAATCAACGGACCCATTTCCTTTGCCGGCACAGCTTTTCCGGTATAACATTTTTCGATAATTGTGCGGAACAGGCAGAATTTTGTGCGCTTGAAGCTCATCCAACCATGAGCTTCAGGCCTTTTTGTGCGGGATATAGTATTGAAATGAAGTTATCCGGTGGAAGTTTATGTGGAATCAGCATTTTTCTCAACAATAGACTTTTTTCAGCGTTCAGGGATATTGAAAAGGTGTCAAGCAGCTGATAGTAAAAGACTGTCGAGAGTTCTCGGCAGCCTGGGTATTTTATTTAATTAAGTTCACCAGTCTTTGGCCGGATAATCCATCATTTTTAGAATCAGCTACATACTGTTCTCTTGCTTCCTGGTATTTTTTCCTTTCTTCACTGGAGAGATAATACTGATTCACTATGTCGCTAAGTATGTCCGGGTCATCTTGGATATACGCTCCGAAGGAATCAAAATAGTCGTAGGTACGATTGCTGAATAAAAAATTAAACAGGAACACGGGTACATTTAACAAGATACTCTCTAGTGCTACCGTGGATAATGATGAAACCACTCCCTCAACATGCGAAAGCAAATCATATAAATTATTCTCTCTAGATGTATAAACTTTCACTTTTTTGTTTGTTTGCTCTAGGTCTAGATACGTTTGATATTTCCCTTTCCCCATCTCCCATGGATGAGGCTTTATAAGCAGCTGAAAGGAATGCTCGGCGATGTTTTTGATTAGTTTTTCAAATTTGACTTGATCAAGATTTGGTCCAGTAATCACTAATAAGGTCAACTTATCCGGATCAAGACCCATTTTTTCAAAAAATGCTGCTTTGTCAGCTGGAGAATGAGTAAAGATTTCATCAAATTTCGGATGACCGATTTGTGCTATCCGTTCAATGGATACTCCTCTTTGTTCATACCATTTCTGTTCATATCCCCCGTAAACCCCCACAATGGTTGTAAAGACGGGCATGAATGCTTCTTCCCCCATGAGGATACCATGCTGCAAGCAAATACTTTTAATCCCCCGCATAGAACCAACGATAGAGAGCGCTCTACTCAACATATCTTCAGTTGTTCCTACAATTACAGCAGATATCTTTACGTGTTCAAATAGATGAATGGCTGAACAGACAGCTTTTACGATCAGGGGAATTCGTTTTAAGAAAGTCTGTTGGAACACCTCATTACCAAATGCAGCATGCGTATTGTATTGTGCAAAAATAGCTGTGGCCTGTGTTGTTAATTCTGTAACAGCCTGTTCATCATTTTCTTCATAATTTCCCATGCAAACTGTTGGAATTCCATACATTTCTGTTTTTTTCGAGCGTGTAAGAATCAACGTTTCCTTCGAGTCAAACACCTGGGAGTAAGTTTGTTCAGGAATACGTGTGTAATCTGAGACAATTAATGTCTTTCCGCCTGCCGATTGTGGAGAGCCGCCTTTTCCAAGTATCTCTTCAAAATAGGGTTGAATTCTGCTCTGGTCCATAACGGGAAATCTTAAATCAGCCTGAAACTCCTCTTTCTCCATCTTCGTTTTTAGTTCCTGATCGATTTGTTGATAAAAGTTGGTCAGCAAAACAATGGGGATCTTTCGAAATGTAAGCTGATTAAAGGTTTCCACAAATTCTCGATAGAGGGACCAATAATTCGTTAAATAGGTACTCATACACCCTTCCCCTTCCTTAAGGCTCTAATTCCTTCTCGCAGCTCAAAACACGTTCTTTGTTCTGGAAGCAATTCTGAAAATTTATTAGGAGAATCACTAAATAGTTGAGCATGAATGGATTTTGGTGTTATATAGTTAAAATCGAGGATTTCATTTAGAGGATAAAATGGCCAATAATGATTAATTCTCCAAAAAAATCTCGCGTCTCCCAGCCGGTAGAATTGCGGATTTTCATCCCAATATGAACCATAGGCTTCCTTAATTTTAGGAAGAATCGACATCCTGTGCATAACCGAACAATGATCAGTCATACACGAAGCAAGCCATGAAATTGACTTTGCCGGGCGATCCACACTTTTCGTCGTTTCCCCTAACTCATTTAAATGGACGGTTTTTGATGCTGAATATACAATCATGGCTTCCTGCTGTTCCTCTAGAAAGGCAACCAGTTTCTCAATCTTTTGTTTGTGGAAAACATTATCATCAGTTGCGTAGGTTATATACTCACCTTGTGCTATATCCAGCGCTTGGTTAATTAATACAGCATAGCGGGTTTTTTCTACCCTTTCCTCAAGCGTTTGTATATTGCTTTTAAAAAACTTTACCCGCTCATCCTTCAAATATGGTTCAATTACTTTTAAGGTTTCTTCATTTGAATTATCATCCATAATAAATAATTCAAAATCCTGATAAGTTTGACCTAAAATGGATTGAATCGTTCTTCCCACATATTCCTGTTTATTATAGCTTGTTAAAATGACGGTCACTTTTGGCAAGAAAAACACCTCTTTTCATAGAATTATAGATATCAGCTGTTAAAAGAAGGTCCAATCTGCAGGCGTACCTGCTTTGATTTCTTTCACTACTTTTTTTCCTAGTAAAATATCATAATATTTTGGTGCTAACCCATATCCAGGTCTAATTATTCGAAGGTTTTCCTGCGTGAGCACCTCACCGGCTTTTATATCTTTGACCACAAAGACAGACCTTCTAAATTTTAGTGAACTTTTCTCAGCTTCTGTTGGTCCATACGATATCCCCCCCAAAGACTGCCACGCAGTATGGGTGTCATTAACCAATGACTGCATTTCTGTTGGTTCCATTGAAAAAGCAGAATCGACACCGCCATCTGCACGAGAAGTGGTAAAGTGCTTTTCGATAATGGTTGCACCAAGTGCTACGCTCGCTACCGATACAGCCGTTCCTAAGGTATGGTCAGATAAACCAACTTGGCAGTCAAAGAGGTTTTGCATATGTGGAATGGTTGCAATATTGGTGTTTGTAGGAGCTGCAGGGTACGTGCTGGTACATTTTAAGAGAATAAATTCTTTACAACCAGCTTCTTTGAGGCAGCGAACCATATCATCGAGTTCGCCCAGACTGGCCATCCCCGTAGAAATTATCAAAGGTTTACCTGTAGCAGCTGCCTTCTTAATAAGGGGAAGATCATTATTCTCAAATGATGCGATTTTGTACATAGGGACTGCTAAACCTTCAAGGAAGTCTACGGCCGTTTCATCAAATGGCGTGCTAAATGGTATGAGTCCAAGTTCTCTGCATCTAGTAAAAATTGGTTCGTGCCATTCCCATGGGGTATAGGCTTGCTGATACAGTTTATAGAGAGTGTTTCCTTTCCATAAACTATCTGTTTCCTGAATGTTAAAGACTTGATTGTCGACATTGACTGTCATCGTATCTGCCGTATATGTTTGGATTTTCAACGCATGAGCGCCTGCTTTAGCTGCTGCATCAACAATTTCCAAAGCTCGTTCCAGCGATTGATTATGATTCCCAGACATTTCTGCAATAATAAACGGAGGATGGTTGGGTCCAACCATCCGTCCGCCTAGATTAATACCTTCCATCAACTCACTCCTCAGTTCGAAATTTCAACTTTTCTTTAGATAAAACAAAGCGAAAAACGTCTTGTATTTGATCCTGTTGATTTTGATAGACTCCTTCTTTTTCGAACCCTAATTTCAAATGTAACCCTTGACTTTTTTTGTTAAAGAAAAGCACTTCCCCAATGATTTTATTCATGTTCAGCTGATAAAAGGCATAGTCAATAGCTAACATTGCCATGATTGTTCCCGAGCCTTTTGGGGCATCTTGTTCACCAATATAAAAGCCCCAAACACATTCATCCTTTACCGTTTTCTTAAAAGACACGAAACCTAGAGGTTTATCAGGACCGATAAACACGCGAAAATAGGTTGAGTTATGCATGGCATCTTCGAACCAGCGACAGTGCTCTTTGTACATAATTGGGTGATTAGAAAGCATGTTCACCCTCACTTCTGCTGCATTTCTCCATTGAAAAATCATGTCCTTATCACTATCAACTAACTCTCGCAAGAAATAGGTCATCTTATTCATCTACTCTCATAATCTTTTGAACTAGCATCTGTTGGCTCAATCGATTATTCTTCATTAACAGATAGGCTCTAATAGACATCTCCGTTCGTGCTGTTTCATTATTCATCAAGCTGCCTAATTGTTTCGATACTAAAGTGACGCCTACTTCTTCTTTTTTACCTAAATAGGCGACGATTTTTTTTCTTTCTGCATGCTCACAGATCTTCACTTGATTCTCAGCAAGACTCCACACGATTGATGGTAACCCCATCATACAGCGTTCCCAGGTTGTCGTGCCGCCAGCCCCAATGGATAAGTCCGCCTTATACATTAATTCAGCAAGATAATTCACCTGATAGTGAAACGTAAGAAAATCATATCGTTTGCAGAAATGAGCCAATTCTTTTTTATGGAGATTCGTTTGACCAACAACAACATCTATTTGAATATCCGTTCTATTTAATGCCAAAAAGGCGTGTAAAGCTTTCTTTGTTTCATTCGTTTGATCACTTCCACCAAAAAAGAGCAAAAGTCTTTTCACTGGCCCCCTTCGAATTCTCCGCTTCATTGGATAAAATTCACTTCTTAATAAGACGAAGTTAGGTCCTAAAAAAGTTTTACAAGGAGCGGGAATAAGAAACTTATAGCGAAATTGGTACCCCTCATAATCATTTTGGTCTAGTAAAAAATCACAATCATGTTTTCGATCAGCTAAGTCATCAATCACCATAATCTTTTTTGCAGACTCTCTAAGAATACTTTCCCACACCTCATTAATCGCATAATGATCAATGACTAACAGATCCACTATTTCCTTCTTTAGCAGAAGTTTTGTTTGTACTGCATCTTGTTGCTGTGACACTTTCAACCATTGTGAATGAGACGTGTCAGCAGCCAGTTCTCGTGTTTCTAGAACATAGGGAAGTCTTAAGATGGGGTATCCTTTTATTTCAATTAACTCACACAAATGTCCAACATGTTCTCGACAAATAAACCTGACTTCGGCACCATGTCTACGCAGTTTATCTGCGAGAGTTAGACATCTTATCACATGGCCTGTACCAATCTCTATAGAAGCATCAACCCGTATAAGGACGTTCATAGCACTTTTTTCTGTTCAACATGTGAATTTAGTAAGTTCCATTCGGGATTTTCTTGCAGCAGATAGAGGATATCTTCGAGAGAAAAAGATTGGTTTTTGTTATAAAGATGTTCAATAATAAAACGGACTAACGTAAAGTCTTCTTCTGTATCAACAGTTAACCGATAATGTTGCAGGCTGCTTGAATGTGTAACCTGACCAATATTAAAGCGTTCTGGATGTTTATAAAGAAAAGGCGTGACGTGTTCACGATAACCTGTATTTGTTGTTTCTCGATGACATTGTTTTAAAGCTTCCATTGACAATATTTCAATATCAAATCCACGCGGATACGTTCTTTTAATAGTATTTGACACGTAATCATATCGTCTGCTATTTCGGAATTCGTTAACCACCTTATCAATAATAAGTGGATCAATTAAAGGACAATCGGACGTTAGACGTACAATTGCATCGGCCTCATAGTGAATGGCTGCTTCGTAAAACCTTTCTAATACATCTTCTTCTGCCCCCCGGAAACATGGGACAGCTAACTTCTCACACAGATCAATGATCGGCTGTTCCGTTTCTCGTTGTGTAGTCGCCACAACAAGACTTTGAATGGATTGCGACCTATTTACTCTCTCAATCTGATATTCAAGCAGTGATTTACCGAGGACTTCTTTCATTACTTTTCCAGGCAGTCTTGTCGATCCCATTCTCGCTTGAATAATTGCTACTATTTTCACAATATCACCTGCTACTCATTTAGAATATGTGTTGATTACCTCTTTGACAGCCTCAATCACATCGTTCACATCATCTTCTGTCATAGCTGGAAATAGAGGCAATGTGATCACTTGTTCATAAAGATTTTCCGCCTTTGGACAAAGACCCTGCTTATATCCTAATTCTTGATAGTACGGTAAAAGATAAACTGGAATATAGTGCACATTTACACCTATATTTTTATTAATTAGTGCTCGTAGGATTTCTTTTCGGTTTCCTGTTAACTTCTCTAGTTCAAGACGAAGAACATATAAATGCCAGCTTGACTGACCATTCACTTGTTGAAACGGAATGGTGATCCCACTTGTACGCTTAAAGGCCTCGTTATACATGGAGGCATAGTTCATCCTTAATGCTAAAAATTTATCCGCTTTCTTTAACTGACTAGATGCAAGAGCTGCTTGGATATCTGTTAAACGATAGTTATACCCTAAGAAATGCATTTCGTAATACCAGGGTCCATGATTGTCTTTCATTATGTTAGAATCACGGGTAATGCCATGCGAACGAAATTGAATTAATTTCTCATAATACACTTGGCTATTCGTTGTTATGGCGCCGCCTTCTCCCGCTGTAATATGTTTCACGGGGTGAAAACTAAACATGGTCATATCGCTAATGGATCCTATCTTTCTTTGTTTGTACTCAGCACCTAACGCATGCGCTGCATCTTCGATAATAATCAGCTGATGTTTTTTTGCGAGATCATCTATTTCATCTAAAGCGCATGGCTGTCCCGTAAAATGAACAGGAATAATCGCTTTCGTTTTCTCCGTAATCTTCTGTTCAATCTCTTTTGGATTTATGTTATAGGTTTGCTCATCAATATCCGCAAAGACAGGCTTTCCTCCTTGATATAAGATACAATTTGCACTTGCTGCAAACGTTAACGGACTTGTGATGACTTCATCCCCGGAACCTATCCCCGCTGCATAACATGCTCCGTGGAGTGCTGCCGTTCCATTTGAAAATGTGACTGCATACTTTGCTCCCACATAATCAGCCAACTCCTGTTCGAATTTGGTTACATATGGGCCGGTAGTAAGAAAGTCTCCTTTTAACACATTAACCACGGCATCGATATCTACTTGATCGATCCATTGCCTTCCATAGGGAAGAAACGTCTCTCTTTTTGCTCTATTTTGATCCATTCACCTTCACCATCCACGCTATAGACTGGTCTTATCTTATTCATTAACCAATTTTCTCAGCTCTTCGACAGACAACCATTGATCATTCGTATTACTAACATAGCTAAACCCTTCTGCTAGTGACTTCCCGTCTTTTGTATAGGCAGCATCCCACCAAGGGAACTCAGGTTGTATCACATAATAGTCATCATATTCTACTGTTCGCCGCGCATCGTCTTCCGTAATCATCGTTTCATGTAATTTCTCACCTGGGCGAATTCCATTAAACTCAACATTACAGTTTGGCGCAATGGCTTTCGCCAAGTCCATGACATTCATACTCGGAATTTTCGGTACGAATATTTCCCCTCCTTTCATTCTATCGAGACCATCAATCACAAACTGCACACCTTGGGTTAACGTAATCCAGAAACGAGTCATCCGCTCATCGGTAATCGGAATGATGCCAGTATCTTTAATACTTTTAAAAAATGGAACGACACTTCCACGGCTCCCAACAACGTTTCCATAGCGTACCACACTAAAGCGGGTTTTCTTAGTGCCTGCATACGAATTTGCTGCTACGAATAATTTATCTGAAGCCAGCTTAGTCGCGCCATACAGGTTTACAGGACTTGCTGCTTTATCCGTGCTTAACGCAATGACCTTTTCCACTCCTCTGTCGATTGCCGCTTCAATAATATTTTGTGCTCCATGGATATTGGTTTTAATGGCTTCAAACGGATTATATTCACAAACACCGACGTGCTTTAATGCTGCAGCATGAATGACTATATCTACTCCTTCAAACCCACGAAATAATCTCTCCTTATCACGGACATCACCAATAAAGAAGCGCATTCTTGAATCTGTAAACTCTTGAGCCATTTCATACTGTTTTAATTCATCCCGGCTAAAAACAATTACTTTCTTTACTTCACTTTTCAAAATGGTACTGATAAATTTCTTTCCAAATGATCCGGTACCACCTGTGACCAGTACCGTCTTATGCTTTAATTGAGACATACTCATTCCCCCTTACTTTTTTTCAAAAAGTGTATTTAGGATGTCTTGGATTCTATGAAACATGGTATGACCGTTTAAAGCCCTTTTATAAGCATTTTGACTATACTGGGTTCGTTCCACTTCATTTTTTATAAAAAAATGAATCAATTCTATACAGTGCTGCGGACTAGAATAAACAACGATTTCTTTTTCGAGGTTAAAATGTACATCTGTATCAGGTTTATGAGGAATTAACTGAAACCCACCACACGCCGCGATATCAAAGCAACGATTATTGATACTTTTACTTGTAATTCCAAGATTATTTTGGTTGGCACGAAAGTTGTCATCACGATGGGGATTCAATATAATTTTCGATTGATTATATACTTTTCGGATCTGGTGAGGACTACTCCATCTATTAATAATCGTTACTCTGTTCGGATCATTCTCTGCAATCGATTTCCTCCATCCTGGACCAACCACTATTAAGCTATATGGAGTCTCTGCTAAAATGCGTTGAACCAACTCTACTCTTCCTGGGTATGGGAAACCTGTTAGACACAAATCATACTTTGCTTTCTCTTCCGATGGTTGATAGATAGAAGAAATCGTTCCAAGAGGCAAATGCATGATAGTTTTCTCTGGAAACATTACTTTATAAAACTCAAATGCAGCTAAATCAATGGTAAAAACCTGCTGAAAATAAGGCATTATTTCTATGGATCTATCTAGGTAAAAGGGGTCCTCCGTTAACCACACACATAAAACAGCGCCTGTTTTTCTCAGATCGTTTAATAATTGTTTATCTGTCTTATAACCAACAAGGGTAATAACTACTTCTGGTTTGGATTGTTTAATTACTTCCCTTAATTCTTTTGTTAGGGTGGGATTAATTTTTACAATTGAGTGTCCTAATTTCAAGAATTCATCCACAACTGTTTGTTCTAAATAAGGGTAGATACCTTTATAACCAGAAGAAATGAGTATAATGTTCATAACAGATTTTCTCCTTGTCGCACATTCTTGTGCCTTTTTGGTATACGGCCCTTACATTTTCTTGGTATTGTATTCAGGTAAGGCAGAGATTGTGTGGACAAACTTCTCTCAATTATGCATTTGATAGTCAATTCTAAGTTTATTAGACAGATAGTTAGGAACATGCTAGAATTTACAGATAAGTCTTACATATATTACCTTTTAAAACATGTGTGTTGTAAGAGGAAAAAAGGGAGAGTGTCAGTTTGGAGAAAGTAATAACCTTATCGAATGTATCGAAGAAAATTGGAAAAAAGCTGATTATTGATAATATCAGCTTTGACGTCCATGCCGGAGAAGTGTTTGGATTTCTTGGACCTAATGGTGCGGGAAAAACAACCACAATTAGGATGTTGGTTGGCTTAATGAAGATTACTTCCGGAGATATAAAGATCGGCAAGTATAGTATTTCCACAGATTTTGAAAAAGCAATTGCCCAAGTAGGCGGTATCGTTGAAAACCCAGAAATGTATAAGTTTATGTCTGGTCTTGATAATCTAAAGCAATATGCCCGAATGACCAAAGGTGTAACTAAAGAACGAATCATGGAAGTGGCCGAACTGGTCGGACTTCAAGATCGTTTAAAAGAAAAAGTAAAAACATACTCACTTGGTATGAGGCAGCGTCTAGGCATTGCGCAAGCATTACTTCACCGTCCCAAGATATTAATACTCGATGAACCAACAAATGGCTTGGATCCATCTGGTATACGTGAAATTCGAGATTATATTAAGAAGCTTGCCCGCGAAGAAAATATGGCGGTTATCGTCTCCAGTCATTTATTAGCTGAAATGGAAATGATGTGTGACCGAATAGGCATTATTCAAAACGGCCGGATGATTGATGTCCAAAATGTTAACGATATGATGACTGAAGATAATAAGAGTTATTTGATTGATGCAAGACCTATTTCGACAGCATTAACTGTCCTGCAATCATCTTTTACTGATGCCGTTATTACTCAAGGAAAACGGTCTATTGAGATTACCGGGACGTCTATTAATATGCCGAATATTATTAAAACACTCGTTGAAAACGACTGTGAAATCTATGAAGCAGCGCCTATTAATAAATCTTTAGAAGATAAGTTCCTAGAGATAACTGGTAAAAAGGGAGGCGTTGCATAATGGGCCTTTTAGCAAATGAATGGATTAAGATTTTCAAACGAAAAGCAACGTACATCCTGATTGGGATTACACTCCTTCTCGTGCTCGGTACAGCCATTGCGTTATATTTCTTCGATAAACCGGATACGAATAGCGAAAACGGGGCTTGGAAAGTAACACTTACAGAAGAGAATAAAAATTACGCAGATGACGAAATGATGAAGCCGTATATTGCTGAAAACCAATATCGGATTGATCATAATCTACCACCAAACGCGACATATAATGTCTGGGACTTCATGACAGATGCAGTGAGTTTTATATCGTTCGTCGCTCTCTTTACGATTATTATTGCGGCAGGTATCATTGCAAATGAATTTAGTTGGGGTACCATCAAATTACTGCTAATCCGCCCTATCAACCGTGTAAAGATCTTGCTTAGTAAATACATAACTGTTTTATTATTTGCTTTGTTCATGATTAGCATCCTATTCGTCTCAAGCTTTCTATTCGGTTCTATTTTCTTTGGGTTTGAAGGTACCCAGCCTTACTTGGCATACGTTAATGGTGAAATAGTCGAACGTAATATTATTATTCAATTACTTATTGAATATGGCTTAGAGTCAGTGGGACTGCTCATGTTTACGACACTAGCCTTTATGATTTCGGCTGCATTCCGTAACAGTTCACTTGCTATCGGACTAGCAATCTTCTTTTTATTATCAGGTAATATTATTACCGGAATAATCGGCGCTTACTATGATTGGGCAAAATACCTTATATTTGCCAATATTAATCTAAGTCAATATATTAATGGCTCAAGTCTTATTGATGGCATGACAATGACCTTCTCTGTGATTATGCTGGCTATCTACTTCTTTATCTTTATGGTTATCGCTTTTGTAGCCTTCGTGAAGCGTGATGTGTCTGCATAACGAATAGTAAAGAAAAAGAGAAACCCCAAAAGTTCGGATAGTCAATTAACCAAACCTTTGGGGTTTCTCTTTAGACAATAAATGCCTGATGGAACAAAAAGAAAAGCAATATCAATAATCATATCACTTTAAAAATCAATCCTATTTATTTATCTGTATCATCGTTTATTTAGAAGCTTCGAAGTTTGCTTGAATTTCTTTAATTAGAAGTTCTGCACCTTCATGGCTTAAAATTAAAGATCCGTTCGCTAATTTAAGGTTATTATCAGACGTTTCCCCAGTAATTTGGCATGTCATGTTTGGTTGATATTTCTTTAGGATAATACGTTCTTGTTCAACATATATTTCCAATGGATCTTTCTCCATAATGCCAAGTGTACGGCGTAACTCTTTAGGGATAACGATTCTACCTAATTCATCGATTTTACGAACAATTCCTGTTGATTTCATTTCTAATTTCCTCCTGCTGATTTCATTGTAATACGTGAAATTTTTCACACAAATCATATTATTATACCAATATAATAATATCACTTACTGCCAATAACGTCAATTATACTATCTTTCACCATATTCTTTTTTTATACCTATTATTTAGTACATTTCTAAATAAAAAACCTATTTCTTATATATTTCACCAGTTTATGAAATAATAATATTATATCATTATAATTAAACCTTCTCATAATCTGAATGTGCTGGGTAGACAAATTATTTTATAAATAGGTCATTCTAGTCTAAAAACCAGTAATTGTGAATCTTCCACTTCATAAAAAGTCAAAAATTTTGATTATTTTTGTTTTGAAAGGTCATTTTCATCTATTAGCGTATATAATTAATAGTAAGAAGAGGTGGTAAACTTGAAACCAGTTGGAACAGAAGGATTTATATCATTAGAAGAGATTATAGTATCCGAGGAATTCTTGCATTCACATCCTAGTGATGACAAAACCAAGGAAGTTATGGATTATGTTGTTCGGACCGGTAATTTAGATGAACCTATAACAATAAATAAAGATACTAATGTCCTAACAAATGGCTATCGCCGTTACTTGGCAGCTAAGATGGTCGGGATGAACGTAGTGCCTATCAATTATGAACAATAAGTATACATAAGCTGCAGCGATCATGACTGGTATACAGTATGGTCGTTTTTTCAATGCCATAAAAAAATGCCGATCATGATTTCTGATCAGCATTTTTTATTGGTATTAATTTTTTAATAAGCGCAGACTATTGAGGATAACTAAAATTGTACTTCCTTCATGTCCAATAACTCCATACGGTAAATCAAGAAACTGAAGGAAATTAGAAGCAATCAAAACCATAATAACTAATATAGAAAACACAACATTTTGTTTAATGATTTTGTTCATTTTCTTTGATAATTTAACTGCTTCAGCAATACGAGGCAAATCATTTTTCATTAATACGACATCTGCTGTTTCGAGTGCAACGTCAGTTCCTTCCCCCATTGCAATCCCGATAGACGCGGTTGCCAGCGCTGGGGCATCATTGATGCCGTCACCAACCATTGCCACCGTACCAAACTGTTCCATGAGCTTTTTAATTTCATCTACCTTTGTCTCCGGCAAACACCCAGAAATATACATATCTATGTGACTTTCAGCTGCGATTGCTTTCGCTGTTTTTTCACCATCTCCGGTAAGCATAACTGTACGAATCCCCTCTTTACGAAGAGCGTCAATCGCTGCAATTGTGGTATCCCGAACGACGTCTTTAAGTGTCATGATGCCGGCAATGCCCTGTTCATCTCTAACATAGACTACGGTTTTCCCTTGTTCTGCAAGCTTTTGTCCAATTCCAATTTGGAACTGTTCCGATTCGAGGCCGCCAACAAACTCAGCTCTGCCTGCTTTCCAAAGAACACCGTTTATCATTCCCTGTACACCGTATCCTGAGATATCTTCCATATTTTCAGGCTTAATGAGCGGTTTATCTATTTTAGTCTTGGCATATCGTACAATTGAAGCCGCCAATGGATGATTCGAATAATTTTCTACAGACGCAACTGTGAATAAAAATTCAGCCTCTGAAAGATCTTCACGAACAACAACATCTGTTACTTCTGGTTTTCCTTTGGTTAGTGTACCTGTTTTATCAAGAGCTATTGCCTGCATAGACCCAAGATTTTCGAGATGGACACCGCCCTTGACTAGTATTCCATGACGAGCACCGTTGGAGATAGCAGATAAGGTAGCTGGCATTATGGACGCGACCAGTGCGCATGGAGATGCGACAACGAGCAGGATCATTGCACGGTAGAATGTTTCTGTCCAGCTCCAACCTAAAACGAAATGCGGCAGGAACATCATTAAGGCAACAACGGCCAAGACAACTTTTACATAAGTACCTTCAAAGCGTTCAATAAAAAGCTGTGAAGGTGATTTTTCACTTTGTGCAGATTGAACAAGCAAAATGATTTTTTGAAACAATGTTTCACTGCTAGGCTTAGTAATTTCAACAGTAATGGTTCCTCGCAAATTAACCGTTCCTGCGAATACTTCATCTTTCAAGCTTTTACTGACAGGAAAAGATTCTCCTGTAATTGCGGCTTCATCCAGATTCGTTTTCCCTTCTGTAATAACACCATCAGACGGTACACGTTCCCCAGGTTTAACCAGAATTAAGTCACCTACAGCTAAAGCAGAAACAGCTACTTTTTCTTCATGCCCATTATTTATGCGAAGAGCTTCCTCTGGCTGCAAGTCCATCAAAGCTGAAATTTCTTTATGGCTTTTGTTCATTGTATAAGTTTCTAATGCACCGCTTAAGGCAAATATGAAGATTAATATAGCACCTTCTGTCCAGTAGCCAATGATGGCAGAACCGACTGCGGCAAGGATCATCAACATTTCTACATTCAATTGTTTATCTGCTATTGTATCTTCAATACCCTCCTTCGCTTTGGCATATCCGCCAATAACGAAAGCTAACAGATAAATAACAATCGATGATGTCTCCATGTCAGCTTTAGCTAATATCAAGCCTATAACAATTAATACACCGCTAAAAAGAGCGGCAATAAGTTCAATATGTGGTTTAAGTTTATCCAGAATAGAAGTCTCACTAATTTTATTCTGTCTAAGCGCTTTTGATTCCTCAATCATCATTTTCCCTCCAGTAGTGTTCAATCATTCATCTAGATGAAACTCGTTCTCATTTGAAAGATGTCTAATTGAGAAAGATAATCAACTTCATTCTATTTATAAAGTAGGAAAGGCTGCTTTCGTTCAAGGAACGAAAACAGCACTATTGAAACAGTTATATGGAAATTCATTCGTTTTTCTATATTCATATTATCATAATCAACCCAATAAATAAACAATAATAATTCTAATCTAATAAAAATAATTAAAAACAGAAAATGGATAACTTCTAATAATTCTTGCTTTTAATTTGGTGCAGTCTGCTCAATGTTGTATGATTTAAGAAAGAAACTAGAGGAGGAATTTCAATGAAAAATCTGCTCAATCAAATTTTTTCTTTAGGTGTAGGAGCTGCCGTTACGACTAAAGAGCAATTGGAAAAGGTCTTCGAGGACCTTGTTGCTAAAGGGGAACTCAGCCGGACTGAATCAAAGGAATTGCTTGAGCAGTTAACCGAAAAAGGCACCCAAGCAAAACGTGATCTTGACCATCAAGTTACAGCACTTGTTTCCAAGGCACTCAAGGATTTGAACCTTGCCTCTCAGAAAGAAGTTGATACGTTAAAACGGAGAATTGAGCTGTTAGAGCAAAGACTCCACTAATCGTGTAAGGAGGGGTTCATATGATAGGAAAGCGGATGAAACATGCACAGCGCTATCAGGAAATTATCAGTGCTTTTTTAAGGAACGGATTTGGCTATCTAGTAAAAGATTTGGGCTTACTGGAACGGCTTCCTTTTCAGAAAAAAGTCCTTTCCGATAAGAACTCAAGAAATCGTACGACTGGTGAAAGGCTGCGGCTGATGCTTCAGGAATTAGGTCCAACCTTTGTAAAGTTAGGACAGATGGCAAGTACTCGACGTGATATATTACCTGAAGACATTATTTTTGAACTGGAAAAATTGCAAGACCAAGTTTCTCCCTTCAGTTTTCAGCAAGTTCGTCAGATTATTGAGGAAGAATTGGGCGATGATCTTGAAAATTTATTTAGTGAATTTGATGAAACACCGCTGGCTACCGCTTCAATCGGACAGGTTCATAGGGCAAGACTGCATACGAATGAACGTGTCGCCGTTAAAGTGCAACGTCCGCATATTCGACCTCTTGTTAAAACCGATCTCGAAATACTTGATGATCTGGCTCGTATTATGGAGTCACGTATTGACCGTGCCAAGCGTTTTCAACTGAGAGAAATTATTGAAGAGTTCTCAAAATCACTAACGCTGGAGCTTGATTATCAAACAGAAGGACGCAATAGTGAAAAAATATCTCGACCTTCAATGAATGATGAGACAATCAAGGTTCCTCGTGTATATTGGAGCCATACAACAGCTAAAGTCCTAACAATGGAGTACATAAGCGGTGTAAAAGTTAACAATCTGACTAGACTTGAAGAAGAAGGTTATGACAGAAAAGTAATTGCTGAACGAATTGCCCATTCGATGCTCCATCAAATTCTTATCGAAGGGTTTTTTCATGGTGATCCTCATCCAGGAAATATCATTATTCTTCCTGGGGATCGAATTGTCTGGATGGACTTCGGTATGGTTGGACGACTTTCTGCAAACATGCAGAATCAATTCGCCTTACTTGCCTTGTCTATGAAGAGCGGCAGTACAAATGGAATTATTAAAGCTATATCGGAAATGGGCGTTATTCCATTTGATACAGACATGTCAGCATTACATGTCGATATAGATGAATTAAGGGACAGGTATTATGATGTTCCCCTAAGTCAAATCAGTCTTGGCGGTGCAGTATCCGATTTGCTGACTGTAGCCTACAAACATCAAATCATGATTCCTGCAGAACTAACCATGTTAGCTAAAGCTTTACTAACCGTGGAAGCCCTAGTTGAAATGCTGGATCATGAATTCAGTATAATGAATGCAGCCGAACCTTTTGGCAAGCAGTTATTAAAAGAACGGTATAATCCAAAGAAAATTGCCGCAAACGCTTGGGAGCACCTTACCGAGTATACGGAAATACTTGCCGACCTTCCGAAAAAACTGCGTGAGGTTGCATCCACTATTCAAAAAGGAAAAATGCGTCTCGAGATTACTATTCCTGAGTTAAATATATTTTTAAAAAAGATGGATCGTATTTCAAATCGACTATCTTTTGCCATCGTCGTACTCGCTTTCAGTATTATTATGGTTGGCTTAATTATCGGTTCTTCCATTTCTGGTCAAGCCTCGCTTCTATGGAAGCTTCCTGTTATTGAAATTGGGTCATGTATTGCCTTACTCATGTTCCTCTGGCTGATCTTCGCCATTTTTAAATCTGGAAGATTTTAGTTGTTATTCTTATTCTACAGAAATGGGTTTCCGATACCACGGGAACCCATTTTTTTATAGAAAATGAAAAATTCTACTTTCTACATAAAAAAACAGCGGAAATAAATCCGCTGCATCTATTTTATTCTACGACAGGCATCCAGCCTGGTACGTTAATTAATCGATCCCATAATGGATCAGGTATCACTAGTTCTTGCTGAGCTTGTTTGGACAATGTTGTCCGAATATCAGCTTCTTCTCCAGCTTCAACTTTTTGAACCCATCTTGGTTCCATTAGTAGTTCTCGGCCTAATGCGATAAATGGAACGCCCGTGTTTAGTGCATCGACCACCTCGTCAGGTGTATGCAATGAACCAACACCAATAACAGGCACCCTGCTGCCAACTTTTTCATGTATTTTCACAATACGCGATTCCGATTTATCTTTATCACGGAACGAACCATTCCAGAAATGCATCACGGAAATATGAAGATAATCTAGTTCTTGATTGGCTAGCGTATCAACGAAACTTAGTGTATCTTCAAGTGTAATTCCTGGATTACTGCCTTCTTCCGGAGATAGACGGTACCCGACTATAAATGGATGTTTCGCAAACTTTGCAACGGTATTTTTCACTTCAGCAATGACAGCAAGCGGGAAGGCCATTCTTTTTTCTAAAGATCCACCCCATTGATCAGTTCTTCGATTCGAATGTGGAGAGAAAAACTGCTGAAGTAAATAGGTATTTGCTCCATGAATTTCAACGCCGTCATACCCAGCTTCGATTGCTCTTCTAGTTGCTTCACCAAAGTTTTTAATGGTTGCCTGAATTTCTGATTCAGTCATTTCACGCGGTACTTGAGCACTCTTCTGTTCTACTGCAACCGCACTTGCAGAAACAGATTGTTGATCAGGCAGCAAGTCAGGCGGACTCATTCTTCCAGCATGGAAAATTTGCAGAATTGCCTTCGAGCCTTTTGATTGAATCGTATCAGCCAATTTTTTCAGGCTCGGAATAAAACTGTCATCTGCAGCACTGAATTGACCTGGAAAGCCTTTGCCCCCAGCTTCGATATAAGCTACCGCAGTAATCACTGCACCAACCCCGCCAGAACGTTCACTATAATAAGCAAGTTCTGATTCCGATACTTCATCATTATCCTTTGACGAATAATTGGTCATTGGCGCTAACATAATACGGTTCTTTACTTCTACACCCGATGTAAAGGTGAATGGTTCAAATATCTTTTGATGGTTAGCTTTCATTTAGTTGCTCACTCCTTATATTGTCCCCTGCTAATTCTTAGGAGTCTCTATTTTCATACTTCTTGGTGTAAAAGTCGATAAATGTGCTCACGCAAACTCTCTATATTATCAACTAAAGAAAAGAAAAAAACTGTTTACCTGCGTAAAATGTACCCTACAAGATAGACACTTTGAAAAAAGTCTATCTTGTAGGGTATTTTTATTTATAATGAGAAAAAAGATACGGGAGCGGAACCGAATGACAAAAATCTACTTAACTGAAAAACAACAAGCGCAATTAAAATGTAATCCCTACGTACAGGCAGTTAGTGAAAAGGCCATTACCTATACAGATGAATTTAAGCGCCATTTTATTGCAGAAAATGAGAAAGGAAAGCTACCAAGAATCATTTTTGAAGAAGCGGGATTAGATGTCGAATTAATCGGTTTGGAGCGTGTGAGTTCTTCCGCAAAACGTTGGCGAGCAGCGTATCGAAAAGCTGGTATAGACGGTTTACAGGATACACGTAAAACGAATTCAGGACACCCACTTGAACGGGAACTAAGCCTGGAAGAAAAATACGCACGATTAGAAGCGAAAATGCGATTACTTGAGGCAGAGAACGAACTACTAAAAAAGCTGGATCTACTCGAAAGGCAGATGAGGAAGAAGAAATCACAATGGAAGCGAAAATAAAATTTGAACTGATTTATGGCGCCATCAATAAATACGGATTGAAGCGCATGGTGAGCTACTTCTGTGAACTGATGGGGGTTTCTCGCTCAGGTTATTACAATTATTTTGATGAACGCTCTGCACAAAACCGTGCAGATCAAGATGTGGCAGATGAAGTGGTGAAAGAAATCATTTTAAAGGCGTATTATTTCCGAGGACGCAAAAAGGGAGCACGCCAAATCAAAATGACGCTTCAAAATCAATATAGTGTCACATATAACTTAAAACGAATTCGCCGTATTATGAAGAAATTCGATATTATCTGTCCAATTCGTAAGGCCAATCCCTATCGACGCATGGCAAAAGCAACGAAAGAACATCGGACATGCCAAAATGAACTAAACCGTAACTTCAAGCAAGGTGTGGCAGGAAAAGTGTTATTAACAGATATCACGTATTTGACGTATAGAGGCGGAAAACGTGCTTATTTATCAACGATTAAAGACGCAGAAACGAACGAAATTTTAGCGTATGAGGTGTCCGATTCCTTATCGCTGGATATCGCCCTCCATACAGTAAAGAAATTGAAAAAGCATAAGCATTTAGCGAAAGATGCGTTTATCCATTCGGATCAGGGTTTCCATTATACGAGCCCTATTTATCAAACCTTAGTAAAGAAAATGGGCCTAGGCCAGTCGATGTCACGCCGTGGCAACTGTTGGGATAATGCGCCCCAAGAATCCTTCTTTGGGCATTTTAAAGATGAAGCCAATCTAAAGGAATGTGAGACATTAGAAGCAGTGAAACGAGAAATTAAAAGTTATATGACGTACTACAATCATTATCGAGGCCAGTGGAATTTAAAAAAGCTGCCGCCTGTAAAATACAGACAGCAGCTTCAACAAGTTGCCTAGGCTTTTTCAAAATGCCCTTTACAAAGGGTACACTTTAGCGAAGGTAACAGTTTTTTTCTTTTAAAAATCTCAACCCCTAAAATGTATCGACAATCAGCTGACTGATCAAGTTCACTTCTTCTCCTGGTTTCAATTCACGGAATCCCGTAACTGAATCAGGCAAATCTACATTTGGTGCATCCGTAACCCATGTATATGGCTCTGGGCAGACAAAACCGCTTAAGTCTTTTCCATTTCCATTGAAAAGGACCCAGTGTCCAAAACGTTTATCACATTTATAATGGATCCTGATGCCTTCATTATGATCGGTAATGACTGCTTCATTAACAAGCTCTGATTCCTTTGCATAACCATAAACATCATCGAAGAGTTTATCAGAAAGCAAGATTCCTTGTTGAAACTCTTCTGCATCTGTCAGTTTGCGGATTTCCCCTATAGGAAGCATACGCTCATTAAGCGTCCAATGTTCATCTACTGGCAGCGAAACTGTACAATTCTCAAGAGCCCCGTCTGCTGAGATGGGCAAATTAAACGTAGTATGATAACCTAGTCCCCATGGAAACTTCCTCGTCCCATGGTTACTAATCGTTGCGTTTGTTGAGAGGACACCCCCATCTAATGTATACGTCATCTTTACAGAAAATGAATGGGGAAATTGTTTCGTAATACTAGTAAAGTCATCACTATTGATTTCTGTTACTATACGAACACTTTCAGCATTTCGATCTTGTTTCAATACTTTCCACGGTTTATCATATAAAAAACCATGCAGATGATTATTATATTTTTCTTCATTTTTAGTAAGTTGGTAGGTTTGGCCGTCATATGTAAAAATCCCACTGTCTATCCTGTTTGGCGGAAAAAGGATTGGCATACCATAGAGTACTGGGTTTTTTTCATACTGAGCCTTACTTTCAGGTACCCGTAATAAGTCAGCGTCCTTTGACTTCAATTTTAACGATATTAGATTACTGCCTAATCCAGGTAAAAGGACTGCTTCCAGCTGACTATTTCCAAATACGATTGCTTTTTCACCAAGATACTGACTTTCTTTAATATAACTAGACATTTTGAAACCTCCATTCTATGTTTATTGTCCTTTGAAATTTTGCAGGGCTGCACATATCTCCTTTGTTTTACCATACACATTTTGATAGACAGCGAACAACTCTTGATAACGGATAACCGCCTCAGGATTCGGCTCGTATATAGATGCTGTTCCAATAAATGTTTTTGAACAATCTTCAATCGTACGGAACCAACCTGAACCAACAGCTGCTAAGATCGCTGCTCCCATTGCAGGCCCTTGTTCACTTGTAAGCGTCAACACTTGTGCGTTAAAAATATCAGCCTGCATTTGCAGCCAAACCGGATTCTTTGCACCGCCGCCTATAGAAACAATTGACTCAATCTCTTTTCCTTGGCTTCGGAAAATTTCCAGCGATTCCTGAAGTGAAAAGGTGATTCCCTCCATAACAGCCTTAGCAAAATGTTTCTTTGTATGTGTCTCATCCATCCCGATAAAACTAGCACGTATTGAAGAATCCGCATGAGGTGTCCGCTCTCCATATAAATAAGGAGTAAATAATAGACCGCCTGACCCAATCGGCAATTCTTCTAGTCCTGCTGTTAATTCCTCAAATGTCTCTCCATCTGCAAAGGTTTCTCTAAACCATTTTAAACTCTGTCCGGCAGAAAGTGTCACCCCCATCGTATAATAGGCATCTTCCTTTCCGTGGTTGAAGAAATGAACCTTACCGGCAAAATCACGACTTTTTTCTTCTTCATAAGATAAAATGACTCCGGAAGTACCAATACTACACAGTGTTTTTCCTTTTGAAACGATTCCTGCACCGATTGCACCGCAAGCGTTATCCGCACCGCCAGCCATTATTTTCGTATCTGTAGAAAGTCCTGTTTGTTCAGCAATCTCAGGTATCAAGTTTCCAACACACGCACTCGATTCAACAAGAGGCGGACAAATAGAAAGCGGGATTGAAAATTTGGAGGCTATTTCTTCGCTCCAGTTTTTATTAATTACATCCAATAGTAAGGTGCCGGCAGCATCCGAATAGTCCATGTGTATGGCACCCGTTAGTCGGAAACGCAGATAATCTTTTGGAAGCATAAACACCGCTGCTTTTGCAAATAATTCTGGCTCATGCTGCTGAACCCACAATAACTTCGGCAGGGTGAATCCTTCAAGAACCGCATTCTTCGTAACGGCAAGTACCGTATCTCCAAATTCATGAATAATCTGCTGACATTGAGGAGTCGTGCGTGTATCGTTCCAAAGAATTGCATTCCTAAGCACCTGCATATGATCGTCGAGTAAGACTAGTCCATGCATCTGTCCAGAAAAACTAATCCCTTCAATATCAGAAGCAGAAACACCAGAACGAATCGTTAATTCCTTCAATGACTTAACAGTTTGATTAACCCATTCTTCTGGATTTTGTTCACTGTAACCGGATTTCTCATGAATAAGTGGATACTCTTGTGCAGTTTCATCACATACTTCACCCAGTTGATTCACCAATATCGATTTAACTGAACTTGTTCCCAAGTCAATACCAATTACATATTTCATCTACTCTTCTCCTTTGTTAAAAAAAGGGCAGAATAATGAACAATTCTACCCTTTCCTTCTATATTATATAAGCTGATACTTTTATGCTTCAAAAATGTACTGGTTAATCTTCGAACGAAGCAATTCTATACGACCTGATTGATTCTTGATTTGATCATGTTCAAGCGCATACTTTTCAAGCATTTTGAAGTCCGCTCTTCCTTCAACAATATCTAAACCTATACCTTCCGTATAGCTGCTGTAACGTTTGGCAATCGCATCTTCGAAAACACGATCCGTACGCAGGTTATGAGCTGCTTTTAATCCTCTTGCAAAACTATCCATGCCTGCGATATGAGCGTACACCAAATCCTCAGGATCAATTGAAGATCTGCGTGTCTTCGCATCAAAGTTCAATCCGCCAGAACCGATTCCGCCATTTTCAAGTACTTCATACATGGCCAGTGTTGAGGTATAAATATCAGTTGGGAATTCATCTGTATCCCAACCAAGAAGTGGGTCACCTTGGTTCGCATCAAGTGAACCTAACGCACCATTTAATCGAGCTACTCTGATTTCGTGTTCGAACGTGTGCCCAGCAAGGGTAGCATGGTTAGCTTCAATATTCATTTTGAAATGATCACTTAAGTCATACTTTTTTAAAAACTGAAGGGCAGTTGCCACATCAAAATCATATTGATGCTTGGTAGGTTCCTTTGGTTTCGGTTCAATTAAGAATTGACCGGTATAGCCAATTTCTTTCGCATAATCTACAGCTAGGTGCATAAAACGTGCTAAGTTATCTAGTTCAAGACCCATATCGGTATTCAATAACGAATCATACCCTTCACGACCGCCCCAGAATACGTAGTTTTCTGAACCCAATTCCTTCGCAACTTCAAGTCCTTTTTTAACTTTTGCCGCACTATAAGCGAATACATCAGCATTACTTGATGTTGCAGCACCATGTACATAACGAGGATTGGTAAACATATTGGCCGTATTCCATAATAATTTCACACCACTTGCTTTCATATAATCCTTAAGTACAGCGACCATTTGATCTGTATTCTGGAAACTCTCACGTAAGGTATCACCTTCTGGCGCAATATCCACATCATGAAAGGCATAGTATGGCATATCCAGCTTACCGAATAGTTCAAACGCAGCTTCCGCACGAGCTTTTGATTGGTCCATTCCTTGAAATTTATCCCATGGACGCAGCATCGTACCAGCACCAAATGGATCAGATCCATCTGCATTGAATGTATGCCAATATGCCATAGAAAAACGCAAATGTTCTTTCATTGTTTTCTCACCGATGACTTCCTCGGGGTTATAATATTTAAATGCGAATGGATTTTTTGAAGCTCCTCCCTCGAATTTAACTTGTTGAATGTCATTAAAATATTTTGTCATGTTAGTTCCTCCTCAAATTATTTTTTCTTTTTTGTAGCTACATCCATCCATACAGCTAGGACTAGAATGGACCCTTTCACGATATACTGCCAAAATGGTTCAATATTCATCATGCTCATTCCATTATCGATGCTCGACATAATTAAGGCACCAATGATCGAACCTGGGATTGTACCAATCCCTCCCATTAAGCTTGTTCCGCCAATTACAACTGACGCAATCGCGTCCATTTCAAACATATTCCCTGCACCTGTTGTAGCAGCATTTAAACGGCTGGTCAGTAAAACCCCAGCAACTCCTGAAAGCAGCCCCATTAGTGTGAATACGTACAATACGTTGTGCTTTATATTAATCCCTGAATAGCGGGCTGCTTCCTCATTTCCGCCAATTACATATACGTAACGGCCAAACTTTGTTTTTCCAGCAATAAACATGAAGATCGCTGCTGTCACTAGTACCATCATAAATGGTACGGGTATACCCAAGTAGCGGTTCATGACATAGACAAACAGCATGAAAACCACGGCGAAACCGGTTGTTTTTCCATAATCAATGGTCTCACTCGGTAGTGTAAGCCCCATCTTTTCTTTTCTCTTTCGATTACTGAAAGTCATATAAATCGCGATAATAACAATAACTGCGCTAATGATAAACCCTGTTAAATAGGGGATGTGACCTTGACCAATTACCTTAAAGCTGTTGTTAAGCGGAGCGACTGTCTCCCCTTTACTGACACCAATCAGAATCCCTCGAAAAACCATCATTCCACCAAGTGTAACAATGAAAGCCGGCAGCTTTTTATATGCAACCCACCAGCCTTGGATAGCACCTCCAATGACCCCAATGACCAATGCTGCTCCAATTGTTGGGACTGTTCCCCAGCCAAACCAGACGTGAAGAATAGCTGCTATACCACCTGTCAGCCCCACAAGAGAACCCACTGATAAATCAATATGGCCTGAAACAATCACCAGTGTCATTCCGATGGCGAGAATAGCTGTGACGGACATTTGTGTAAATAAGTTTGAGATGTTTCGTGATGATAGAAACGCTCCATCTGTCCCTATCGTGAAGATAATCGTAATTAATACAGCAGCAATTAGTAACGCATATTGACGCAGGTTAAACGTAAATTGTAGTTTGTCTTTCATGCTAGGCTTGTTTACTAATTTTGAGTTGCCAGCTTCAGGCATTGACATGTTCTTTCCCCCTAGTTGCCCATTTCATAATCGTAGGTTGATCTGCTTCGTCCTTCGTTAATATTTTAGGAGCAGTCCCTTCAGACATGACCAGAATTCTGTCTGACATACCCAATACCTCTGGAAGTTCGGAAGAGATCATGATAATCGCTAACCCTTCTTTTGCTAATTGATTCATAATGTTATAGATTTCAGATTTAGCACCAATATCGATACCTCGCGTCGGTTCATCTAGAATTAGAACTTTAGGAGCTGTCATCATCCATTTACCAAGCACTACTTTCTGCTGATTTCCTCCGCTTAAAGTACCAACAATCGTATGGATAGAATTCGCCTTCGTCCTAAGCATCTTCATATACTTTTCAGCTGCCGATATTCCTTTTGATTCATCAACAATACCATTCTTACAAATTGTATCTATAGAAGCTATAATCGTGTTTTCTTTAATGCTTGCACCTAGTACAAGTCCCGTCTTTTTACGATCCTCTGGAACGTATGCAAGTCCATATTTAACTGCTGCCGCTGTATCGCCGATCGTGACTCTATGTCCATCGATTTTAACTTCACCTTCCGCAGTTCCTTCAAACGCGCCAAATATGCTGGTGAACAGTTCAGTTCTTCCCGATCCCATTAAGCCTGATATCCCAAGTATTTCTCCTTGATGAACAGTAAAGCTTACATTCTGAATAACTTGCTTCCCTTCTGTATCAATTACCGAATAATTCTTTACCTCTAGCATTGGTTTCCCTATTTCACGTTTATCCATTGGGTAAAGCTGAGTAAGCTCTCGACCAACCATATAAGAGATAATCTTATCTTCATTAAGTTCGTGAATTTCCTTCGTTACAATCGTTTTCCCATCACGTAAAATGGTGACAGAATCACAAAGCCGCATCACTTCATTGAGTTTATGTGAAATATAAATACACGTTACGCCTTTATTTCGCAAGTTTTCTAACAGTGTAATTAGGGTCTCAACTTCTGTTTCAGTTAGTGCAGCTGTCGGTTCATCCAGAATAATCATTTTATTCTCTTTTGACAGTGCCTTTGCAATCTCTACAAGCTGCTGCTGCCCTACGCCTAAATTTTTCACTTTTTCATTAGGATTCACAACTAACCCAACCTGTTCCAGCCACTTTGCTGCTTCAATTAGCGTTCGATCCCAATCGATTAGCCCTTTGCTTAAAAATTCATTTCCCAGAAAAATATTTTCTGCAATTGACAGCTCCGGCACCAATGCAAGCTCTTGATAAATAACCGAAATACCTGTTTGTTCAGAATCCTTGATTTTTTGAAAGCTGATTTTCTTTCCGTCAATCATAATATCTCCAGTATAAGTACCTTCTGGATAGATTCCGCTGAGAATCTTCATAAGTGTAGATTTCCCTGCCCCATTTTCACCGCATAACGCATGGATTTCACCGCGTTTCACTGAAAAACTAACGCCATCAAGGGCCTTTACACCAGGAAATTCTTTTACGATTCCTTCCATCTTCAGAATATAATCAACCATTCTCTTAGCCCCCTTTCTTAGTAAAATGATGGTTATTTACTATTTTTATAAATTTTAGCTTCTTCTTGGAATCCATCCTTTATGACTGTCTCTTTGATATTCGTTTGGTCAACTGAGATTGGATCAAGTAAAATAGATGGAACATCAATCTTTCCGTTATTTGTTTTTCCATTAGCTTCTATGTCTTTGCCTCTGGCCAATCTGTCAGCCAACTTCGCTGCTTCAGTTGCAAGTGTTTTAACTGGTTTATACACAGTCATTGCCTGCTTGCCTTCAGCTATCCGCTGCAAGCCGGCTAAATCTGCGTCTTGACCAGAAACAACTACGTCGCCGTCCATTCCTTGTGAAGCAAGAGCCTGAATGGCACCGCCTGCTGTACTATCATTTGAAGCCACGACTGCGTCCACATTATTCTTCGTACTCGTTAACCCATTTTCCATAATCGACATGGCCTCATTAGCCTGCCAATCCTTTGCCCATTGGTCACCAACTACCTTAATATCACCTTTATCAATCAATGGTTGTAAGATATTCATTTGACCTTTACGGAATAATTTCGCATTATTATCAGTCGGTGATCCGCCAATCAAGAAATAATTCCCTTGAGGGACCTTATTCACAAGATACTCTGCCTGCATTTCTCCAACCCTGATATTATCGAACGATATGTAAGCATTTACATTTGAGTTTGTGATGATCCGATCGTACGCGATAACGGGTACTCCCTGTTTATTAGCAGAATCCACCGCAGATGCCATCGCATCAGAACTATGTGGAATAATAACCAGAATATCAACACCTTGTGACAACAAATTCTCAGTTTGTGACATTTGCTTAGCATCCTCACCGTTTGCTGATTGAACAATCACCTTAGCACCTAATTTTTTAGCCTGGGCGACAAATAAATCTCTGTCCTTTTGCCATCTTTCAAGACGTAAATCATCAATGGATAACCCAATAATAATTTCCTCATTTTCTTTTTTCTTCTCCTTGGAAGTATCCTGACCATTTGCAGTAAAAGCAAAAAGCATGACTGCTGCCACTATGACTGTATACAGATATTTCATACATGTTCCCTCCAAATTGTAAACGCTGTCATCAAGCATCAAAAAAATAAACCTTTTACTTAGTTGTTTGGTTAAACTAACTTATGTTCAAATAATAAGCCAAATATTTAAAAAATACAATACTTTTTTAGAAAAAGTCGATAAGTTATAATCAATTAGGGAGAATTCATGTTTTATTGTGTATACTTAATTTAGCCAATATATAAAGTGGGTGAATGTTCAATGATTAGTGCGGACCAAGCACTTGTAAAAAAAATGAATAAAAAGCTCGTTTTACGAGAAATCATTCATACTTCGCCTGTCTCTCGAGCCAAGCTGTCTGAAATTACTGGGCTGAATAAAACCACAGTATCTTCACAAGTAGCAGATTTACTTGATGATAACTTAATATTTGAAATTGGTCAGGGTCTTTCCAGTGGGGGACGTCGTCCAGTTATGCTCGTCTTTAATAAGAATGCAGGTTTTACGATAGGAATAGATCTTGGTGTTGATTATCTCACCATTGTATTAACCGATTTAGAAGGAACCATTGTCTCTGAGTCACATCAAAAAATAGAGTTAATCCTTCCAGAAGATCTTCAGAAATTAATGATTGAACTGCTTGAAAAACAAGTCTCAGTCATCCCTGATTCCCGATACGGCTTAATTGGCATCTGTTTAGGCGTTCCAGGTCTCGTAAATAATGACCAAGAACTAACCTTCACACCTAATTCGAGTTGGAGTGAAATCCCTTTTAAACAAATCCTTGAACAAACGTTTAAAGTCCCAGTATTTGTAGAAAATGAAGCCAATGCAGGAGCTTATGGAGAAAAAGAATATGGAGCTGCTAAACAGTTTAAAAATATTGTTTATGTCAGTATTAATGCAGGAATTGGAACGGGCGTGATCCAAAATAACAAACTGTTAAAAGGTAAGAACGGCTTATTTGGTGAAATGGGACATGCAGTCATTGATTTCAATGGACCACGTTGTACATGCGGCAACCGCGGCTGTTGGGAACTCTATGCCTCTGAAAAAGCCTTACACCGATCATTAATGAGCAACAATCAGACACTAATGTGGCAGGATATTCTACATCGAGCAAAACAAAACGATCCACAAGTTCTACAAGCGCTCGATAACTTCGGGTTTTATCTTGGGATTGGACTTAAAAATATCATCAACACATTTGATCCTGAAGTCATTATTTTGCGAAACCGCATCATTGAAGCCTTCCCACAAGTACTTAATTCGATTAGGCATACCTTAGTTCCAAATCATACACATGCTCCTGATATCAATATACTCCTAGTATCCGCACTTAAGCATAACGCTACTGCTCTAGGTGCTGCAGCCATGATGATTAAACACTTTATTGACGGGGTTACAGCGTAATTCAGTATATATGCAGGGCGGGGTCTCTCACCGGGTTTTTATTTTGCTCAGACAGGATGGCGTCCATCCAAAAGAAAACAAAAAAAAGGCTAGTAGAGCTTCTTCGCTCTACTAGCCTTTTTCAATCAATTATAAGCGTCTAACGTGTCCAGTAAATACACCATTCCAGTATCCGCTTGTCATGCTGGCAATAGCTACACCAGTTGAGCTTTGGGATCCGATGAATTTACCTCCGCCTACATAGATTCCTACGTGGCCGTCTGTTTTGTAGGTATTAAAGAATACCATATCTCCAGGCTGCATTTGGCTCTCAGAGATTCTTGTACCGTAACCTTTTAATGTATCTGTACTGATTGCACCCATAGAACCTACGTTAATTCCGGCTTGTGAATAAGCCCAGCGTACGAATGCAGAACAATCGAAGCGTCCATTATTGATATCGGATTGTGTGCGTCCGCCGCCAAAAACATAAACAGAATTGCCGATATACTTATTACCTGCAGTAACTGCAGCACTTAAATTTCGAACAGGTGCTACAGCTTGTGCTGATGGAGTTTGTACTGTAGAAGATTTTTTAATCACTGTTTTTGCTGTTGATGTATGACTTGTTGATTGACTAGTTGGTTCTGTTTTTGCAGATGCAGTAGATTTGCTTGAAGCTGCTGGTTGTTTTTGCTTTTGAGCAGCAACTTGTTCTGCTTCAGCTTTTTCAGCAGCACGTTGTTTAGCAGCTTCTGCTTCTGCTATACGAACTTTCTCTTTAACCATATCCTGTTGAATAGAGGTAACTTGAGCGGCAAGGTCTGCATCCTTTTCTTTCAAATCGGAAATAATCGCAGCTGCTGCCGTTTCTTTAGCAGCAAGATCTTTACTCAATTCTAGACTCTGATCTTTTTGGTCTTTAATCTGAGCAAGCATTCCTTCTAGCTCAATTTTCATGTTAGTTAAATCAGCTAGTTTTTTTTCAACTGCTGCTTGTTTTTCTTCTACTTCTTTTTTGTCTGACTCATGCTCTTCCAAAATGGTTCGATCCGCATCCACCATTGTTGCAACTGCGCCAACACGGCTGATTAAATCTCCAAAGTTTGAAGAACCTAACAAGACTTCAAGGTAATTGATATCCCCGCCGCTCTTTTGGAAGGCAATTGCGCGTTCTTTAAGAATTTCGTTGCGTTTTTGAATTCTTTCTTTTAACACAGCAATTTCTTTATCAAGTTGTTTAATTTCCTGGTTCGTTTCTTCTATATCACTTTTGGTTTCAGTAATTTTCGCTTGATTGTCTTTTATTGCTTGATCAATTCGTTTAATTTGTGCAGTTAATTGCACTTGCTCATCTTGAAGTTTAGAGATTTTCGCGACTGCAGTGTCAATTTCGGATTGAATGCCAGTGCGTTCTCCCTGAATAGTATGTTGCTGCTTCTCTAATTCACTGATAGATTCTGCATTTACTGAAGGGATTGAAACAAAAGTTCCTAATCCAAGTAGAATAGTAGTATTAAGCGCGATAAGCTTTTTCTTCAATTTCATTTTCCCCTGCTTTCTTCTCTATTTGCTAGAGTATATCTATTTTTTATATGTAAAAATATATTATTAAAGTAGTAAATATTTCACCCACAAAAAGTAGTATATCATTTAAATTTATCAATCTCGTAATAATAACATTACATTTATATTTCATTCGTAACAATAAACTACATATTTCCGCTTTAATCTAGCTAATTCCAATGTGAAATGAAATAAAATGGTCTTACATAAATCTCACCGGTTACTTTTTTACTATATTATATTCTTTTAGAAGACAGGTAACTTTTTTGCATACAAAAAGCCAGACCTAAAGTCTGGCTTTTGTCACTTAGTGATGGTGGTGATGCTCTTTTGATGGATTGGTGATTTCAAAACCTGCTTCCGGAACAAAGAAATATTTAATCCAAACACCATCTAAAAATCCTTCACGACTGTCAAGCAGCACATCAATTTCTTTGTCTGTTTTTACAATTACATCATGTTCTTTTGGTGTATCCAATTTGTAATCATAGTGAGCATGGTCCCCATGCATATGAGTAATGAAAACACGAATGTATTTCCCTTCAGCTTCTTCACTGTTTAAAAGCTGTTTCAACACCTTCGCTGCATTCCGATTGATTTTAACGTTCATCTGCTGAACCTCCACTTCTTCATCAAAGATTTCATTTACGATCCTAGTTGCCGTGTAATGCTTGATCAGCCAAGATTAGTGAACCAATGATTCCAGAATTGCTGCCTAAACCAGGGCTGACAATATAGTCCTGAAGATTAGGGGTATCCACATACCCTTTTAGCACATTCTCTAATTGCGTACGGATTTTCGGAAACACTTGTCGCTGCTTCATGACCCCCCCGCCAAGAATAATTTTCTGAGGAGAGAGAATTAAGATAAAATTCATAAGTGCTTGTGCGATATAATAAGCCTCTAACTCCCATACATCACTTCGTTCTTCAAGCTCATGAGCTTTCACTCCATAGCGCGCTTCGATAGCCGGTCCCGCTGCTAGCCCTTCAAAGCAATCTATATGATAGGGACACTTACCTTGGTAATGGTCTTCAGGATGTCTTCTAATTAATATATGACCCATTTCTGGATGCGAGTATCCCTGCAGTAATTTCCCGCCGACTAAAGCTCCTGCACCTATGCCTGTACCAACGGTCATATATAAACAGCTGTTAAGTCCTTTTGCAGCTCCGTACGTTCCTTCACCTAATGCAGCTGCATTTACATCAGTATGAAAACCCATTGGTACGTTAAAATGCTCTTTCATTTTAGTAACAATCGGATAGTTTCTCCAGCCTGGCTTGGGTGTCGAAGTAATAGATCCGTAGGTTGGGCTTTCTCGATTTACATCTATTGGACCGAACGATCCTATTCCAATGGCTTCTATGTCGTATGCTTGAAAAAAGCGTATGACTTCTTCCATTGTTTCTTCAGGGACTGTTGTTGGAATTTCAATTCGTTCTCTTATCTCACCAGTATGATCACCAATTGCACAAACAAATTTTGTTCCTCCTGCTTCGATACCGCCTACTAATGCCATGTTTCTCCCTGCCTTCTTATTTGCTAATGGAAACGGTTGTAAAAACAAATTTGTCATAACGATGTCTTGAAAATGAATATTCAAAGGGTATACCATTATTTAAAAAACCAACTTGTTCCACTTCAAGAACCGGGTCTGTAGGATGACAGTCTAGATATTGTTGATCTAATACATTGGACTTGTCTGCTCGAATTTTCCGATGAGCACCGCCAATTTTTAATTCTAGTGACTGATGAATATAATTATAAATAGATGCATAGAGTACCTCTTCATTCAGTCCAGGTATTAATGCAACAGGCATATACGTTTTTTCAATTACATATGGTTCATCATCAACATTTCTCAATCGTATAATTGAATAAACAGGCGTATCTCTCTTAATTGACAAGTGTCTAGCAACCTCTTCAGAAGGGAACTGTACCTCAAAAGAAACGATTTTACTGTCTACTTTTTTTCCAAGAACCAAATTTGAAAGTCCCTTGGAATCTTCACTAATCACATTAACCGTTTCATCACGTAGCGGAGCTTGAACAATAAATGTACCATGACCTCGCTTTCGAAGCATTAGTCCTTCGGCGACTAAAATATCCAGTGCCCGTTTCATGGTCATTCGGCTGCAATTAAACTCCGCTGCCAGTGTGAGCTCATCAGGAATTGGCAGATCATCTGGATAATATCCCGTATGAATGCGGTTTCTCATTTCTTCAGAAATTGCTTCGTATTTATTCATTCTATACACTCCAACCATTTTCTTCATTATAATAGACTTTCACTAACAGTATATAACTTTTGCATCCAAAAATAGTAAACAGAGTTCTGAGCAATGCGCTAAAAGTATAGGCTGCATTCTCAAAACTCTGTTTTACTACTTATTAAAATCCATTATTTGCAGCAACATCCTTAAACCAATAACCGCTTTTCTTAACGGTTCGTTCGTTATCTTTCTCTAAATTAACAGAGACAAAGCCATAACGGTTTTTATAGGCATTACTCCAAGACCAGTTATCCATGAACGTCCATAAATGATAGCCTTTAACATTGGAACCCTCTATCAAAGCTTTATGCACCCATTTTAAATGTTCACTGATAAAATCAATTCGATAATCATCTTCAATCATACCATCTTCATTACGGAAACGCTCTTCTCCTTCGACACCCATGCCATTTTCAGAAATGAAGCATTCAATGTTTCCGTAATTATCTTTTAAATTAGTTAAAATATCATAGACGCCTTTTTCGTAAATTTCCCACCCGCGGTAAACATTCATTTTACGACCAGGCATAATGTAGTTATCAAAATAACGATCCGGCATAAACGGCCCATCAGGATTTGGAAAACTATCCTTCGCCTTCACACGTCTTGGCTGATAATAATTAACTCCGAGTAAATCCACTGTGTTCTCTTTAATAATAGTTAAATCACCATCTTCGATAACAGGCATATAGCCTTCTTCCTTCAGAATATCAACCAGTTCTGTTGGGAATGTTCCTTTAACAGATGGATCAAGGAACGAACGGTTGAAAAAGGCATCACACAATACCGAAGCTTTTAAATCAGCTGGGTGCTGACTCCTCGGATATGACGGGGTTAAATTCAGGATAATCCCTATTTTTCCATCAAGTTTCATCGTTTTGTAAATTTTAATCGCTTTTGCACTTGATAGAATTGTATGATAAGCAACTTGAACTGCTTTTTGGAAATTAACCTCGTTTGGATAATGGAAATCATATAAATATCCACCTTCAACAGGTACGATCGGTTCATTATGAGTAAACCATTTCTTCACTCTATCACCGAATAGGCTGAAACATGTTTCCGCATATTTTTCATAGGCATCAACCGTTTCACGATTATTCCAGCCTCCAGTTTCCTGTAAAGCCATCGGCATATCAAAATGATAAAGATTAACGAATGGTTCAATCTCTGCTGCAATTAATGCATCAATCACATTATTATAAAATTCTACTGCCTTCTCATTCATTTCCCCTTTTCCCTCAGGGAATAACCTTGACCAAGAAATAGATAGTCTGAATGAATTGTGACCGATTTCCTTCATTAACTGGATATCTTCTTTATACTTATAATAGAACTGTGAAGTATTTTGAGGACCTACTCCATCGAAAAAACGATTCGCTTCGATTTCAAACCAGTGATCCCAAATATTCTTCCCTTTGCCATCAAGATCAGCTGCCCCCTCAGTCTGGGTTGCGGATGCCGAAGATCCCCACCAAAAGTCCTCAGGAAATTTGAATTGAATTGATTCATTATTTGTACGTGTCATATAAATCCTCCCTCTCATTCTCTAATAGATGTCTCAGATTTGCCGCCTGATTAGGCAGATCTATTTTCTAGTTGAACACAGCTTTTATGATGCTTTTTTCATTTCTTCTTCTTTTTCTTTTTTAATATTTACTCCATCAATAATTTTCAAGAATGGGAACCAGATGGCAAAAACAATGAAGAAGTTGACAATCTGCAGCAGCGACCCCATTAGGGAATTCGTTGCTAAGTATCCGCTTATTCCAATTGGCACTGTCCAAGGAACCGTTACTCCTGTAGTTTTAGGCACTATCCCTGTTGCGAAAGCAAAATACGTAACAGCCGTAACAATCATTGGCGCTAAAATCCAAGGTACAATAATCATTGGATTCATAACAATTGGCAAGCCGAAAATAATCGGTTCGTTGACGTTAAAGATACCAGGTCCCGCACCGAGTTTGGCTACTTGTTTCATCTGCTTACTTCTCATAAAGACAAGGATAGCAACGATAACAGCCAGCGTCATTCCGGTACCGCCCATTCCGACTGTAAACACATCCATAAATGACTTAGTCACAATGTTTGGCAGTTCCCCGCCTTGAACAAATTTATCATAGTTTTCTAGAGCTAATGTATTCCAAATTGGATCCATTACTGAGTTGATGATAATCTGACCGTGCAGACCAAAGAACCAGAGAAGTTGAATAACAAACACAGCAATTAATGTTGGAATTAACCCTCCACCAAGACCTACTAGCGGTGCTTGAATCACATCATAGATAAAATCATGAAGGTTTGTATTAAACGCTTGTGTAACAAGAACATTTATGAATAAAAAGATTGTTAATGTAATTAATGCTGGGAATAAAGCAGCAAACGACTTCGCTACAGCCGGAGGTACTCCTGCTGGCATCTTAATAGTTAAGTCTTTCTGAACAGCTCTTCTATAAATCTCACCTGCTAGAAAGGCTGTAATCATTCCAAGGAACATTCCTTTGGCACCTAGGCGATCAAGCGGTATAACATTTGTAACAGCGCCAGCATCTGTTTCAATCATAAAAGGTGTTAAAATCAAAAACGAAGCAAGAGCAATGACGCCTCCAAAAACAGCTTCCACGTTGTAACTTTTTGATAGATAGTATCCTATACCAAAGACAACGAAAACGGACATGATCCCCATGGTTGCCTGTGAAGCAATTCCGAATGACGATTGGAAAGAAGCAATAAACTCATCACTTAAAAATTTATTTAAAAATGGCAGATTGGTTAATACTACGACAATAGAACCAAATATTGTTAATGGGAACGCTAACATAAATGCATCACGTATAACCTGTAGATAGCGATTGTTATTCAACTTGCCCGCAATTGGAATTAAAAACTGACTAAATTTCTCAAACATAATTTTCCCTCCCTTATCAATGGGTATTTCTTTTTATAAATTCTTAGCTTTAAAAATTTCTAGTAATTCGATAACTAGTTCCTTCATCGTAAGTGTTGACATTAAGTGATCCTCTGCATGCATAAATAACATGGAGAACTCTACTTTTTCACCTTGCGCTTCTTTTTGAACCATTTTGAAATGAATTCCATGTGCAGCATTTAAATCCTCTTCAGCCTGTTTTAATAAGTTTTCTGCTTCTTCTACATTGCCTTCGCGGTATTCACGAAGGGATTGGATGACCTTGCTGCGCGCGTTGCCGCTATGAAGAATAAGTTGAAAATTAATTTGTTCACTGGTAAGTTCTTCTAAATTAATCTCCATTATTTTTTCCCCATTAAGGCTAGTGCCTGTTCGTAAGCTTTTTTACCGTCTGCTAATCCATATGCCATCATATCGATCACATCAACATTGATATTGTATTGAGCAGCTTCTTTTTGAAGTTCTTTCTTCAAGAAACTCATTTGAGGTCCGATTAAAACAACATCTGCTTCTGCCATATCTTGTTTCGCTTGATTTTGACCGACTGCCCAAATTTTCGCTTCATCACCGATAGATTCCGCATACGCTTCCATCTTTGTCACAAGTAAACTAGTAGACATACCTGAACTACATGCTAGTAAAATTCTATTCATTGATAATCAAACTCCTTCGATTCATAATTTTTAGTTTGTTAAGCGGTTACAACTTTATTATAGCCAATTAAAAAGAAATGTCTAGTCATTTCCTTTTAAAAATATAGGGTTATTTAATTAAACATCAATACATTCTCTGAATTGTCACATATAACTAAAAAAACTGCCGAGAAATTTTCTCGACAGTTTTTTACTATTAGTTAGTATCATTTGGATATACAATACCCATTTGACGTCGGGCTTCATCCATAATTTCCACGACAGCAAGTGATATTTCCCACGTATTCTGTGAGGACTGCTGTTTACCACTTTCAATCAGTTGGATAAATTCTTTTATTTCGTAATACATAGAGTCCTCTTGTTGTTCATAACTTATATCAGTAATCGTACCATCATGTGCACGTATTTCAATTTTTTCCGGACTAGATATATGATGAATAACCATAGATCCATCCTCTCCAAGAATTTCCGAAGGCAATGGTGATTCCGTTATTTTTGAATACATCACTACTGCCTCCATTCCATCATAACTGAGAAGAATACTTCCATTCCCATCAGCACCAGACTCGAGTACGTGACCTGTCGCCTTAATAGAATTAGGCTTACCAAACAAAACAACAAGTGGATAAATTGTATAGATACCTATATCCATCAATGCCCCATTAGAAAGAGCTGGATTAAAGGCGTTTAAGACCGTCCCTTGTCGATAGGAATCATAACGCGATGAGTACTGACAGTAATTTGCAAAATATGTACGTACTTTTCCAAGCTTATGGATATTATCCTCAATACTCTTAAAGTTCGGCATTAAGGTTGATTTCATCGCTTCCATTAAAACAACGCCATTTCTTTTAGCTGCTTCAATCATCGCACGTGTTTCTGCTGTATTTGAAGCAATTGGCTTCTCACATAGTACATGCTTGCCATTTTCTAAAAACAGAATAGCTTGTTCTGCATGATAAGCATTTGGACTTGCGATATACACTGCGTCAATCATGTCACTAGATGCCATATCCTCTAGACTTGTAAACGTATTTTCAGCCTGATATTTGCCGGCAAACTCACGAGCTCTTTCCTCTGATCGTGAATAAACCGCCGTAAGCTTAAATTTTTCGTGTGCTTCAGATGCCTTTAAAAACCGTTCTGTAATCCAGTTAGTTCCGATAATCCCAAACCGTATCATGTGTAAGCCTCCTAATATCTATTGTTCTGTTCTTTATTTAATATATCCTCATGTCACAATGAAAGCTAGTAATCTATGTTAGTCCTTTTCTTTTCTTCATATGATTACCCCTTTTTCCAAGATACAAGATATCAGTTTGCAAATCAACACTAGTTTAGCAGCGCTTTATTATTATAATCCCTATCCAGAGATTTTTAAAAAAGTGTCTTACAGGGTTTCTTTTTATATATAAATTGGGTAATAATAGAAAAAAGGAGTTGAGGAAGTATGGCAAATTTAATGAAAAATAAAGTGGCTTTAATAACCGGAGGGAGTTCTGGTATTGGTCGTGGAGCTGCCTTAAAGCTTGCAGAAAATGGGGCAAGAATTGCCTTACTTGACCTTAATGCTGAAGATGCCGTGGAAGTAAAGCGTGAAATTGAGGAACTTGGCAGCGAAGCAATCATTGTAGAAGCAGATGTTTCCAAAACAGAAGATATGGAACAAGCCTTCAAAAGAGTCTTCGAAGAATGGGGCAAACTTGATTTTGTCTTCTCAAACGCCGGGATAAACGGGGTAATTGCACCCATTGAGGATCTATCAATCGATGAATTCGATGCCACCATCCAAACCAATTTACGCGGAACCTTTTTAACAGTTAAAAATGCTATTCCTTACATGAAAGAAAATGGCGGGAGTATTGTGATTACAAGCTCAATCAACGGAAACCGGACATTTAATAACTTTGGATTTTCAGCTTACAGTACCTCAAAAGCTGGACAAGTCGCCTTTGGTAAGATGGCTGCCCTAGAACTGGCACGATATAAAATCCGCGTGAATATAATTTGTCCGGGTGCAATTGATACGAATATCGATACAAATACGTTTCCTGAAAACGAAAATCTCAAAAAAATCACCATCCCAATTGAATACCCGGAAGGAGAACATCCCCTTGCTGGCGAAGCTGGTAAACCAGAACAAGTTGGGGATTTGGTTTTATTTCTAGCCTCTAACTTATCCTCCCATATTACGGGGACAAAGGTATATATCGATGGAGCAGAATCTTTATTATAAATATGTAGATAAGCCGTATTTCCGTCTAGGAATACGGTTTATGTCTTTATTTACCATGAATGCGGCGATTATAAGAAACCTCGTAGGCATCATGACGGAAATGTAAAATAGGATCATCCGAGCATTCAATGCCTTCGGAAACAATTGTGGGATCAAACAGAACCCTATCTGGCGAATCAACCCGTTTCTTAGAAATAGAGAGATGTCCAATTTCTATCGTTTGCCGTTCTGCTGGCCACGCTGCTGTAGGATCATCTGTTGGATCACCTTCTTCTCCTAATTGAATGGTAAGTGTAAAACCGACAGGCTCTCTCTCTAATCTTTCTGTTAATTCTTCATTTAGATAATCAGCTGAACAGTCAGCAGCTTCTAGTTTCCCATACATTCCGAGTCCCGCATCAGGTTCCCATTGATACTTAATCGATTGTTTCCTGCCTTCCTTATTGATAAAATTAAATACATGTATGGAAAAATAACGAGCCATTGCAAAACTGAGGGGTGAACGCATTTCTTTAACCATCTTAAAGCCTACTTTGCTTTCAGGATAGTTCACGGCAATTTTCATCAACTCTTTTAGGTTCGGTAATCCACCTTTAGCTGACTTAAAAAATTTCATTATCTCCACAAATGCTTCAGGCGTTCTCGCAAAGAAAACAGGAATCGTAACGGCAATAAGATTGGTAACCGATCCATCTGGTAATTGAAATTGCACAGCCATTCCTTTAGGCGGCGTCAACGCATCTGCATGTGTTGGGTTAGGTGAACTATTAGAAAAACGTACAATGGCTGGTACGGGTGTATGTAAAAGATGCGGTGCTGTTGTAAACGTACTCGCTTTCCCATTAGGGGTAAACACTGCCTCAAAATAATTCCCTTTTGCATGTGCCCGACGATATCCTGGAAACGTTCCTGCAGCTTCTTCAATTGCATCGACAGCCTTAACAGGAAGCTCATTTGCTTTCTCCATTGGTTCACACCTTTCTTTAAGAAAACCATTCTCTCATCATACTAGTACCCTGATTTAAACTATCTTATACATTAGAACTCTCCCTTCTAAGCAACAAAAAACCTGCATAATGCAGGTTTCACTTTAGTTAAAAATTCTAGATAAGCTTTGGTTTCTTTATAATAGTTCATCCTATCTTCAAGTGTACCTGTATGGAATTCAAACTTATGGCCATCCGGATCTGTAAAATAAATCGATTCCTTATCTCGCACGTCACGATTCCGTCCTGGCAATATAGACACATTGAGCTTATTTAATTTATCTTCAATCATTGCCAGCTCATTTTGTTTCACCGAGAAGGCAATATGAGTATAAGATTCTAGTATTTCATTTCTTGGTATAGTCTCCTCTAGGTTAAGTGCGAGCCATAACCCATTTAAATCAAGGTATGCGGTGGTTTTTCCCTTCACTAACAACCTTGCTTCGAAAACAGTTTGATAAAAGATAATCGATTTATCCAAATTAGACACTGAGAACAACAAATGATTAACCTCCATCTGTCCCGTCTCCTTCTTCCATTTAACTTAATTTTGAAACTGGCAGCATAATTGTAAAAATCGTCCCTAACTGACTACTGGCTACCTCCATCCTGCCCCCATGATTATCAATAATCGTTTTCGATATTGAAAGCCCAAGTCCGGTACCGTCACTTTTAGTAGTAAAAAATGGATCAAATACTTCTGATAAAATTGCGGGGTCTATTCCAGAACCATTATCCCTAAAAGTTATAGCAAGCCAATCCTCTACTCTGTCAGCACTCCAATTAATTCGTAAATTCGTCTGTTCAACGGCTTCAACAGCATTACGAAATAAATTAATAAATACTTGGATAATTTCATCTTTATTCATCTCAATGATACATTCAGATGCTTCCTTTGAGACAGTATGATTAACGGTCGCATGATACAAGAACGATTCATTCGTAAGGATTTTCAATAGATGATTATTAACAAAGAAATCAAACTCTATTTTTTCTCGATTCATATGAGCCGATCGAGAAATTTTCAAAAAATCGCTGATAATCGTATTCGCCCGATCTATCTCAGGAATAAGTAACGTCCTAAATAACTCGGCACTCTCCTTATCTATACTTTCTTGCATTAATTGTAAAAAACCTCTCACCGTTGTAAATGGATTCCTAAGCTCATGAGCAATTCCAGCAGCTATTCCCCCCGCAAGAGCTTGCTTTGCTGCACCTTTATATAAATTAACAAACTGAAAGATGCCAATTACTCGTTTAATTGAACCATCTTTTTCATAAATGATTCGGGTATTAATAACGCCATAATTTTTATCCATGATCAAATGATTTATAGTATCTTCTTTTGTGTTCAATGTTTTCAACAAGAAGATTTCCTCATCAGGCAGTTTTAAAAGATCCCGGATATGGGTGCCCACAATCTCCTTCTGATCCACATGTAAATCAAGAGCTGTCTGCTCATTGCAAAGTGTCACCAATCCATCTTTATCAATAAAAACAATATGATGAGGTACATGATCAAAAAGATTGGTCATATACCCCTCCATGATAGAAAAACAATCGTAAATAAATGATGAGTGCATGCTATTATTCTTTCCTTCTATATAAGAAACATCTTTGCCGCTAGCTTTTTTCACTATCATTCCATGCCTAGAATGATAGGTTAAAGGAAAAGGAAGCTCAGAGACTAATTCTCTATAACGCTGATTTTCTATTTTCAATGATTCTATTTCATCCTCAATAGACATATCCTTCATAGTTTACTCCTCACTATGCTCATGTTTTAATTCAAACGAAAATATAGTAGCTAAGGACTGAACGCCAAACATTTCCAGTTACACTTAATTATACGTTACTTTTTCCCTTAATTTAGACTAATTCCTAAATTTTATTATATATTCATTGATTTTACTAGATTTAAAAGGCACAATTAAACTGTTACGCTTTTTACAAATGCAGGTACCTGAATGGAGGAAATTAATATGATACAAAGAAATATTAATCGAGTGGCACTTATAGGTGCAGGATCCGTTGGGAGTAGTTATGCATTTGCCCTGCTTAACCAGTCAATTACTGAAGAATTAGTAATAATTGACGTTAATGAAGATAAAGCTATGGGAGATGCAATGGACTTGAACCACGGCAAAATCTTTGCACCTAACCCAACCAAAACATGGTACGGAAACTACGACGATTGCAAAGAAGCGGATATCGTCTGTATATGTGCAGGAGCGAATCAAAAACCAGGGGAAACCCGCTTAGACCTTGTTGAAAAAAACCTAAAGATATTTAAATCCCTTGTTGATCAAGTAATGGCAAGCGGCTTCGATGGCATCTTCTTAATTGCTACCAATCCTGTCGATATATTAACCTATGCAACTTGGAAATTCAGTGGACTGCCTAAAGAACGAGTAATCGGAAGTGGAACGATTCTCGATTCTGGACGATTCCGTTTCTTACTGGGCGAATACTTCGATATTGCCCCAGCAAATGTGCATGCACATATCATTGGAGAGCATGGAGACACGGAGCTGCCTGTATGGAGCCACGCAGATATTGGCGGAGTTCCTGTTGAAGAATTAATTGGACGAAACCCAGAATATAAAATGGAAGACCTAGACCAGCTCTTTGTAAACGTGAGAGATGCAGCCTATCATATTATCCAGAAAAAAGGCGCTACGTATTACGGAATTGCTATGGGGCTTGCCCGAATCACCAAAGCCATCCTAAATAATGAAAACAGCGTCTTAACCGTCAGCACCTACCTTGACGGAGAATACGGAGAAAAAGACGTCTACATTGGTGTCCCTGCCGTAGTAAACAGAACCGGAATCAGAGAAATACTCGAACTAACTCTATCTGAAAACGAACAAAAACAATTTACCCACAGCTCAACCGTCTTGAAAGAAATTCTAAAACCACACTTTCAGGAAGCCCGCTGATCCACCAAAAAAAAGAAAGGCAGTTTTTCTGCCTTTCTTTTTTTAATGTTTCAGCAATATTGATGGGTTACTCCTATGGATGATGAAAGTTTTCATGGGGATACACTTTTTAGGAAGACCTGATGAATAAGTTTCCCCGGGGGGTATTTTATCTATTTTTCTTCTATCCAGGCTGTTATTCCCGTCTGGTCTCCACGTATTCCCGTCTGAGATGACCGTAATCCCGTCTGGATCATGTGTATTCCCGTCTAGAGGCTGCGTATTCCCGTCTGGGCACTATTTTCAGCTCCATAATACCCCATGGGGCATAATTGTTTTCAGGATTTTTGAAAAGGGTCGCTAATCTTTAGATCTATTGATTAAGTCCATATAATTGTGTAAAAAAAGAGAGTCATTTTATTCGCTCTTGGAAACAATGTTTTCACCATGAAAACACATTGAAAAGAGGGAATATAATGACTCAGTTACAGTTTAACCTTGATATCGATCTTTTAAAACTTTCCATTATGAATTCTAATCTTGATGCCGTGATTAAATCAGCGGTTGTGTTGATCTTAAATGAGTTTATGGAGAAAGAGAGAGACAACCATCTACAAGTTTCATCTTATGAGCGCTCTACCGAGCGTCAGGATTATCGAAATGGCTATTATGAACGTGATTTTACGATGAGTATTGGCAAGATTAAATTGAAGGTCCCTAGAACACGTAATGGCGACTTTTCCCCTTCTGTATTTGAAAAATATGCTCGGGTCGATCAAGCGCTCGTCCTTTCCATGTTAGAGATGGTAATCAATGGAGTTTCTACACGAAAGGTTACTCATATTGTCGAACAGCTATGCGGTGAAAATGTCTCAAAATCCTTCGTTTCATCGCTGACTGAAAAGCTTGATCCCATTGTTAATGGCTGGGCAGGGAGGCCCCTCAATACCACGTACTACCCCTTTGTTTTCGTAGATGCCATGTATATCAAGGTGCGTGAGCACCATCAAGTTGTCTCAAAAGCCGTATATATTGCGACTGCCCTTACGGAACAGAATAAGCGAGAGATTCTAGGGCTCCATGTAGATCATGTAGAAAGCTTTGAATCTTGGTCACAGTTCTTTAAGCAACTAAAATCCCGCGGTCTTCAATCCCCGAAACTGGTGATTTCTGATGCCCATCAAGGGTTAGTCAAAGCAGTCCAACGGGAATTCATTGGGACCAGCTGGCAACGGTGCAATGTCCATTTTAAACGGAACATTATCGAAAAACTGCCTAAAAAGGGATCATCTGATATTCGCTTGATGATTAAACGGGTATTTGAAGCAGTCACGATAGATGATATTCGTCTATTTAAAACGGAGTTAATAAATAAATTTGGTGAGGAATCAAAATATGAAAAAGCCCTTCAAATTTTGGATGAAGGGTTCGAAGACACCATTCAATACATGAATCACCCTGAAAAAATCAGGCAGCACATTCGTAGTACAAATTCGCTGGAGCGTTTAAATCAAGAAGTACGCAGAAGAGAAAGAGTAATCCGGATCTTTCCTAATACCCAATCTGCTTTCCGATTAGTAGGTGCTCTCTTAATGCAATATCAAGACACAGTTTACGACAAGAAAAAAGCATTGTCGAAGTAGTTATTTTTCAAAACTTCCATCATGAATCATTTCACATTCAAACAGGGCTGTCAAAGTGAAAAGCCTTTGACAGCCCTGCCCGAATGCGAGAGAAAATGGCCATGGAAGTTTCCAAAAAAGTGTAAGGTTAGGGTTTTGTGCAACTCTAAAAACTGTTTTTTATCCGTTGGAAAGAGTCCAATTAATCAGAGTGAAAACATTGTTAACGAATTTACACAATAATAAGGACTTGACTGATCTATTTCTTTAGATACACTTTTTAGAAGACCTGATGAATAAGTTTCCCCGGGGGGTATTTTACCTATTGAACACACAAAAAAAGACCAGCTTTTCAGCTGATCTTTTCTTTCTTGTTGCCTGGCAATGTCCTACTCTCACAGGGGGAGACCCCCAACTACCATCGGCGCTGAAGAGCTTAACTTCCGTGTTCGGAATGGGAACGGGTGTGGCCTCTTCGCCATCATTACCAGACTATAAAGGAACGTTGTTCCTTCAAAACTAGATAATAAGAAGGTTTTTGCATGTAATTAAAACGAATGGTTAAGTCCTCGATCGATTAGTATTTGTCAGCTCCACGTGTCACCACGCTTCCACCTCAAACCTATCTACCTGATCATCTTTCAGGGATCTTACTAGCTTACGCTATGGGAAATCTCATCTTGAGGGGGGCTTCATGCTTAGATGCTTTCAGCACTTATCCCGTCCGCACGTAGCTACCCAGCTATGCCTTTGGCAAGACAACTGGTACACCAGCGGTGCGTCCATCCCGGTCCTCTCGTACTAAGGACAGCTCCTCTCAAATTTCCTGCGCCCACGACGGATAGGGACCGAACTGTCTCACGACGTTCTGAACCCAGCTCGCGTACCGCTTTAATGGGCGAACAGCCCAACCCTTGGGACCGACTACAGCCCCAGGATGCGATGAGCCGACATCGAGGTGCCAAACCTCCCCGTCGATGTGGACTCTTGGGGGAGATAAGCCTGTTATCCCCGGGGTAGCTTTTATCCGTTGAGCGATGGCCCTTCCATGCGGAACCACCGGATCACTAAGCCCGACTTTCGTCCCTGCTCGACTTGTAGGTCTCGCAGTCAAGCTCCCTTGTGCCTTTACACTCTACGAATGATTTCCAACCATTCTGAGGGAACCTTTGGGCGCCTCCGTTACTCTTTAGGAGGCGACCGCCCCAGTCAAACTGTCCACCTGACACTGTCTCCCACCCCGATAAGGGGCGCGGGTTAGAATTTCAATACAGCCAGGGTAGTATCCCACCAATGCCTCCACCGAAGCTAGCGCTCCGGTTTCAAAGGCTCCTACCTATCCTGTACAAGCTGTACCAAAATTCAATATCAGGTTACAGTAAAGCTCCACGGGGTCTTTCCGTCCTGTCGCGGGTAACCTGCATCTTCACAGGTACTATAATTTCACCGAGTCTCTCGTTGAGACAGTGCCCAGATCGTTACGCCTTTCGTGCGGGTCGGAACTTACCCGACAAGGAATTTCGCTACCTTAGGACCGTTATAGTTACGGCCGCCGTTTACTGGGGCTTCGGTTCAAAGCTTCGCTTACGCTAACCTCTCCCCTTAACCTTCCAGCACCGGGCAGGCGTCAGCCCCTATACTTCGCCTTGCGGCTTCGCAGAGACCTGTGTTTTTGCTAAACAGTCGCCTGGGCCTATTCACTGCGGCTTTTCCGGGCTATTCACCCTAAAAAGCACCCCTTCTCCCGAAGTTACGGGGTCATTTTGCCGAGTTCCTTAACGAGAGTTCTCTCGCACACCTTAGGATTCTCTCCTCGCCTACCTGTGTCGGTTTGCGGTACGGGCACCCTTTATCTCACTAGAGGCTTTTCTAGGCAGTGTGGAATCAGGAACTTCGGTACTTAATTTCCCTCGCTATCACAGCTCCGCCTTAATGGAAACGGGATTTGCCTCGTTTCCGGCCTAACTGCTTAGACGCGCATATCCAACAGCGCGCTTACCCTATCCTCCTGCGTCCCCCCATCGTTCAAACGATAAATTGGTGGTACAGGAATATCAACCTGTTATCCATCGCCTACGCCTTTCGGCCTCGGCTTAGGTCCCGACTAACCCTGAGCGGACGAGCCTTCCTCAGGAAACCTTGGGCATTCGGTGGAAGGGATTCTCACCCTTCTTTCGCTACTCATACCGGCATTCTCACTTCTAAGCGCTCCACCAGTCCTTACGGTCTAGCTTCGACGCCCTTAGAACGCTCTCCTACCACGGACACCCTACGGTGTCCATCCACAGCTTCGGTGATACGTTTAGCCCCGGTACATTTTCGGCGCGGAGTCACTCGACCAGTGAGCTATTACGCACTCTTTAAATGGTGGCTGCTTCTGAGCCAACATCCTGGTTGTCTAAGCAACTCCACATCCTTTTCCACTTAACGTATACTTTGGGACCTTAGCTGGTGGTCTGGGCTGTTTCCCTTTTGACTACGGATCTTATCACTCGCAGTCTGACTCCCAAGAATAAGTATTTGGCATTCGGAGTTTGACTGAATTCGGTAACCCGTTGGGGGCCCCTAGTCCAATCAGTGCTCTACCTCCAATACTCTCATCTTGAGGCTAGCCCTAAAGCTATTTCGGAGAGAACCAGCTATCTCCAGGTTCGATTGGAATTTCTCCGCTACCCACACCTCATCCCCGCACTTTTCAACGTGCGTGGGTTCGGGCCTCCATTCAGTGTTACCTGAACTTCACCCTGGACATGGGTAGATCACCTGGTTTCGGGTCTACGACCACATACTAATTCGCCCTATTCAGACTCGCTTTCGCTGCGGCTCCGTCTTTTCAACTTAACCTCGCATGGGATCGTAACTCGCCGGTTCATTCTACAAAAGGCACACCATCACCCATTAACGGGCTCTGATTACTTGTAAGCACACGGTTTCAGGATCTATTTCACTCCCCTTCCGGGGTGCTTTTCACCTTTCCCTCACGGTACTGGTTCACTATCGGTCACTAGGGAGTATTTAGCCTTGGGAGATGGTCCTCCCTGTTTCCGACGGGATTTCTCGTGTCCCGCCGTACTCAGGATCCACTCAGGAGGGAACGAAGTTTCAACTACAGGGTTTTTACCTTCTTTGACGGGCCTTTCCAGACCTCTTCATTTACCCCGTTCCTTTGTAACTCCATATTGAGTGTCCTACAACCCCAAGAGGCAAGCCTCTTGGTTTGGGCTGATTCCGTTTCGCTCGCCGCTACTCAGGAAATCGCTATTGCTTTCTCTTCCTCCGGGTACTTAGATGTTTCAGTTCCCCGGGTCTGCCTTCAGTACCCTATGTATTCAGGTAAAGATACTGTTCCATTACGAACAGTGGGTTTCCCCATTCGGAAATCTCTGGATCAACGCTTACTTACAGCTCCCCAAAGCATATCGGTGTTAGTCCCGTCCTTCATCGGCTCCTAGTGCCAAGGCATCCACCGTGCGCCCTTTCTAACTTAACCTACTAAAAAAACATTCGGTGTTTTAAAAATTGATGCAAAATTTGCCTTCTATCTATTATCTAGTTTTCAAAGAACAAGGTTGAATGAATTACTCATTCAAAACTGAACAAAACAAAAGCGTCACGTTAATTTTCCTTAGAAAGGAGGTGATCCAGCCGCACCTTCCGATACGGCTACCTTGTTACGACTTCACCCCAATCATCTGTCCCACCTTAGGCGGCTGGCTCCTTGCGGTTACCTCACCGACTTCGGGTGTTACAAACTCTCGTGGTGTGACGGGCGGTGTGTACAAGGCCCGGGAACGTATTCACCGCGGCATGCTGATCCGCGATTACTAGCGATTCCGGCTTCATGCAGGCGAGTTGCAGCCTGCAATCCGAACTGAGAATGGCTTTATGAGATTCGCTTACCCTCGCGAGTTTGCAGCTCTTTGTACCATCCATTGTAGCACGTGTGTAGCCCAGGTCATAAGGGGCATGATGATTTGACGTCATCCCCACCTTCCTCCGGTTTATCACCGGCAGTCACCTTAGAGTGCCCAACTGAATGCTGGCAACTAAGATCAAGGGTTGCGCTCGTTGCGGGACTTAACCCAACATCTCACGACACGAGCTGACGACAACCATGCACCACCTGTCACTCTGTCCCCCGAAGGGGAACGTCCTATCTCTAGGAGTGTCAGAGGATGTCAAGACCTGGTAAGGTTCTTCGCGTTGCTTCGAATTAAACCACATGCTCCACCGCTTGTGCGGGCCCCCGTCAATTCCTTTGAGTTTCAGCCTTGCGGCCGTACTCCCCAGGCGGAGTGCTTAATGCGTTAGCTGCAGCACTAAAGGGCGGAAACCCTCTAACACTTAGCACTCATCGTTTACGGCGTGGACTACCAGGGTATCTAATCCTGTTTGCTCCCCACGCTTTCGCGCCTCAGTGTCAGTTATAGACCAGAAAGTCGCCTTCGCCACTGGTGTTCCTCCACATCTCTACGCATTTCACCGCTACACGTGGAATTCCACTTTCCTCTTCTACACTCAAGTTCCCCAGTTTCCAATGACCCTCCCCGGTTGAGCCGGGGGCTTTCACATCAGACTTAAGGAACCACCTGCGCGCGCTTTACGCCCAATAATTCCGGATAACGCTTGCCACCTACGTATTACCGCGGCTGCTGGCACGTAGTTAGCCGTGGCTTTCTGGTTAGGTACCGTCAAGGTACCAGCAGTTACTCTGGTACTTGTTCTTCCCTAACAACAGAACTTTACGACCCGAAAGCCTTCATCGTTCACGCGGCGTTGCTCCGTCAGACTTTCGTCCATTGCGGAAGATTCCCTACTGCTGCCTCCCGTAGGAGTCTGGGCCGTGTCTCAGTCCCAGTGTGGCCGATCACCCTCTCAGGTCGGCTACGCATCGTTGCCTTGGTGAGCCATTACCTCACCAACTAGCTAATGCGCCGCGGGCCCATCTATAAGTGACAGCGAGACGCCGTCTTTCCATCTTCTCTCATGCGAGAAAAGAACATATCCGGTATTAGCTCCGGTTTCCCGAAGTTATCCCAGTCTTATAGGCAGGTTGCCCACGTGTTACTCACCCGTCCGCCGCTAATCGTTGAGTAAACTCAACAATTCGCTCGACTTGCATGTATTAGGCACGCCGCCAGCGTTCATCCTGAGCCAGGATCAAACTCTCCGTAGAATGTTTGACTTGCTCGGTTGTTTTTATAGTGTGTACTCACTTCTTTAAAACGTTGACGCTTTGTTTTGTTCAGTTTTCAAAGAGCAATTTCAGCTGCGAGTTATTCGCTAGCTACAAGAATTAGTATAACATGATTACGAACAGTTGTCAACTTCTGCGAAGTTTTACTGGTTTGAAACCGCCGCTCTCTTTGCGACTTCTTAATATTACTTCTATTTTTATTAATAGTCAACCCTTTTATTAAAGTATTATAAACTACTTTAATAAAACTCTATAGATATTACTCTTGTCATTATTCATTCCTGAATTTTGTTCTGTATTATATAGTAAGAACTGCTTTTCTTAAGAACATTCCATTTCCACTAATACATTTGAATAGCTACCTCTGCAGGCCTTTTTCAGGAATGCCCTGTATCTCCCCACTCCATTTTTAATTCCTCATAAGATTGGATTGCGTCAACATGTCCAAAAAGCTTATGATCTTTTTCCTTTTGTTTTTTCTAGGTTTTGCTGTTTCCTAATAATGACTATACCACTGGCAGTTAACACGCAGACTACAGTGTGAATAATCAACAAGATCTTTACATCGGCATCCACATTAATCATAAACAGTCTTAACAGTAACCCAGCCATAGAAGCAATAAATACATACCAAAGTAACTTCTCTCTTGATTTTAAGATTTCCATTCGAGTAGGATTTTGAGTTCTTTCCATAGATAGTTCTCCTTAATTCGCATATATGCGGTTAGTGTTTCTTTTACTTATTCGTAACTTCAATCTGTTTTTCCTTTATTCAGTTCTTCAATTTAAATAAAATTTAAGAAAATCCATAAACTACTTATTAAAGGTGGAGTGTGCTGATGAAAACGAAAGTCATATTTATAATTCTATTCCTAATTGTATTATCTTCAACAGTAGCCGAGGCATCCGTGTTTAGAGATACCCGTGAAAATTATGAAAAAACAGGAAATGTAATCTGGGAAGTGAAAACAAAGGAAAAAATAGTCGCCTTGACCTTTGATGATGGTCCTCATCCTATTTTCACACCGCAAATTCTTGATCTTTTAGCAAAATACCAAGCCAAAGCTACTTTCTTTGCAGCGGGTAATAAAGTAGAACGTTTTCCTGCGGTGTTAAAGAGGGTTTCTAAAGAAGGCCATGAAATTGCGAATCATACGTATAGTCACATATATAGCAGCAGGATCCCTGCTGCAAAGTTGGCCGAGGAATTACAAAAGACTGACTCTATTATCAAAAATGTTACAGGACAACAGCCCACTCTCTATCGTCCAGTTGGAGGTATGCATAACAATGTCATTATCGACACAGCTATTAAGAACGGTAAAACCGTCGTATTGTGGTCATGGCATATGGATTCGAAGGATTGGAGCAGACCTCCCGCAGGGAAAATGTCAAAACAAATCATCACAGGCGTTAAACCGGGCAATATCATTCTTTTTCATGATTGGATAGGAAGTGAATATACCGAAACTTCGCAGACGGTAGTGGCATTAGAAGATATCCTCAAATACCTTAAAAAAAATGGCTATCAATGTATAACCGTATCCGAAATGATGTACCGTTCATCAAAAACACTTCCTGAGCCGATTGATCCTTATAATCAATAAAAAACAAACAGGCCTGTGACAGCCTATTTGTTTTTTACTCATAATCCTAACTTTTTGGCAATTATAACTTTCATGATTTCATTTGATCCCGCATAAATAGGCCCAACTGCCACATCACGATAAAAGCGAGATATTCGGTATTCATCCATATACCCATAGCCTCCGTGAAGCTGTAAACAATCAGCAGAAATCCTCCGTGCCATGTCTGTGACCCACCACTTGGCCATAGATACTTCTGTGACAATATCCTCTTCGTTCATATGTCTACTAATTAAATCGTCTATAAAAGTTCGGCCTATTTGAACTTGTGTAGCAATTTCAGCTAACTTAAACTGTGTGTTTTGAAATTTACTAATCTTTGTACCGAATGCTTCACGCCCCTTTACATATTCAATAGTGAGCTGAAGCATTTGTTCCGCTGCAACTTGTGCACCCAAGGCAGCCATAATCCGTTCTTGCTGCAACTTGTGCATCAAATAGTAAAACCCTTTTCCTTCTTCTCCAAGGAGATTTCCTTCAGGGATCATTACATCTTCAAAGATCAATTCTGCTGTATCTTGGCTGTGCTGCCCCATTTTCTTCAACTTTCTACCGCGAGAAAAGCCTGGCGTATCGCCTTCAACTAAAAACAGGGAAACTCCTTTATGTGCAGGGATAGCATTTGGATCTGTTTTACATGCAACCACGATTAAATTAGCTGAAATTCCGTTTGAAATAAACGTCTTTTCTCCATTAATTATGTAGTGGTCTCCTTTTTTAACCGCAGTCGTTTTAATTTGAGCTAAATCTGAGCCTGCTCCTGGTTCACTCATCGCAATTGCCGTAATGATTTGACCATTGACACAGCCTGGGAGATATTTATGCTTTTGTTCTGCAGTACCAAATGTTGCTATATACGGAACAACAATCGTGTTATGAAGGCCAATTCCGCCTCCACCGCCAACCCTTCCTAATTCCTCTGCTAAAATAATTGAAAAGGCAAAGTCTGCACCCAGTCCGCCGTACTCTTCATCTACCCACGGACATATAAATCCGTTTTTACCCATCTTGTCCCAAAATGATTGGGGAACCATTTGATTTTCTTCCCACTCTTCTGCATATGGTTTTGCTTCTTTTTCAAGAAACTTTCGAAGTGAATCGCGAAACATTAGATGTTCCTGAGTAAAATACGGCCGTTCTGTTTTAACCGGATTCCATGTTGCTGTTGTCATATTGTATTCCTCCTTTTAATGATTTCTTGAAGTATATATGCAACTTTTATGCCACCAAATAAGAAGACTATGACTAGCTTATTCAAAGTTGAATTGTCCGTTTCTTTTTTAACAGACAAAAATGTCCGGTATTCCGGACATTCTACATTTGATGCTTTTTCAATTTTTCATACAGCACTGATCTACTTATGCCTAGTATTCTTGCTGCTTTGGTTTTATTCCCACCCATTCTTATAAGTGTATTTTCTATTTCTTCACGTTCAATTTCTTGGATTGCTCGCACTGAATCCCGAATAAAAGGTTGTTTATTCTGTAGGTAATCTGGTAAATCCATTATGCTGATTTTCCCGTTCTCTCTCATAACCATTGCTCGTTCGAGAGCATTACGTAATTCACGGATATTCCCTGGCCAAATGTACTCATATAGTCTTTCTACTACATCTTCTTCCATCCCACTAATCGTCGTTTCAAGGAGGTGGTTAAGTTGTTTTATCATGACATGAGCAAGAATAGGGATGTCTGTCTGTCGATTTCTAAGTGCGGGTAAGGTAAAACTAATAACACTTAACCGATAAAATAAATCTTCTCTAAACGTTTTATTGCGAATCATTTCTTCTAAAGGAGCATTCGTGGCCGATAGTAACCGAACATCCACTTGAATTTGTTCGTTGCTGCCCAATCGAAAAAAACCTCTTCCTTCAATTACTCTTAACAGCTTAGCTTGTAGTGCCAAAGACATCTCGCCAATTTCATCTAGAAAAAGTGTTCCGCCATGTGCTGATTCCCACTTCCCTGCTTTGCCGCCTTTATCTGCTCCTGTAAATGCTCCTGAAACATATCCGAACAGTTCAGATTCTAGTAAATGTTCAGGAATAGATGCACAATTAATCACTATAAAGGGTCCCTTTGATCGATTACTAGAATGATGGATGGCATGGGCAAACATTTCTTTGCCTGTTCCACTCTCCCCGCGCAATAGAACCGACGTTTTCTTTTTTGCTGCCTTTTCTGCATGTTCTATTAATTGTTTCAGTCCAGGATCACGAGTAATAATATCCTCCCAGACATATTGTGCCTTCTCGTTTATCCTCCCTGGCCTCCCATCTTCCAAGGCTGAATATTCTGATTTATTAACACGTAAGATTACCTCCATCTGTTCACGTAAATCCATGGTAGACTTTGATAGAGCTAAAACAAGGTCTCTTTGAGTTAATAATCCAGTAATCTTCCTCTCCCCATCTACGACTATTCCAGTTCCAAAGGGAGAATTATGTATACTAGCAGCTTCAATTTTCATATCTGCAGGCAGTGACTGTACATCCTTAAGTATATAGGGAGCAATTGGAGTATCTAAGGGTGATTCCTCAACAATAAGCTGCAAAAAGGCACCGCGCGTAAAGACCCCTGCCAATTTCCCCTCCTCATCACCAATCGGAATAGTATTAGACCTCGTCGTGAGCATAAACTCTGCTGCGTCTTTCAGTGTAGCTGTTTTATATAGATAGCTGTCTATCGTTTGCATCACATCATAAATTCTCACAGTTTCCTCCGTTTATTCCAATTTTTTTCTAGTTTACGAGTATCGTAACGTGCTGTTATGCTACCGTCAAGCCAAATAAATCCAAATTTATACAAAAAACCGAATACAGTTTCTGCATTCGGTTTTGATTTTTTTTATTATAGTTGTATGGCTGGACCAAAAAACTCATAGTGAATCTGGTCTTGTGAGACGCCCATACTTGTCAAAGTAGCGATCATACTACGTAAGAAAGCAACTGGTCCACAAAGATAATAGTCCGCATTCAAATCATGTTCGAATTTACTTAGGAAGTCAGCATCCACATAACCTTGTTTACCAAAATGACGGTCAGTTAAATCCTCGTCAGTCGGATTTGAATAAGCAAAGGCTAAGCGATAATTAGATAAAACTCCATTGTAAGAGTTCAATTCGTTTTTAAAAGCTTGTGCAGATCCATTTTGCGATGCATGAATAAAAGTGACGGGCCGGCTCGGCTGCTGTTCAGCAACAGTTTGGATCATACTCATAAATGGCGTTATCCCTACGCCTCCGCTCAGAAAGACAATCGGCTTAGTGGGTTGACTAAGATCCAACACGAAATCCCCAGCAGGAGCAGTCAATTCAACTGTGTCACCAACGTTAACGTACTCATGTAAAAAGTTAGATGCTTTTCCTTCAGGTGTATTGGCAGCACTTTCACGTTTGACAGAAATTCTAAAACTTTCTTTTCCAGAAGCAGCTGATAAGCTGTACTGACGATTAACTAAATATTCCTCTCCCGGAACACGTAAACGAATGGTTATGTATTGGCCCGGTTTAAAGTCAGGCAAAACTTCTCCATCAACTGGTTTTAAATAGAAAGAAGTAATAACATTGCTTTCTTTTATTCTATCTGCAATGACAAACTCTTTAAAATCAAGCCAACCGCCTTTTTGTGAACTTGCTTCTTTGTACATATCTTTCTCGATATCTATGAACACTCCAGCAATTACACCATAAGCATCGCCCCATGCAGTAAGAATCTCTTCTGTGGCAGCATCTCCAAGAACTTCTTTAATCGCTTTTAATAGATACTCACCGACTATCGGATAATGCTCAGGCTTCACAGCCAGGCTCCGGTGTTTTTGAGCAATTTGTTTCACAACAGGTAGGATTGTTTCCAATTGATCGATATGCTTAGCTGCAGCCAAAACCGTGTTGGCTAATGCTGTTTGCTGGCGGCCTTTTTTTTGATTAGCTTGATTAAAAATATTTAATAACTCTGGATAATTTTCAAATAAGGTTTTATAAAATAAGGTAGTAATTTCATTCCCCTTTACTTCTAATGCGGGTACAGTCGATTTTATAATATTAATGGTTTGTTGCGATAACATGATAGTTCCCCCTCAATCTCAATAACATGTATATGTAATACTTCTTTTATAATAAGTCGCGACGTTTTGAAAAGCAATATTTTAAATACTTCTTTTTGTTTTACCCTTCCTTCACGTTTATAAAATTGTCACTTTTATGCTATGATATCGGTACATGATTATCGAAAGGAACTTTATATGCGCTTAACTAGTTATTCAGATTTCTCATTACGAGTATTATTATATGTGGCTGTTAACAGTGAAAAATTGGTGACCATTAAAGAAATCTCAGAAGCCTACGAAATTTCTAGTAACCATTTAATGAAAATTATCTATAATCTAGGGAAAATGAATTATATTGAAACAATTCGAGGCCGTAATGGCGGCATTCGTCTATCAAAGCAGCCAGCTGACATTAACATTGGCGAGCTGATCCGCAAGACCGAGGAAGATTTTTATCTTGTAGAATGTTTTAAAGAAGACAATAATTGTGTCATAACCCCCGTTTGTTCCTTAAAGCATATGTTAAACGAGGCTTTAAACAGCTTCTTCCTTGTGCTGGATAAATACACACTTGAAGATATTTTGACAAATAAGTCGGTTCTTAAAGAATATTTCGATACACGGACTGAAACGTAACGATCGACAATTCCTTTATTTTATTTGAGACAACGATTATTATTAAATTAAGTTTGATAAACCTATATCAAATGGACTATAACTAGCTGGTGATAAAATGGAAAAAAATATAGAACATGTGCTGGAAAACCAATTATGCTTTCTTCTTTATGCAAGTTCCCGGGAAATGACTAAAAAGTATAAACCACTCCTGGAAAAGCTTGACGTAACCTATCCACAATATCTGGTCCTGTTATTATTATGGGAACAAGATACTTTAACGGTCAAAAAACTAGGTGATCTTCTTTCATTAGATTCCGGTACATTAACACCCATGTTAAAACGAATGGAACAAAACGGCCTCCTTATTCGTGAACGCTCGACACAAGACGAACGCTCTGTCCTCATCCGGTTAACTAAAAAAGGACTGAATTTACAAGAAGATGCCTGTATCATCCCTGAAATGATCGGCAAGATGTCCGGTGATGATAAGAATGAGCTAGACGCTTTAAAATCGTCATTGCTCGCTTTGCTAAAAACGTTACAAGCCTAAATGAACGGATATGACTTTAAACGAGTCATATCCGTTTTTTAATTTAATAAAGCAATCTCCCCTTGTTTTATGACACCGCTATTTAGACAAATCATTGTCACACCAATTAACATAATACCGCTGCCCATAAATAAATAGGCTGCCGGTACAAGGTCAAATAATAACCCATATATAATGGTTCCAACAGGCATCATGCCCATCGCCATCATTTCAAGAATTCCAAATACCCGTCCGCGGTATTCTTCATCGATAGAGTTTTGGAGCATTACAAGGATTGGGGTATTCGTTAAAATGCCGAGTGAACCGAATAACAGCATAGCGATAGAGTAAAATGTAATCACTATCGGATAAGATAAAGAAAAAATAAGTGGTAATGCGAAAGCTGCTATTAATAATGACAATCCAAGAATCGCACGCTTCGAAAATAATAAGGGATTTTTTACATTTGCACGGGATGCAAAGTAAATGGATGTTAGGAGCATTCCAATCGCTCCAGCTGCTTCCACAATACCGATATGCTGCGGCCTCACCTTTAATTGTTCAAGCAGGACATAATCTCCACCAACATTTAAACAGGTTAAAAATAAATTGATCCAGAGAGCTGTGAGTAATATGCTTTTAATTACAGGCTTTTTCCTGACATAACGCCATCCTTCCCGTAAGCTTCCTACCATCGTTTCCTCTTTTTCTCCAGTAGATTCTTCTCTTTTAAATAAGGTGAAATTCATTGTCGCTTCGAGTGTCGTGGTAATTATGAGTGCTGCTATATTGATGATTAAGAATAGTTGTATTGAAACAAATCCGAATAGAAGCCCGCCGACTATGGGTCCGCCAATGCCCGAAACCGAGTAGGAGATTTGGTTAAAGGACATCGCTTTTTGCATACGTCCCCTATCTACTAAATTTCCAAGAGAAGCAGTGAAAGCAACGCTTGAAAATGTAGAACACACAGAATATATGACCGTCGTACAATAAATAGCTGGCAGTGATAGACCAAATAGAATGGAATAAATAAGCAGTCCAGTTATGGCTGCAGCTTCACCTAACTGTCCAACAATAACAAGTTTTTTACGAGAATATCGATCACCCATCACACCGGCAATTGGTGAAAAAACGATGCGTGGTACAATGCTGAAAATTAAGTTCGCAGCAAAGCTGAATGCCGACCCTGTCAGCGATAAAATATACATACTCATCCCAAATGCATACACATTTGCACCTAACGCAGAAACCATTTTACTTATTAAAAATGTCTTTAGATGATAGGTAGCTTTTTTAAATTTTTCTTCTTCATTCAATACAGTCACCCCATAAGTTTAATTTAATTAAACTTATGATAAGCTATATTTCAGATTACTTCAATTATTTTTTAATTTAATTAAACTTTTTTTAAAAAAATTTGTAATGCTTCTCGAAAAAATGTTTAATTAAATTAAATGATTGATTTTAAGGAGTGGAAAGAATGAGCGAGTTAGGCATCCGAATTAAAAAGATTCGAAAAGAAAAGAACCTTACATTGCAACAGCTCGCCGGAAATGGAATCTCCAAAGGCATGTTGAGTCTAATTGAAAACGGTAAAGCCCAGCCTTCCATGGAAAGTCTGCATTATATTGCAGAGCAGCTTGGCGTAGAGGTTTCCTCGCTGATTAATGAACGCTCATTAGAAGATTATCGAACCATACTCGCTGAAATTGAAGCGGATAGTAAAGAAATTCGGACAGATGATGAAGAAGTAATCCGCAGTATCTTAGCACGCACTGAACATTTGCAAGCTAAACTGACCTTTGATACATACGAAGAAATTCGGTTAAAGGAAATTTATTTACTTATGAACTATTATCAATCAAAAGAATTTGATGATACTAGTTTTCATGAGGTAATGGACGGCTACGAAAGGATTCACGTCTACAATCGTTTACTAAAGTGTTACCACTTTTTAGGAGAACTTTCTTTTTCCCAGCAAGATTATCACAATGCGCTTCAACTTATGAAGGAAGCAGAACAACGTGTACAACCGCATTGGTATTTAGTCGATCAGTTGTCTCAGCTTGATTTGTATTATGTTTTAACGGTGTTATACGCTGCCATAAATGATCAAAAAAATACAGAGCATTACCTACAACAAGCGTTAGCTATTGCAAAGAACGAGAAAATATTTTATCGACTGGATGACTTTTATCGGCTGCTCTTAATCCAAGCCATAAGTAAGCTTGATAAAGAAAAGAGTATGTTTTATTTGCAAAAACTTAAACTACTGGATGAATTTTCAGAGGATCCTCTAATGCATACATACGCAGCCTATTGTGAAATTCATTATGTAAATAATATCGAGCAAGATTATGAGTCTGTTCATTCATTAATTCAGGCTTTTTTTGAAGAAGACGAAGCTGAATTTGGCGGTTTTATGAGGGAGTTATTTATGTGTGAGGAGGCATATGCCTATTACATGCAAGAAGATTTTGAGTCAGCTATTTCTATATCGAAAGACTTGACAATCCCACTCTACTTGAATCATCCAATTGACTTATCCATTTTTTATCGAGTATTTGCAGTACGCGCTCTTTGTTATCAGTCACTCAACAACATTGAAGCTGCAAAGCGTGATATTTTATATGCAAAAGATGGAGTAAAAGACTATCCAAAAAATGCATATACAGATTTTATTCAAGATGCGTATGTGAAAATTATTAATTAATATAAAAAAGGTAACGTTCCATTGGAACGTTACCTTTTTTATATTTGATTAGTTCACACTTACTTTAAGAGTTACTTCAACATTACCACTAATTGCTTTTGAATAAGGACACATTTGATGTGCTTTATGAACCAATGTTTCAAATGTATCTTGATCAATGCCTGATCCTTGTACTTCCAATGTTACCGCTAAGCTATACTGATGCATTTCTCCCATCAATAAGCTAACATTAGCTGTCACTTTTGATTCAAATGCCGCTTTTTCGATTTTACCAACCGATTGCAATGCACTATCAAAACAAGCTGCATATCCTGCTGCGAAAAGCTCTTCAGGACTAGTTGCTTCAGGCATTTTTTTCGCTCTCGGCGTACCAGGCATTGCGATATCTACAGTAAAACTCCCATCAGCAGAGATAGCCGTACCTTCTCTTCCTCCATCAACCGTTACTGTTTCTGTAAATAATGTTTTTGTCATTTTATATACTCCCCTTCAACTATAATTAGTTGTGCACAATTTAATTTTATAACACTTAAATAAAAAGCGCAATAAAAAAGCACTTCACTAAAGAGTTTATTGAACCTTCTCCTTTATTCCCTTTCATTTTCCTCCTCAGATAAGGTTTTTTATGAGCTATCAGCTTAAAACAAAGACTGATTCTTCCCCATTGGCGATCTATTCTTCCCTATCTAACTTTCATTCGGCCCTATCTTTTCCCCTATGAATGTTCCTCCAAAAATATGTACCTGGCTCTTTGGTCTGCTGCTTATATAACGGGTCCTTCTCTTTTAGTTACACTTTTTCAGCTAAGGGCATTAAAAATGGATTGTTTCTCTTAAGTTCTTCCTTTCCGTAGCTATTTTGAGAGTGAAAGCAACTTTTGATCGACTCTTGAACACCAGATTCAGCCCATTTTCTATTTTATTCGGCCCATTCTGGGTTTTATTCGGCCCAAAACCAGCTAGATTCAGCCCAATTTCACTTTTATTCGGCCCTATCTTTTTCCCCTATGAATGTTCCTCCAAAAATATGTACCTGGCTCTTTGGTCTGCTGCTTATATAACGGCTCCTTCTCTTTTAGTTACACTTTTTCAGCTAAGGGCATTAAAAATGGGTTGGTTCTCTTAAACTCTTCGTTTGTGTAGCTATTCTGGGGATGAAAGTAACATTTGATCGACTCTTGAATACCAGATTCGGCCCAATTTCACTTTTATTCGGCCCTATCTTTTCCTCTGTGTATGTTCCTCAAAAACTGTACCGGGCTTCTTATAATCGTTCCTTCTCTTTTAGTTACGGGTGATGACAGCTCCATTTCCTCCCTTACTATTTCTAATCACAAAAAAAGAGCTTATCCTTCAACTTTGAAGAATAAGCCTGATAAATGAAGTTTAATGAGTTGTTGCCTTTCTCTTATAATTTAAGTTCTTCCCTTTAGTAAATTTAGGAAGCCTGTCTCCATGAGCTTCAATTAATTCGTTAGTCATACTCCAGATTTCATCTAACGAAAGGACAGATGCAGTATGTGGATCCATCATAACCGCTTGATAAACATAATCAATGTTCTCTGTGAGTACAGCTTCAACTACTAGCTGTTGAACATTTATGTTCGTCATATTCATTGCAGCCAAATGAGGTGGGAGTTCACCGACATGTATTGGTTGTATTCCTTGTTTGTTAACAAGACAAGGAACTTCAACACAAGAGTTTTCCGGTAAATTAGTAATCAGATTTGTATTAAGCACGTTACCCCATATTTCTCGTGTTACACCGGTTTCAATGGAATGTATAATCGGTGCACCGTATTCGTGACTCTTTTGAAATTCGAATATTTCATTATGTTCAATCATTTTCTTTGTTTCAGCAAATTGTTTTAAATTATTTTCACTTCTCCTAATATACTCATCAATCGGAATATCATAATCTTTTATTAAGTCATCTCTTTTAATAAAATAAGGCGTATATTCTGATAGATGCTCACTTGATTCAGTAATAAAATAATTCAGTCTACTCATCATTTCAAAACGCACTTTATCTTTCGCATACACTTCATCCTTTTCCATCGCTAAAAAGAGGTCTGGATAAAGATCCTTTCCATTTCGTTTCAATTCTAGGAACCATGCCATATGGTTAATTCCTGCTACCTTATAATCTAATTCCTCTACTGGTATCCCTAAATAAGAAGCCAACTCTTCTGCTGTATTTTGTACACTATGACAAAGACCTACCGATTTTATTGAGGTAGCTTTTTGGATCGCAAGAATCAGCATAGCCATTGGATTAGTATAATTTAATAATAATGCACCGGGACAAACTTCCTCCATATCCTTACAAATATCAAGAACAACAGGAATCGTTCGCAGTGCCCTGAATACGCCTCCTACTCCGAGTGTATCTGCAATCGTTTGTTTCAACCCATACTTTTTGGGAATTTCAAAATCTATTAGAGTTGATTCGTGCATTCCGACTTGAATTAAGTTTATAACATAGTCAGCATCAACTAACGATGACTTTCTGTCAGAAGTAGCCTGTACATGTGCTACATTACCATTTTTCTCAATAATAGATTCAGCCATTTTTTTTGCCGTTTCTAATCGTTCAGCATTAATATCAGTTAAAGAAAAGATTGTATTTTCCAACTCTGGATAACTCAAAATATCAGAGATTAATCTTCTTGCAAAAACTACACTGCCTGCACCAATTATAGTTACTTTCATCATACACCCTCCATTTCACTTTAAAGATATTAATTGTTAAAAAATAGGAGTCATCCATTAATTCATCCATGCCGTAATTTTTTCTCTTTTGTTCTATGCTGTATCTGTTTGACCTGAAATAGTCTCATCATGATTGGTAGATATGGATACATTTGTTGGCCATGTTATATACCTTCCGCTTGTTAATGATTTTCCTTTTTATCATTTCTTTCTCTGCAAATTCATATTACCAAAAAATGAGATTTCTTACAATTATTATTCAGAAAATTGAATTTATTTTAAATAAAAGAGGCCACTAAATTACAGTGGCCGGTTTTCTCCTCACACACAAACTACAATTTGTCTTAAGAAGTTTCCTTTTTTCGCGACACAACGGTCGGTGATTTCATATCCGGCTTCTTTGATCATGTCGTCCATTGTTTCGATGGTTACGACGATGACTTTTTCTGCGAAGCTTCGGGCATGTTTGAGTATTGAGAGTTGATCTTCTGGCGTTGCATGAGTGTATAGGTTGTAGGGCATATCAATTATGGCTACATCGTACTTTTCAGTAACATCGGCAATCGGTCCTGTTGTGACGTCGCCCTGTAAGCCAAAGTAGGCAATATTTTCTCTTGATCCATCTGTTACGAGCGGGTTGATGTCACGACCAACAATATCGATCCCCATTGATAGTGCTTCAACTAATACGGTGCCAATTCCGCAGCAAGGATCAATAACCTTGATTCCTTCTGGGTTCGGTACAGCGATATTCACTATCGCTCTCGCCACACGTGTACTTAAAGCGGTTGAATATTCACGTGGTTTTTTAAGATGGTGCAGCCATACGGATTCGCTTTTTATATAGTTTCCTAAATACCAACGGCCGCCTAGTGTGACAATCCCGAATATTTTGTCGGGGTTTTGAACATCAGCTAATCCTTGAACTTTCCAACCGATATCACGTTCAATGTTCCGTCTTTCCCAATACCCAATTTTCACTGAAGGATCCAGGTCATTAATTTTTACATACAACACCTTGAATGTGGTCTCACCTAATTCTATTTGGTCTGCCTGATCGACAATTTCAGAAAGAGTATCTCCTTCAAATAATACTTCGATCCGTTCTTTTATAAATGGACTTCTGCTTGGATTTATCGCGATCGGCGTTTTAATAATATTCGTTTCCGATTCCACGCCAAATAATGAACGCATTTCCATCCGGCATAAAGATACTTCGTCTGGACTGTATGCAAAGGTATATATATAAACCGGCTCACGGTTAGTCTTCTCCACTGTTTTCCCACCCTTTATCGCTTTTCTATATTCCCGTCTCAAATGATAACCATATCGCGAAAAAGGGAGAAAAGCAATGGCGGAGATAGCCAGCCTCCGTAAATGAAAGCGTTAGCTGAAGTCATTCCTCAAAGTCCAGTCAGGTTTCATAATGTCCCTCGACCGAATCGCATAAAAAAATGCCGAATCTGGACATCGTCCTCCATTCAGCACTAAGCGTTTCTATTTAATGAACGGTTACCTTTTCGAAAGGCCACGATGGCAATTGTTTGCGGAGCGGCTTATCCTCTCTATATCCAAGTGCATATTCACCTTGCATCACAGTATGGATTTCTCTTGTGCCTTCATAGATTACGGGTGCTTTTGAGTTTCGAAGATATCGTTCTACTGGATACTCATCACTATATCCATAAGCCCCATGGATTTGAACGGCGTCATTTGCAGCTTCATTTGCTGCATTACAGGCAATCCACTTAGCGAGTGAGGTTTCTTTGGTATTTCGTTTCCCTTCGTTTTTCAATGTTCCTGCTTTATAAACCAGCAGCCGCGCTATTTCTAAGTTTGCACTCATTTTCGCAATCATTTGCTGAACTAGCTGATGTTTGCCAATCTCTTTCCCAAATGTACTTCGTTCATGACAATATTTAAGACTTGCCTCAAAGCTTGCTTCAAGCAAGCCGACAGCACCTGCGGCGACGGTAAAGCGCCCATTATCTAGTGCCGACATGGCAATTTTAAATCCTTCTCCTTCTTCTCCTAAACGATTCGCAGCCGGCACTTTCACATCATTAAAAAAGATTTCTCCTGTATTCCCCGCGCGAATCCCCAATTTCCCTTTAATGGCTTTTGATTCGAATCCTTCAAAAGTGCGCTCTACAATGAATGCAGTAATCCCTTTTGAGCCTAAATCATGATCTGTTTTCGCGAATACTAGAAAATGATCTGCATAATCACAAAGTGAGATCCACGTCTTTGACCCATTTAATACATAATAATCCCCCTCACGCTTAGCTGTTGTCTGCATAGCCGCTACGTCAGATCCTGCGTTTGGTTCCGTCAAACCAAATGCACCAATCTTAAGTCCTTTTGCCTGGGGGACTAAATAGGTTTGCTTTTGTTGTTCTGTTCCCCATTGCAAAAGGGTCATAGTGTTTAAGCCAGTATGTACCGAAACAGCGGTCCGATAGGCAGTATCACCTCGTTCCAATTCTTCACAAATAATTGCCAGCGTATTATAATCCATTCCGAGTCCCCCGTATTCTTCTGGAATACAGACCCCCATTAATTCGAGCTCTGACAGGCGTTTTAAAATTGATGGTTGAAACGCTCCCTGTCGATCCCACTCTTGAATGTACGGAATAATTTCCTTATCAACAAACTTCCTTACTACCTTTTTTACACTTTTCTGTTCTTCGGTTAATTCAAAGTTCATCATTAACATTCGCCTGCTTTCATTTCAGAATAGTAGAAAAAAAAGAACGGAGAATCATAGAATGGTTGATATAAGCATAAAATAATTATCCGAATTTTACAATAATTACAACTAACTATAATCACATAGACCATATTTCCTTGAAATTTATGACAAATACTTCCTAATTAATAGTAAGATGGGGTAACAGGAACCTAATCAGTTGGGAGGGTTTAATATGAAAGCACTTACAAACCGTCTGATTGTCATCTCTTTTGACTGTCTATCCTCTTCAGACTATCAATTAATTAGAACACTGCCGAATTTCCGACGTGTCTTAAATGAAGGCTCTTATGTCCAACATGTTGAAGCCATTTATCCTTCGTTGACCTATCCCAGTCATGTGTCCATCGTGACTGGGAATTACCCTAAACGCCACGGAGTCATTAACAATACCTTGCTGCAACCGGGGGTATCTTCCCCAGATTGGAACTGGTACCGTTCTGATATTAAAGGTACGACATTATATGATGAAGCCTATAAAGCAAACCTGACAACCGCAGCTCTGTTGTGGCCAGTCACAGGGAAGGCCAAAAGCATTCAATACAATCTGCCTGAGATATTTGCAAATCGTCCATGGCATAACCAAATAGCTGTATCACTCTTAAACGGCACACCCGCTTATTTATGGGATCTTAACAAGCGCTTTGGGCATATCCGTAATGGACTGAACCAACCCGAATTAGATGACTTTGTTTTAGAGTGTACGATCTATACTATGCAAACAAAAAAGCCTGATTTACTACTTATTCATTTTACCGATTTAGATACAAGCAGACATCAAAATGGGGTCTTTTCAAGTGAAGCTACTGAGGCGATTCATCGACATGATAAACGGCTTGGCCGTATTCTGGATGACCTTGAAGAAAGAGGAGAATTAGCAGAAACCACTATAGTTGTTTTGGGGGATCATAGTGCATTGGATGAAAATAAAGCAATAAGTCCTAATGTTATTCTGTATGAAGAAAACTTGATTACGGTTAATCGAAATGGCAAAATCACTGATTGGAAGGCCTATTGTAAGAGCTGTGACGGTTCAGCATATATTTACCTCAAGCACCCTAAAGATACCCAAACCTTGAAATCCGTAAAAGACATTCTTACGAAATTAGCCGCTGATCCTGCTAAAGGAATTGAATATGTCTTGACCGGAGAAGAAGCGGGCAGAAAAGGTGCTGATCCTGAATGTGCATTTATGATTGAAGCAAGATCCGGCTATTATTTTATCGAAGATTACCTAGGTAACTATCAAAAGAATGTGACCGCGTTTGACGTAATGACAAATAAAAAATACATGTTTGGTGCACATGGCTATTCTCCCGAAAAACAAAATTATACTACCTTTTTAATGGCATCGGGTAAAGGCATTTGTCCAAATAGAATCATTCCTTATATGCATTTGACTGATATTGGTCCCACATTAGCTAGACTTCTAGGTTTAGATATCGGCCAAACGGATGGACATATCATCGAAGCGTTATTGGATATTAACAACGTCCAAAGGGGGGCAAGTTATGAAAAAAATGTCCGTGCCTGAACGAAGCTGGGCGTTTTACGATTGGGCAAATTCAGCTTATTCGATTGTGGTCGTTACTGCCATTTTCCCGCTATTATTTAAATCTTCAGCAACGAATGCTGGAATCGCAGCCTCCACCTCCACTGCCTATTGGGGATATGCGAATTCTATTGCTGCACTTCTCATTGCGATCTTAGCCCCGCTTCTAGGTACGCTTGCGGACTTTAAAGGCTTTAAAAAACGTTTTTTCATCTTTTTTGTGTCCTTAGGTGTTTTATTTACGATGATGCTGGCCGTCATTCCACATGAAGAATGGTTGATCTTATTAATCTGTTTTATTTTTACTTCTATCGGCTTTGCAGGAGCAAATATCTTCTATGACGCTTTTCTTGTCGACGTAACCAGCTCAGACAGGATGCACCGTATTTCTGCTAATGGTTTTGCGTTAGGCTATATAGGAAGCACCATCCCTTTCATTATCGGTATTGCACTTATTATCTTGTCACAGCAGGCTTTCATTCCACTATCCGTAACTGTTTCCAGTCAAGCGGCTATTGCCATTACTGCTTTATGGTGGGGACTTTTCACCATTCCCATGATTAAACACGTCGAACAGCAATATTATGTAGACCGTGTTCCGCGCCCTGTAACAGCCAGTTTTAAGAAGCTTATTAAGACGATAAAAAATATAAAAGCTTACCGAGCCTTATTTCTATTCCTCCTAGCCTATTTCTTTTACATAGATGGGGTGAATACGGTTATGACCATGGCTACCGTTTTTGGAACAGATTTAGGTCTTGATTCCACTAGTCTTCTGCTCGTATTATTCATCACACAAATTGTTAGCGCACCCTTAACCATTTTATTTGGGAGGCTGGCAGAGCGATTCAATGATAAGAAAATGCTTCTTTTCGGCATTCATATTTATATCACGATTTGCATCTATGCTTACTTTATTAAAACGGTTGTTGATTTCTGGATCATCGCTATGATGGTGGCTTCCGCACAGGGAGGAATTCAAGCATTAAGCCGTTCATATTATGCTAAACTTATTCCTAAACAATCCTCTAATGAGTTCTTTGGATTTTACAATATAATCGGAAAATTCGCGGCTATACTTGGCCCGGTACTGGTCGGAATAACAGCCCAATTAACGGGAAATACCAGCAATGGCTTGTTTAGCTTAATCATTTTATTCATTATCGGCGGCATACTTTTACTCCGCGTTCCTGATCAAGGCAAACCTGCTTCCCCACCAACGATTTCCGTCTAAAATGCGATTGTTGATTTCCGTTCTAGGCGTTTCACTTTCTGCGGGCGGGCGGTGATCCTCCTCTCCCCTCAACGATCTTTCTATATTTAATTCAAATCGGGGGAATTACGAAGAAAAACCTTTCCGACAAATCCGTTCGAACAGAAAGAAACAAAGATTATTAAGTTGAACACAAGTGATTCTGAAAGCAGAGACAATTTAAAAATTAGAGACCTAGGTGCCTTGATAAGCAGGGAAATTCCATGAAATGTGTTGAAAATGCCAAAAGAGGTACGGAATGAATCATTCCTCACCTCTTTTGGCTACAAACTGAGGGCAAGCCATTTAGGCTTTCTCATTTGAATTACCCTTTTTCAGCATCGGACGGGCAACAATAAAGTAAGAGAGTATCGCGATTATTTGGCTGCCTACTATGACCAGACCCATTGGAAGTGGACTATCTTCTCCTCCAAGTCCCACGAGCGGAGCCACTATAGCTCCTAGTATAAATGGAATCAGTCCGAGTAAAGCCGCAGCACTTCCCGCATGACTCCGCTGATTCTCCATTGCCAAAGCGAAGCTGGTTGTTCCAACGATTCCCACACTTGCAACCGAGAGAAACAAGCCAATCAATATGACCATAAGGTCCGCTTGAAGTATGATTCCAGTTAAAAGAATCATTCCACCTGTCATCGCCATATATAAACCAAACACAAGTAAGACACCTTCCTTCACTTTTCCAGCGAGTCTTCCTGTCACCTGTGAAGCTAGAATAATGCCCACTCCATTTATAGCGAAGATAAGACTAAACATTTGGGCTGATACGCCATAAAGATTCTGCAATACAAAAGGTGAACCTGATATGTAGGCAAACATTGCGGCTGAAACAAACCCCTGAGAAAAAGCAAAGCCTATAAAAATTCGGTCCTTAGCAAGACGAGAAAATGTACGGAAGGTGTTCGCGATACTTCCCTCATTGCGCAGTTCCTTTGGCAATGATTCAGCTAACCCCCAAAAGGCTGCTGCAATCATCATCATACTAAGGATACACAATACAATAAATACACCTCTCCATGATGTGAACTGCAGGAGCTGCCCGCCGAAAACAGGCGCTAAAATGGGGGCTGCTCCATTTACAAGCATGAGCATCGAAAAAAACTTGGTTAATTCAGTTCCAGAAAACAGATCGCGGACAATTGCCTTCGAAATTACGATCCCTCCAGCACCTGATACTCCCTGTATAAATCGCATCAATAGTAACATCTCAACCGACGGAACGAAGGCACATGCAAGTGAGGAAGCACTATAAACAGCCAGTGATAAGATTAGCGGCATTCTCCTGCCTCTTGAATCACTCAATGGTCCTAAATAAATCTGTCCTACAGCCAAGCCAAGCATACAGGCTGTTAAACTGAGTTGTGCTAACGAGGTACTGCTATTCAAGTCATCAGCAAGGGACGGTAACCCTGGCAAATACATATCCAAAGATAATGGACCGATTGCCGCAAACGAACCCAGCACGAGGGCGAGCCAGATCATTCTTCTTTTTGAACTGCTTGAATTCATCTGAAACCGTTCCATAACTGCTTTTCCGCCCTTCACCATTGTTTATTCTTACGATACATCCTGTTCCTTCCAATCACAAGATAAAATAAAAAACTGATTCGAATGGCTGTCTTCCTGCAGCCCATTGAATCAGCAATTAGTGAATCACCTAAAAATCATACTCATCAATATTATCCTTTGTAAAAACGACTCGTTCTGGTAGAAGGATGATTCCGCTGTCATCAGCAGTATAATCATAGCCTTGGATAGAGTTAGGTTCAATTTTCACTTTCCCAATATCCGGTACCTCAAATTCATCTCCCACCTTTAAATCCTTTCCTTCTACCGTCATAAGATAAGCCACATAAGCCGCAATTGCTCCTTGTTTTTTCACATCCCATAATCCAAATTGTTTAACTGTATCCCTTTTAACGAACTCTCTCATGACATTCGGTGTAGAAAATCCGGTTACGACCACCTCTCCCGCTTTCTTTAAATTTTCCGCTGCTTGCGCCATAGCTGGAAGTGCCGTTGCATCCGGACAAATTACTGCATCAATGTCTTTATATGTTTTTAAGATACTTTCCCCAACTGCCAATGATTTTTGTGCATCATTTTCGCCATATTGTGTAGTGACGACTTCCCATCCAGGATATTGATCCTTTACAATCTCTTTCGCTTTCGTGACCCATTGGTTTTGGTCGGTCACTGTTGGACTAGAGTAAAAAAAGGCTACTTTTCCTTTATCCCCTATTTGATCATAGGTCATTTTGATTAAGAGTTCAGCCAATTGGTCGGGTGTTCCTTGATTAATATAAAACGAACGATCCTTAGGGTTAACGTCAGAATCCCAAGTTATAATTTTAACCCCCCGTTCTTTTGCACGTCTGAGTGATTGACTCAATCCATCCACCGAGACCGACGAAATCATTAAAGCATCATAGTTCTGGTTCACATAATTATTAATAAACTGAACTTGGCCGGCAACGGATGCTTCTGTGGGACCGTCATATTTCAATTCTACATTGAGTGATTTCGCCATATCTTTGGCACCTTGACCACCAGAAGTAAAGAAACCGACACCTACTAGTTTCGGGATAAATGCTAATTTCACATCCTTTTTCTTCTCTGTTTTCTCTCCTTGTGAGTCAGCAGGCTTGCTGGTATCTGAACAGCCTGACAATGCTGCAAACAATAATAATGTAAACGCTAACAATAATAGAGACTTCATTTTCTTCAAAACGATTCCCCCTTATTATTTTTTCATGATGGAAAGCGATTTACTCAACTTCTGCCAATGCGTATTTCTGAGTAAAACAGCAAGTATAAGCATGGTTCCGACCACAATATTTGTTTGTTGGCTGGTCATATTGACCATTTGCAGTCCATATTGCGTCATGCCAATCACGATACTCGCAATAGCCGTGCCCATGATACTCCCTTTTCCCCCGAAAATACTAGTACCCCCTAAGACAACTGCTGTAATAATAGGCAAGACCGCTTCGCTGCCAAGATCTGAACGAGCTGAACTAAAATATGAAGTTAGAATGACACCACTTAAACCACCCCCAAATCCTGCTAACATATACGTACTCATAATGATTAATCGGGTATTAATCCCAGAATATCTAGCAGCCTTTGCATTGATTCCGACGAGAAAAACGTTCCGTCCGTAACGAGTAAAGTGAAGAAGGAAGCTAAAGAATAAGATAGAAAGCCCCAATATCCAGATTGGATTTGGTATACCAAACAGCTGACCATTTGCAAGTTCTACAAATTCATAAGGGAAACCACTGATTCCTTCATAGCCTGATACACTTGAGCCTCCTGAAAGAACGAGAGCGATTCCTGTGAAAACGAACATTCCTCCCAATGTAACAACCAGCGGCTGTACATTTGTCCAGGCAATCAATATCCCATTTAAACAACCGGCTAATGCAGCAACCAATAAAGTAATCAACAGCGCAATCCATATATTTATTCCATTCATCCAGAGAACCCCAAGAACGATGGATGATAACCCCATCATGGCTCCGATAGAAACATCTATTCCACCTGTTATAATGACAAACGTCACAGGAATGGCTGCTAACGCAATATAGACAAAATCATTCATACTGTATAAGAGATTATTTAGGTTAAGAAAACTGGGAGATAATTGTCCAAACAAGAATAGTTCAATAACAAGGAATACAACAAGAGCAAATTCCCATTTAAGTAATCGTTGTCGTTTGTCTTTCACCCTTACTGTCTCCTTTCTGCCTATTCCTATTTATTCTGGTCGATTGGTTACGAATATACGTTTGGAATTGAGAATCCCCCACAACAATGGCCAATAATAAAAAACCAGAAATCGCGTCATTATAATAGGCCGGAATCTTTAGGTAAACAAGTGAGTTACTAATAACAGTAAAAAACACAGCGCCAAGACCAGCACCAATCACACTTCCAATCCCACCAGTTAAACTTACACCGCCAAGGACCGCCGCTGCAATAACCTGCAGCTCCATTCCGCTTCCTGTTTGATTGGGAACAAACCCGATGTTCATGACAAATAATAAGGCTGCGATTGAGGCAGATACAGATGAAAATATAAATGAGAGGACAAGGACTCTTTTTACCGGTAATCCTACTGAAACTGCTCCTTCCTCATTATCTCCTACCGCATAAAAGCAGCGCCCTGACTTTGTCCTTGTCATATACAAATGGCAAACAACTACAAGTACAATGGCGATCCAAACAGGCAGACTTATTCCTAGAAATGCCGCCCCAGATAACTCTTTGTAAAAATTGGGTATGTCTTCAATCCACATTCCTTCTGTAAATAAAAGCATCGTTCCCCGAATGATTCCTAACATACCTAGAGTCATGATAATGGAAGGAACCTTGCCGTATGCAACTCCTAGTCCATTTAATAGTCCAACAATAACGCCGGTTAACAAGACCGCCGGTACAATTATCCATAGACTATAACCATCTGTGAGAAGAATGCCTGCAACCGCTGCTGATAAACCCATCGTGGAACCGACTGAAACGTCAATATTAGCAGTTAGTAAAACAAAGGATTGACCAATTGCCATAACGAGAAGAATAGCACTTGATTTAATCAATAAAGCAATCGTATCTCCTGTAATAAATTCTTTGTTAATCGATCCAACTAGGATAAAAAAGCCGACTAAAAAAAGGACAATCGAAAGCTCCCTTGCTTTTAACACCCTGATTAAAAACGGCATCATCGTTTACTTCACCCCGCTCTGAACACCAAATGCATAAGAAGTTATTTCTTCAAGAGTGATATCATTTTCAGTTAGGATCGTAACCATGCTCCCATCATGCATCACGAGTACCCGGTTGCTTAACTGCTGAATTTCTTCCATGTCTGAAGTAATTAATAAAACGGCTAATCCGTTGACTTTTAACTGGTGAATCATGCGATAAATATCGTTGCGTGCATGTGCATCAATGCCCCGTGTCGGTTCATCTAAAATAACCACCTTTGGATGCGCTGCCAAATATTTCGCAAGAACTACCTTTTGTTGATTCCCTCCAGATAAATTCTTTAGTTCTTGATCAATGCTTTCAGCTTTAATTTGAAGATCAGCTAGATAGGAAACTGCGAGGGCTCTTTCCTCTTGAAAAGGGAAAAGAATCCCTTTTAGACGGTGGAGGATTGTAGATGTAATATTGTTTTTTATAGATGTAATTGGAAAAATCCCATGTGCATGACGATCTTCAGGTACGTAAACCAAGCCGGCATTAAGTCTGCGACGGAAGGAATCATTGGTGATATCTCTTTCATTTAATACGACTTTTCCTGCCAATATTTTTTCAAGACCTACAATTGCTTCTGCTAATTCCGTTCGACCAGCCCCCACTACTCCAGCAACTCCAAGCACCTCTCCTGGAAATAGTTGGAATGAAATCCCTTCAAATCGATTGCCTGTAAGATTGGTTACCTCTAAGGCTACTTGGTTAGTAGTCGTTGTCTGTTTCAATAAAAGTTTTTGTTTTTCCCTGTTCTTCTCCTTTGGTGGAGTCTGTGAAACAAGTCCTTCCACCAAATTTTCGTAGGTAAATTGCTTAACCGGTCCTCGTAAAGATATGACACCATCTCTTAAAATGGCGACTGAATCAGCGAGTGTGAAAATTTCTGAAAACCTATGCGTGATGTAAAGGACACCCATCCCTTCATTCGCTAATCGCTTAATGTTAATAAAAAGGGAATCAATTTCTCCGAAAGTCAGCGTAGAGGTCGGTTCATCTAATATCAAAACTTCTGCCTCCCGAACTAATCCTCGGATAATTTCCACAAGTTGCTTTTCAGCAATCGTAAGCGTTAAAGCACTTCTTTGTATATTCAGCTTCCACCCTAGCTTTTCAAGTATAATTTTGATTTTTTTTTTACATTTGGCTCTATTCTCAGGCATTCCAATCATTATATTTTCTTCTACGGACATATTAGGAAAAATCAACGGTTCCTGCGGCACAAGATAAATACCATGTAAATGGGCTTCATGCGTATTTGTAAAAGATACAGCTTTTCCTTTTACCCTCATCTTTCCGTCATCTGGTTTATATAAGCCGGTAATAATTTTCATTAATGTTGATTTTCCTGCTCCATTCCCTCCTGCCACAGCAAAGATTTCTCCAGATTTAAGGGTTAAATCTACCCCCTTTAACACAGGATTTCCGGCAAAATGCTTATACATGCGTTCAATTTCCAGTAAAGGAACTTCGGTTTTCTCCATCCCATTCCACCTGCCGTTTTATTCTTTTGTAGTAATACAAGTACACATTAATTAATATGTTCTCAGTAATAGGAATAGTTCCATTTCAAGTAAAGAAGTTTACTTTTATCCAGTGCTTTTGCACTAGTAGAGAATGGAGGGAATCCATGGACTACATTCTTGCGTTAGATGCAGGAACTGGCAGCGTCCGGGCTGTCTTATTCGATTTATCTGGCAGGCAGGTTGGCGTTTCACAGACTGAATGGACACATAAAGAAGATGAAAAATACCCTGATTCAATGGATTTTGATTACCAGCAAAATTGGGTGATTATCAAGGATTGCATTCGTTCTCTTTTAAAGGAGACGGATATTATTCCATCCGACATTAGAGCCATCAGTGCAACCAGTATGCGGGAAGGATTCGTTTTATATGATGCAGACGGCATAGAAATATGGGCTTGTGCAAATGTCGATGCTCGAGCAGCCAAAGAGGCTGAATTTTTAAAAGCACAAGAAGGAAACTTAGAACAGATGACGTACCAGCTGTCTGGACAGACATTTGCTCTTAGCGCGATTCCACGCTTGCTTTGGTTAAAAAACCATGAACCCAGAGTCTATGAAAAAGCTACAACCTTAACTATGATCAATGACTGGATTCTTTATAAATTATCAGGGGAGTTACATATGGATCCCTCTAATGGCTGTACTAGCGGAATATTTGATATACACAATCGCAGCGGCTCACGAGCAGCCGCGCTACTGTGTGGAATTAAAAGCACCTTTCTTCCTGATATTAAAGAGGCCGGCACCGTAATCGGTTATGTTACCAAAACCACTGCTGCTAGTACTGGATTAGCTGAAGGCACCCCAGTTCTCTCCGGGGGTGGCGATGCCCAAATGGCCTCAGTTGGAGTCGGCGCCATTGATCATGAACAAACCGTTATTTCCGGTGGTTCTTTTTGGCAGCAAGAAGTGAATATAAATAAACCGAGAGTTGATACTCTCGGCCGAATTCGGGTGAATTGCCACGCTGTGCCAAACCTTTGGCAACTAGAAACGATTGCGTTTTCTCCCGGACTTGTTATGCGCTGGTTTCGGGATGCCTTTTGTACGGAAGAAAAAGCCGAAGCACTTAAATCAGGACGTGATCCATACGAAATATTAGAAGAAAAAGCACGCAACGTTCCAATCGGCTCGAATGGAATTATGCCGATCTTCTCTAATATTATGAATTTCACCTCTTGGAGACATGCTTCACCTTCATTTATTAACTTAAGTCTAGATCCTCAAAAGTCAGGCAAAAAAGAATTATTTAAATCTCTCCAAGAAAATGCGGCCCTCGTTACTCTAGGAAACTTAAAACTAGTTGAAGAAGAAACAGGGTTCTATCCCAAAGAAGTCATTTTTACCGGGGGTGCCTCCAAAGGCAAACTGTGGAGCCAAACATTAGCTGATGTGTTAGGCGTTTCCGTTAAAGTGCCGGTTGTCAAAGAAGCTGCTGCCCTTGGGACTGCCTTATACGCCGGTGTTGGTGTCCAACTCTATTCATCTATTTCAGAAGCAGTTAAAACGGTGAAATGGGAAAGGATTCACTTACCGAATATGACAAACCATAAACAATATCTTCATATCTATCAACAATGGCTGGCTATTTATAATGAGCAATTACGATTGGCTGATAACGGTTTAACCAAGCATATGTGGAAAGCACCAGGGGTTTAACGTTGAGAGGAGGTGAATGAATGAAAAAAGTACATGAAGATGACTTTGATTATCGTTTTGGCGACAATGGACCGAAGTATCTATCAAAAGGTCCTAATATAGATATGGGAGTGGTGGTGCTAAAACCCGGACAGGATTTTCCTAATCACTACCACACAACTTGTGAGGAAGCTTTTTATATTTTAGAAGGTTCGATTGATTTTTATATAAATGATAAAAGGTATCGAGTGAAACCGGGAGATATGATTCAATGCAGTCCTGGAGATTCGCACTACCTGGTCAATGAATCTGCGGACCACTTTAAAGCACTATTTATTAAGTCACCGCATATAGCCGAAAAAGATTCAATAGTACTGGAGAAGCCTGTGATAAAGGAGCTGAAAGAGGATGAGCTGGGGATTTGAAAACCGCTTGAACAAGATTCTTCCGAATGGCCGTGCGGTGATGCTTGCTATTGATCATGGTTATTTTTTAGGACCCATAAGAGGTCTCGAGAAGCCGGGCGAAACGGTAAAGAAGTTATTACCCTATACAGATTCCTTATATGTAACCAGGGGAACTCTGTCAGCTAGTATTCCAGAAGATACGGAGAAACCTATGGTTCTTAGGGTTTCAGGCGGTCCAACCGTAGTAGGCAAGGACTTAGCCAACGAAACGATTGTAACCTCTATTAAAGAAGCCATTCGTCATAATGTCGTTGGGGTAGGTGTTTCCGTCTTCATTGGTTCGAATTACGAAACTCAAACCATTACCAATCTAGCACATGTCGTTACCGATGCCCATCAATATGGCATACCTGTTTTAGGTATAACCGCTGTTGGTAAAGAACTCGATAAACGCGATGCTCGTTTCTTGTCGTTAGCATCACGGGTAACGGCTGAAATGGGGGCAGATATCGTCAAAACCTATTATTGTGAAGATTTCGAGAAAGTCACCAGCACCTGTCCAGTCCCTATTGTGATTGCCGGAGGTCCTAAGTTTGATACGATCCGCGAGGCGTTAGAAATCACCTATTATGCACTGGCTCAAGGGGCAGCGGGAGTAGATATGGGGAGAAATATCTGGCAATCGGCACATCCGGAAGCCATGATTAAAGCGATTCACTCAATCGTTAAGAATAACTATTCGGTAAATGAAGCGGTAGAATTATACGAAACCGCCGCCCATTCAAAAGCAGACTAACCCCTGCCTTCTCTTTAATAAACGGAAAAAGCAGCCCTCCCAAAAGAGAAGCTGCTTGAACGTTTATTTTTTTTCGAGCACATTAATAAATTCTCGTAAATAATCTGGAAGATCCGGCGGACGTCTGCTGGATACAAGGTTTCCATCGACAACTACGGCCTCATCATACCAAATTGCACCGGCGTTCTCCATGTCATCCTTTATCCCTGGTGTGCTGGTCACTTTTTTATCTTGAAGAATTTTAGCGGAAATAAGCACCCAACCAGCATGACAAATTTGTCCGATCAACTTATCATTTTCATCCATGCTTTGTATGAGGGAGATGACTTCAGGGAAACGACGGATTTTATCCGGTGCCCATCCACCTGGCACAAGAATGGCATCATAGTCTTCCTCTTCAATATCTCCATAAGCGAAATCTGCTGCAGCTGGTACGCCATATTTTCCAATATAGGTCTCTTCAGCTTTCTCACCCGCAAGATGGACAATTGCCCCCTCTTCGCGTAAACGTAATATTGGGTACCATAGCTCTAGATCTTCAAAATCATGATGCACCAGACTAATGACTTTTTTTCCTGATAATCGCATATTCACTTCTCCTCCTAATTACACCAACTTTATCATAGTCTGTACCAGATACCGCAAAAAAAAGCACTTAACCCTATAAATTATGAGTTTAGCGCTAGTTCCAATCTTCCGAATACCATCATTCAGTTAATTAGAAGAATACTTTATTATGCCCTGTAAATAAATCGATTCTTTTAATTGCTTAAATTCTCTAATCTTTATTTTTCCTTCAGCTTCTAATTCATTAGCAAATGCCATCACTTCATCCCCATTTTGATAGTGGGGTTTTTCGAGTTCTATCGTAAAAAAGTTACCGCGGGCAGAACTATGAAGTACTTTAAATAGATCTTCCTTAGTCATTTACTCAACTCCTTATCTCAACTTTTAATTCGACATTAGTTGATGAAACCCTTTAAATAAAGAGCACACACAACAGATTATTTATTTTCGAATGTCATAATGCTTCTCTATATATGCTTTTTCTTCTGCAGCAGACAAAATACCCGTTGCTCTGCCGATGGTTCCAGATTGTAGATTCCAAATAACATTATGGTGTTTATCCACTGAGCTAAATTCTTGGTTATTCCAACTTTCTAGAATAGTCAGGTATGTATCTTCATGCTTGTACGTGTCTTCACCATCTTTGACCACTTCGAGTAATCGTTTTACTCGATCCTGCGTCAACGGGAGAAATCCCCACTTATCCTTAGCCTTTACTTTTTGATGGGACATAGCATGAATAGCATCTTGAATAGTAGCTTCTTTAATTCCAAGCGGAAATTCTTTATTAATATCCGGCTTATCTTTTTCTATGACTTCTATAAAGGTACCGCCTTTTGGTGCAGCAAGCTCCTTAACTGCTAAACTTGATTTTGACGCGTATTTTGGTCCATCTACAAATGTTAAATATAAATAAAGCCCCGCAAGAATGGCTATAAATGAAAGAACAGCTACTAATTTTACAGGTATTGTTTTACCCTTATTCATAATAACTCCTTTTAGGTGAATGATTACTTACGAGTTTGGTACTATCCTTTTATGTTACTTTAACATTCCCTTTCAAACTTATAAACACTTTTTTCCTTTATTTGTTAACAAATGTATGTGCAGCCTTAATAAATTAAAAACCCGTGGTTGAATTTCCTTGATAAAGGAATTCAACCACGGGTTTTAGTTTGTAGCTTTACGCACCTTTTCTTACTTGAACTTTTTGATTTTTCGGCTTCCAGAATTGTTCAATTTCTTCTAATGTTTTGTTCTTAGTTTCAGGAATAATCGTCATAACAAAGATGAAGCAAATAACGTTAATGGCAGCAAATATCCAGAATGTAATAGCTCCGCCCAACCCGTTTAATAACATAGGGGTGAACTGTCCGATCGCCCAGTTTGCTCCCCATAAAAACATCGTTGTTAACCCTACTGCTCGTGCTCGTAAATGATTCGGGAAAATTTCTGGAATCATAATCCATGGAATCGGTCCCATCGAGATGCAGAATGCCGCTGTGAAACCCATTATGAAGATGACAAGCAAGGGTCCGCTGTTAATATCGAAAAAGAAAACGCCTCCAATTAAGAGCATAAATAGTGCCATAAAGAAGGAACCAATAGCCATCAGCTTTTTTCGTCCTGCTTTATCGATTAAAATAACGGCAGCAACTGTCGCAACAACCTGCATGAGTCCAACCATACTTGTGGCCACAAACTCCGTGTTATCTTCAAAACCAACCATCCTAAAAATCTCCGGACCATAATATGTAATCGCATTCATTCCAATCACTTGATTGAAAAGAGCGAGGAAGATACCTACCCCTAGTGCTTTTCTTAACCCTGGTTTAAACAGCTGTCGCATTGAAAGATTTGTTTCCGTGTCAATAGAATGTTTAATCGCTTTCATTTCCACTTTTGCTGCTTCACTGCCATTAATATTGGTTAATACCTGTAATGCTTCTTGATCTCTTCCTTTTTGGACCAAATAACGTGGACTTTCTGGAACGAAAAGCAATGTTAGATAAAAGATTAAAGCAGGAATCACACCATATCCTAACATCCAGCGCCAGCCGGTTTCCACTCCCCATTCATGTGTTCCTGAATCGGCTACTAATAAATTGACAAAGAATGTAGCTGAAATTCCGATTACAGTAAATAATTGATACATAGAGGATAAACGCCCGCGAATGGCAGCTGGTGCACATTCTGTAATATATGTGACTGCTAATGCAGAAGCAAGTCCAATACCGATACCGCCGATTATTCTTGCTCCAATCAGCATCTCAACTGAAGAGGCTAAAGCAGAGCCAATAGCTGATATCGCAAAGAGAATCGCAGCAACCATTAGAATTTTCTTTCTTCCATAGGCATCGCTTAAATAGCCGGAAACAGCGACCCCAATAATACCACCAATCATAATACTCGAAATAACGAACCCTTCCATAGCTGGAGATAAATCATATAACTCTTGTAAAAATCCAATTGCACCTGAAATAACAGCTGTATCATACCCGTAAAGTAATCCTGCCATTCCAGCAGCAGCTGAAATAATAACAATGTACCAAAATGAATGAGTATTTCTTAATTTGCTAGTCGCCATCTTCTGTCCCTCAATTCGTAGGTGTATTTGGTAAAAAGATAAATTACTCTCCCTGTACAGCTTGCTAAATGAATATTCAGTAAACAGGAAGCGCTTTCTCGAATAGAGTTTATAATTTGTACGTATAAATGTCAAGCGCTAAAAAATAAACAAAAAAAAGTACCAATCAATGATTAGCACTTACCTTTTTATTTCTTTCGTAGATTGTCGTGTAATTAGTTCCGGCTCATAAAGAATGGATTGAGCGACATCACTTGTACCTGATTCTATGAGTTTAAGAATCATTCTTCCAGCATCTATTCCCATTTGTTCTTGCGGATGCCTGATTGTCGTTAACTTTACATCCAAGATACTAGCGATTGGGGAGTCATCGTATCCGACAATGGATAACTCATTTGGGACATCAATTCCTAATTCTTTTGCAATAGAAATAACTTGGACAGCTACTTGGTCGTTATAACAGAAAATACCTGTCGGCTTATTGGCTTGTTTAAGTACAGCCCTGATTCGTTCTGGTAATTCCTTTTTCTCTTCATTGGTTTGAAAGGTAATAAACTGACCGATTGATGAGACAGAAGGGTTTTGCTGATAAGCAGAAATAAAGCCATTCATCCGCTTAACTCCCTGTTGATCGTCGGTTTTGAAGATTCCTAAAATCTCGACATGGCCTAGTTCTAATAGGTGTTCTGTAGCCATGTACCCTCCCTTAAAATCATCTATTGTAATCCTAGGAAAATCACTATCTTGATAAGCAGAATTAATCATCAGACAAGGGATATGATTATTCTTCATATTCTTATATATTCCGATATTTTGACTAGGATGTGAACTTTTTGTTGGTTCCACAATCATCCCTTCTATGGGCTGAGACAATAAATTCTCTAAGCTTTTGCGTTCTACTAAAGGATCATTATGTGTACTCGCCAAAAGCAGGGAAAAGGAATGTTCGGATAATACTTTTTCAATCCCCACAATAATATTCGGGAATATATAATCAGCAATATGGGTCGTTAGCACGGCAATCGTTTTAGTAGGAGTTTGGTTGGTCTGTTTTCCCTTCCAATCAGCGGCATAGATGCCTCCGCCTTGAATCCGATAGAGATAATTTTCAACCTCTAAGTCCCCAATAGCCCGCCTAATCGTGTGTCTGCTAACGGAAAACCGGTCCATTAGCTGCGTCTCAGTAGGCAATTTTTGATGTGGAAGAAACTGTTCCTCAAAAAGCCAAGACTTAATTTCTTCAATAACAATTTTATATTTTGGCTGCATGGTATCTCTCCTTAAATCACTATTCATATCATACCTATTCTCTAGTTTGATTACAAGATGACCCGAAAAAGTAATATTCATACTTATAAAAAATCTAAATTGACATTTGTACGTATAAATATTATATTGTTTTTATAGAAAGCGCTTACTAGAAAGGATGAATTATATGACTAGTACCTATTCAATAGGAGTAGATTTCGGTTCATTGTCAGCTAGATCTGTCATTGTGGATCTTAAAACAGGAAATATCATTGCCTCATCGGTAAAAGATTATCCAGATGCTGTCATCACTAACAACCTGCCTAATACAACGATCCCATTAGGAAAAGATTGGGCCCTGCAGAACCCAAGAGATTATGTTACATGCTTAATTTCCTCTGTCAAGGAAGCGATTTCATCTAGCAAACTAGCAAAAGAAGAGATCATATCAATCGGGGTTGATTTTACTGCGTGTACGGTATTACCAGTAAAAAAGGACGGAACTCCGCTATGTGAGCTGCCAGCGTTTCGTAATCGTCCTCATGCCTGGGTCAAACTTTGGAAGCACCATGCTGCTCAGTATGCAGCTGATAAATTAAATAAGATAGCCGAAGAACGGAAAGAACCATTTTTAGCTCGTTATGGCGGGAAGATATCATCTGAATGGCTTTTTCCAAAATTGATGCAAATACTCGATGAAGACCCTGAGATTTATCAGGAAATGGATGGGTTTATTGAAGCAACTGATTGGATTACATGGCAAATGACCGGGAAAGAAACCCGTAATTCGTGTACAGCAGGATATAAAGCCATGTGGAGCGAAGACACCGGCTATCCAGATTCAGCTTTTTTCAAAGCTTTGGATCCTCGACTAGAGCATGTCGTTTCTGAAAAACTTGGTACAGACTTACTCGCAGTAGGTTCTAAAGCAGGAGAATTAACAGCTGAAATGGCTCAACAAATGGGACTATTACCCGGTATTGCTGTCTGCGTAGGGAATGTTGATGCACATGTTTCAGTAGCTCCGACTGGCGTTATAAACAGCGGAACCATGCTGAATATTATGGGCACCTCAACCTGTGATATCACCCTTTCTGATAAAGAAGTCTTTGTCCCAGGAATGTGTGGAGTAGTGAAAAACGGTGCAGTACCAGGCTACTATGCGTACGAATCCGGCCAAAATGCTGTAGGCGATATCTTTGCTTGGTTTGTTGATACCCAAGTTCCTGCTTCTTATTTTGAAGAAGCGAAGCAAAAAAACATCAATATTCATCAGTTGTTAGAGGAAAAAGCAAACCAGTTAGCAATCGGTGAAAGCGGCCTGCTTGCACTCGATTGGTGGAACGGAAATCGCTCTGTACTTGTTGATACCGATTTAACAGGTCTGATTCTCGGGATGACACTTGGTACAAAACCAGAAGAAATCTATCGTGCTTTAATTGAAGCGACTGCCTTTGGGAAACGATTGGTGATCGATACCTTTAAAAAAGCTGGCGTGGACATCAATCAGTTAATGGTTTGCGGAGGGTTACCTCATAAAAATCAAATGCTTAATCAAATATATGCTGACATTACACAAAAAGAAATCTCAATAGCGGAACATCTTCAAGCTCCCGCTATCGGAGCAGCTATGTTTGCTGCTGTCGCTGCTGGAAAAGAAGCTGGCGGTTTTACGACGATCGAAGAAGCTGCTGCAAATATTGCACATATACAGGATAAAAAGGTAATCCCGATTCCAGAAAATATGGAGAGATATGAACTCATTTATCAGGAGTATGTGAAGCTCCACGATTATTTTGGCCGTGGAGAGAATGATGTTATGAAAAGGTTGAAAAACCTGAAAGCAACAAGCAGGAAAGAAGGCGTAAATGTATGCTAGAAAAGCTAAAACTACAAGTCTATCAAGCAAACATGCTATTACCTGAATATCAGCTCGTTACGTTTACATGGGGAAACGTAAGTGCCATTGACCGAGAGAGCGGGTTTGTTGTCATTAAACCAAGTGGTATTGAGTACAACAAATTACAAGCTGAAGATATGGTAGTTGTGGATCTTGACGGTCATCTAATTGAAGGGAAATACAATCCTTCGAGCGATACAGCTACACACCTTAGACTTTACCAAGAGTTCAAGGATATCGGTGGAATTGTACATACCCATTCTCCTTGGGCTGTCTCCTTTGCTCAGGCAGGTGTAGGTATTCCAGCTGCTGGTACTACTCAAGCCGATTACTTTTATGGAGATATTCCCGTAACAAGGGCTATGACAAAATCAGAAATTGAACGAGAGTATGAAAAACAAACCGGTGATGTGATTGTTGAAACATTTAACATGAATGGATTGGATCCTAATCGTGTTCCAGGCGTACTTGTGAATGATCATGGCCCCTTCACATGGGGAACAGATGCAAAAAATGCTGTACATAATGCTGTCGTACTAGAGGAAGTCGCGAAGATGACGTATCATTCCTTGCAGTTAAATCCACATTGCATTCGGATGGACCAGACTCTCTTAGACAAGCATTTTAATCGAAAACATGGAAAAAATGCCTATTATGGTCAGAAAAAATCAATGATGGACGGAGTGAGCGGAAATGTTAAAAATTGATAAAAAAGAATTTTGGTTTGTTGTAGGTAGTCAAAGCCTTTATGGTGAAGAAGCATTAAAAGAAGTTGAAAGACACGCTATAGATATGACGGAACAGCTCAATCAATCCGGCAAACTTGCCTATCCAATTCGGTTCAAATCATTAGCGACCTCAGCAGATGAAATCACGAAAATTATGAAAGAAGTAAATTTCCGTGATGAAGCAGCCGGCATAATTACATGGATGCATACATTTTCTCCTGCTAAAATGTGGATTACCGGTACTAAATTGCTGCAAAAGCCGTTACTTCATTTAGCCACACAATATAACCAAGAAGTACCTTGGTCCACAATTGATATGGACTTTATGAATTTAAATCAAAGTGCGCATGGAGATCGTGAATACGGATTTATCAACGCTCGTCTAAAGAAAAATAATAAAACCGTTGTCGGCTACTGGAAAAATGATAATATCCAAAAAGAAATTAATGACTGGATGAATGTTGCTATTGGCTATGACTACTCTACACAGCTTAAGGTAGCTCGTTTTGGCGATAATATGAGACATGTTGCGGTGACTGAAGGTGACAAAGTTGAAGCACATATTCAATTTGGCTGGACAGTTGATTATTATGGTATCGGTGATTTAGTCGCTGTCATGAATGAAGTAACAGACGAAGAAATCAATCAAACTTATCAAGACTATGAAAATCATTATGATTTTGAAATTGGCAATAATGATCCAGAATATTTCGAAGAACATGTGAAAGAACAAGCCAAAATCGAGATAGGCCTTCGTCGTTTTCTTGAAAATGGCGGCTACACAGCTTTCACAACCAACTTTGAAGACCTCCACGGTATGAAGCAATTGCCAGGCTTGGCCGTTCAACGATTAAATGCAGAAGGATACGGCTTTGCTGGTGAAGGCGACTGGAAAACAGCTGCACTGGACCGTCTGATGAAAGTCATGGCTAACAATATCCAAACTGGTTTTATGGAAGATTACACATATGATTTGAGTACAGGCAAAGAACGCATTATTGGCTCACATATGCTGGAAGTAGATCCTACTCTATCGGCAAGCAAACCAAAAGTGGTCGTTCAACCGCTCGGCATTGGGAATAAGGAAGATCCAGCCCGTTTAATTTTCGATGGTGCTGGAGGAGACGGCATCGTTGTATCTATGCTGGATTTAGGAACCAATTATCGACTGATCGTAAATGCAATTAGTGCAGTCGAACCAGAAAATGAAACACCGCATTTACCAGTTGCTAAAGTGATTTGGGAACCAAAGCCAAACTTTAAAGATGGAATCAAAAGCTGGATTGAAGCGGGCGGCGGTCACCATACTGTCCTCTCTCTCACTCTTACAGTCGAACAAATCTCAGATTGGGCAAAAATGGCCGATCTTGAAACCGTAGTTATTCAATAACAAGAAGACAGGGATTGTAGAGAACTTTTCTCTACAATCTTTTTTATTTTCTTCGAACGTAATCCCTTCTCTCATTTATCTAGTGCCCTAATTTATTAAGTGAAAAGTTACACTAGTACAATAATTTAAAATTTGTATTTTACTATTGTAATCGTAATAAAATTCAATTAAACTGATAAACATTCCTAACAACATTAATATCCTTGTATAATATCAGTGAAAATGGTCTGATAGTTTCTACCTGGCTGCCGTAAATTGCCGGACTACAAGGAAGTTTGAATAATATAAGACGAAGAAACATGTGCGTTATCATATCCTCCATCCGCTTTAGCGTTATTGAGGATCCTTTGATTAACCTGCTCTGTTTGTTTCAGCTCTTATTTTTTTCACACTTTCTGTCTATGGCGAAAGTGTGAAAAAAATAAGAGCTTTTTGTTGTTGTTTTCAATTAAATTAAAAAGGGTGATATCATGTATTTCTTATTAAATATGCTAGGTGTATTCGTTGTAATGAGCATTATTTACCTTTGTTCACCTGATAAAAAGAACCTCAAATGGAAAGCGATTATAACGTTACTGGTTTGTGAATTGTTGATCACTTGGTTTATGTTATCCACCACCATTGGCTCATGGGTTATTAAACAAATTGCCTCTTTCTTTACTTGGTTGATTTCATGTGCGAATGAAGGGATTTCGTTTGTCTTTCCCTCTGTTATGGCAAATGAACAGGTTGATTTCTTTTTCAACGCGCTAATGCCAATTATCTTTATTATTACTTTCTTTGATATTTTATCGTACTTCGGAATTATGACATGGATTATTGATAAAGTCGGGTGGTTCATTTCCAAGATATCTGGACTTCCTAAGCTTGAAAGCTTCTTCTCAATCCAAATGATGTTTCTTGGAAACACCGAAGCGCTCGCTGTTCTCCGTCAACAATTAACTGCTATCGGTAATCAGCGCTTACTGACATTCGGAATCATGAGTATGAGCAGTATCAGTGGATCAATTATTGGGGCTTACCTATCAATGGTGCCAGCTGCCTATGTCTTTGCTGCTATTCCATTAAACTGTTTAAATGCACTGCTTATTGCCAGCATGCTAAACCCTGTCACTGTTAGTAAAGAAGAAGACATTGTCTATGTTCCTACTAAAGAAGAACGAAAAGATTTCTTTTCTACCATTTCGGACAGTATGCTCGTCGGAGTGAAGATGGTTATTGTTATTATGGCTATGGTTATTGGTTATGTAGCATTAACCGCCGGTGTTAACGGGATATTAGGTTTCTTCATAGATGGATTAACCATCCAAAAGATTTTCTCTATCATTTTCAGTCCTTTTGCTTTCTTACTTGGATTAACTGGCAGTGACGCCATGTATGTCGCACAGTTAATGGGAATTAAACTAGCTACTAATGAATTTGTCGCTTTACTAGATTTAAAGAATCAGATTCATACACTGCCTCCTCATACCGTTGCAGTCGCAGTGACATTCCTCACTTCATTCGCTAACTTCAGTACAGTTGGTATGATTTATGGCACATTTAATTCCATCCTTGATGAAGAAAAATCAAAAATTATTGGGAAAAACGTATGGAAATTACTTCTTAGCGGCATGGCCGTCTCTCTCTTAAGTGCTATGATTGTTGGGTTATTCGTTTGGTAAATTCATATAAAAAACCGAATCGCATCCGCGATTCGGTTTTTTATATACTTTATTGATCTATCTCCACTAAATCACTTTCTTCTAACACATAATCATCAAGAGTAATGAGTAATCTACTCACACATACTGCCTCAGCACGTACTCGATTTTCATCTCGGCAATAGGCAATTACAGAACTATTAGGGATTTTTGCACGCGATATCCATTCCCCGTATTTACTATTGAATAAAGAAGAAATCTCAATTTTTTTCCCACGTATGTGTAAGGCACTATGTTCAACCATTGGCTTCTCCTCCACTTCGACTACTACTATATACCCCGAAAAGGCTATTTTTAATCGTAATCGAACGAACAGAAGGTCGCCATTCTTATTCAGTGAGTAAATGAAGCTATTTTGGATCTTTTTGCAAAGGTCCCATTTGAAGCTCATAGTTCACCGTTACATCCATCTTTCTCCATTTTTCGTACCATTCTTTATCGGTTAAAGATTTCCCAAATGGAGTCAGTGTTTTAGTCCCTATCTGAAAAGGATCAGAATGCTCTTGTTGTAGAGTCTTAAACATTTTTTTAGTGTTTTTTTCCATATGGTCTTCTATCGAATACTTCAACTTTTGTATCTCTTCATCGTTCAATCCGTTGTTATGAGATTTAAAATCCTCAATCCTACCCATCATTTTTACGTTAACGAACAACTTTGAATGGTCAGCATTCAACGTAAAATGGACAGTGGTTTGAACACGACCTAATACGACAGAAAGTTTAGGAATAACTAAATATTTCAGATAGTTATCGGTACCTATTAATTGAAACACTTGATCATCCATATTAGTAAATACTTTTACTAATTTATCTTTTTTAAAGATTGCGGTTCCTTCATACTTGAAATTATTTTGATCCGCTTTGAAAACAGGTATATACGGGTCTGATAATGGGGTATAAAGCATTTTCTTAAAATCATGCAAATTAACTGGAGTCAATTCTCCTTGATTTTGATCTTCATAATGTTTAAGCATTCGGTAAAGATAATATTCAGTATTCTCTTTCTCCTTAATTTGTTTTTTCACATAGGATTCAAAATCCCCTTTTACGATTACAATAAACAATCGCTGAGAAGTATCTGGATCAATCAATAAACTGTTAACTAGTTGCAAGACTCCACTTTTCGCTATTTCCTCATCAATAAAGATCATCCGGAGCTGTCCGACTTTCATTTCTCGATAATAAATTAAGTTAAAATCCTTTGAACCTTGTTTTAAAAGATTTACTTCAAGTGAGAATAATTGCTTCTTCTCCTTAAGTACTGGCGGTACCGCTGTACTAATCTTTAATTGTTTTTTATCGCCTTTTTTTACGTACCAAAAAATAACGGGCGCGATTTCTTCGATTGCATTATTTTCAGGTAGTAAATTGCAAGAAGTGGTTAGAATTAAGCAGCAAAACGTCGCAATTATGGTCATCTTTTTTGCCCTTCTGTTCATCTCCTGCTGCCCCCTTTTATTTTGCTGTAAATAACCAAAAAGGATGGGATAAATAAGTACGTAAATCCACTCACCCAAATATCAATATTCATGAACACTTTAAATTGATTTTCATATGTCCATAAAATTTGATATAAGAAAAGGATTAAGGCAGCAATAAGTAAAGTACTTAAGAAAAACCCTTTTCGGGTAGTTTTAGTGTTTGTTTTATTAAAAATAATTCGTACTCCTCCGTAAAAAAATAATAGTAATATGGCAATCATAAACACAAAGTGGAACAAGTAAAAGGAAATGACCACCATGTCAATTCTTTCAAAAACAGGACTTTGCAGATAACGGGTCATTTCTATATACGGCAACTTTATTAACTTTAAGTAGTTTTGACCAAAGAAAAGAAGAGAAGTAATCAATACGATTAACAATTCTCCAATGGTTAAGATATTTGCCCAGGTCAAATATCTTCCTACCTTCTTGTCTTGTTTCAGCCAAGGAACCAGGCAAATTAAATATTCAGGACCTGATAAAGATGCCCAGATAAACATTATTCCTTTCCACGATTGATGAGACAAAGTTGAAGTTAACGGCAATAAGTTAAACCATGCGGCGTTTGGCGGGAAGAAAAAAGGTAGAAACATTAAAATCATCCATATGACGATAAAAAAAGTAATAATACTAAACCGAATCGTATTCTCCATTCCTTTAATCGCGACATACATACTAATTAAAAGAAAAACAACGATTAACCATACAGGACTAATCGATGGGAAAATGTATTGTCGAGTGACTGCAACATAATTGATGGTAAGGAAAGAAACCTTGACTAACACAGGAACCAAGGCAATAGCAGTAAACAGCCGAAGTTTCCACTCCCCAAATAAGTCAACAAAGCCCAAATACCCTTTTGCCGCATAAGTAGTAGACAACCACTTGGAAAGAATAAATAAATTGCCTTGAGAAAGGAGCCCCAAGACAATAATTAACCAAATTAAATGTGGAGAAGCCATATATTCAGGAAATACAAGAAGCAAGAAAAAAACCTGAAATCGATTAACAAGAAAAAAGATGGTAACTGCTTTTAAAGGTTTACTCTTACGAAATAATGATAAAGGCTTCATAATGTCAATTCCTCCGGCTAGTACGCCATTTCTTCAAAGGGAGTAAATATTCAGGGCGTTCTTTTTCTTTATCGACAGGTCCACGGATGAAAACATCCATCCAGTCTTTTAGATAGAATGGTGCTAGTGGTGCCAGGTAAGGCTGCTTTAATGAAGTCAGTGCATTTAAATGCGCTATAATTCCTATAAGGCCTATAACAATACCTATAATCCCAAGTTGGGAGGCCATTAAAAGTAGAATAAATTGAATTAATGTGTTGGCTTTTGTCAACATGTAGTTAGGAACTAAAAATGATGCAATCGCCGCAATCCCAACCAAAACAATGAGTATTTTGCTGGCGAACCCAGCCTCAACCGAAGCTTGTCCAATGACGATACCACCAATAACACCCAGCGTTTGTCCCGATTTTGTTGGCATTCTCAAACTTGCTTCCTTAATGATTTCTAAGATTACCAGCATGATAAAAGCTTCCCAAAAAGGGGTAAACGGTAATTTACTTCTAGATTCAGTTAATACAAATAACATCTGCAATGGAATCATTTGAAAATGATAAGTTGTTAGTGCTACATATAAAGGAATTAAAACAATCGAAAGAAAAAAACTCATATAGCGAATCACACGTAGAAAACTGGCGACGACCCATCGATTAATATAGTCCTCTGGTGATTTAAAAAGATCGAAAACGGTAACCGGTGCAATTAAAGCAAATGGCGTATTGTTAACCAAAATAATTAACTGTCCTAGCCCTAAAGCTCTGGCACAAACATCCGGTCGATCCGTTTGCTGAAATTGCGGGAAGACACTGTTATTCCCATTTTCCATAAATGCAGAAATTTGAGATGAATCTGAAAAAAAATCAAAATCAATTTTGTTTATCTCTTCTTTTGCATTCGTAATGAACTCAGGATTGGTTAACCCATCAATATATAATAAAACCACTGTTGTTTTACTCAAAGAGCCAACCTTAAAGGATTCATTTTTTAATTCGATAATTGGTAGTCTTCTGCGGATTAGGGTTAAGTTCTGATCAATCTGTTCACTAAAACTGTCTTTTGCACCGTATAAAATCGTTTCTGTCTCCGAAGATTCAATTGAACGGCTAAGCGAACTTGGCAGCGGCACTGCCCACCACTGATTAGTTATCACTTCATATAAAATAATATCGCCATTTAGTAAGGATACTGTTGCTTCATCCATGGTAAAAAGCTTCACTTTAGTTGAAGAAAAGATTGCTTCATTTACTGAAATTGAACGATCATGAATCAATGGTCTAACAATCGCCTCATTTAAACGCTCATTATCAATTAATGACTTTATATAAATGAGATTTACTTTTATCCCACTTATTGTTTCATGTATATCAATCTGTGCATCACTCATATTAGCTAGAGACTTTTTTAGCTCGTCCAGACTTACAGGCGTCGAGATAGACGGTTTTCTTACAGCTGTCTGTTTCTTTTTGCCGAACATCTCCATTCCCCCTAATGCATATTCCATAAAAAATAACTACTAGTAGTATGAGAGCGAATAGGGTCATTTATGCATTAATGGGTAAGAAAGGATTTGATTTGGAAAGAAAGAATAAATATTGTGCAATCAAAAAAACACTCTCATAGCTGAGAGTGTCCAGATTTTACTTATAGTTTTCCTTTACGATCTGATATATATACTTTTACTATTTCCATAGGATGGTCATGTTCATCATCAAAGTTAATATCATAAATGACTTCATTTACCGTTCCCTTATATTCAATATTATGTTGACCTGTTTTAATAGTGACTTCATTAACTGTTTTCAAAAGAGTGATAAATGCGCTGACATCTGATTTATCAGTACCATGGATTAACTCTCCACCAATTTGATTATAAAACTCTACTCGCATAATAAATCCTCCTTAATCGATTCTAAATAAGTAAGATAAAGCGTCTGTAACAACATAGAGTAGGTTCCGTCATTGTTGTATAAGATACAACTCTTATAATACTTCTTCATTATAGCAACAATAACGATATAACCCAACCTTTCGCTTAACCAGAATAGAGAGTCTCTTTATTTTGGGAGAGACTCTCTATATTCACCTACCTTTTATTTTACTTTTACCGAAGATGGATTACTTTTATTGCCTGCATTATCTTTTGCAACTATGTTTACCAGCGTGCCCTTCTTTTGCTTTATGATTTTAACGGTAAATTTTCCTTTTTTATCTACTGTCCCTTTTCCAATTTGCTTTTTTCCTTTGTGAATAGTTATAGTGGCACCTTTTTCACTCTTCCCCGTTACTTGTTTACTAGTCGCCTTATTATTACTCGGTTTTGCCGGGGGAGTTTTATCAATAACAGTCATTCGTGTGCTTTCACTTATATTTCCTGAAGCATCTTTGGCATAGATAGAAATCTTTGTACCAGCAGGCTGTTTTTTAATCGTTATCTTAAATATCCCATTCTTGGCTGTTTTCTGACCCATTATTTTTGTACCTTTTGCAATGACCTTAACATTTGAAGATGCTTTCCCAGTAATTACAACGTCTTGATCAGTTATTTTATTAACTTTGGGTTTACTAGGAGCTGTGGAAGCATCCCATCTTTTAATATAAGCCGAGGATATATATCCTGATTTTCCTTCTGCTGTTTTTACAGGAAACCATACAAATTGATTTTCAATTGTTGATTTCACATCATAGGAAAAATCATTGTTGATCGTCAATATTGAATCTTTTAGAGCTGTATTTTTCACTTCACTCGAAGTAGTAGGTTTACCCCGAAGTTTACTATTATCTATTGTAACTACGACTTTATCTCCTTTTTTCAAAAAGTAAACAGATGTATGTAAGTTATTCAGTGTATATACACTTTTATTAAACTTAATATTGTCAGTAGATTCATAGACAAAATCGCTACTTTCAAAAGGAAACGATGCCAATTTAGTACCAGTTAGGAAGCTAGCTTTTTCGATTATAGAAAAAACTTCTTCTTGATAAGCTGCTGTGTTTTTTTCTCCGTTACTTTTATATACAGGACTATTAACAGCCTTTGTCCCATTGTAAGCCATAATAGGAAAATACCAATTTTCTATCTCATGTCTTCCTGCACCTTTTATCTTAGGAAGGTCATAGGCATATTTATCGTTAAGGATTTTAACGCCAGCTTCAATATTATATGTAATATCGTATTTCAACTTTTCTACATCCAGGTTCTCAGTGTCGGTAACCTGCATAATTCCAATACCGACATCTGGAGAGATATTAGGCTCATTCTTCTTTGTAAATTGGCTCCAGCCGCTTTCTTGGTATGCTACTGCTTTGACCACTTCAGGAGGAATATCCGCCTCTATTGCGGCATTGGTTAGTAAACAGTTCATTTGCTGAAAAGGTGGATTCGTATTTTTTTCGAATAATGAGCATTTAGTAGCCAATGTTGACTCAGCAGATGCTTCTTGAGTAATGATTCCCACTAATAAGCAAGTTAACAACCCTGCTTTTATAAAGACTGATTTCATTTTTTAATCTCCAATTCTAGTTAATTAGTAATATACCCATCTTACCATAAAAAGGTATATTACTAGGTAGTTAATAGTTGATTGACAAAATCCTCATATCACGATATACTAAAGACCTCAAATTTTCTGCATTTATTGCGGCGGGACGTTTAGGTGTTAATAGCATCTAAACGTCCTTTTTTGCGTTTAAAAGGCTGCAGAGCCATATGCTCTGCAGCCCTTATTATTTATTAGTACAAACTCCCCTTCAGCCAGGCGCGGTTTTGATAATGGCCAATAGGGATTTGTATGAGACTCGTTAGATCATCCATTCGGTATATTTCATCACAAGTGTTCACATCAAATCCTAAAAGCGGATGACCGCCCATACCGAGTGCTGATGAAAGTAGTAATAATCGTTGTACAAGCATGCCCGCTTCCATTTGTTGTATCCGATATCCTCTGTACCCTAGCTGAGCTTTATAGTGATCTCGTTCACCAGTTACATGCAGACAGAGCGGTATGAGCTGCAAATTAACATTATCCATCGTCATCCCATATTGCAGCTTATTTCGGTAATCGCCTGTATTTATTCGTCTAAGTTCATGACTTACTCCGTCGTAGCTGTATGCACCGTCCTGGATACCTTCAATATTATGCAGGCATCCGAATATGGATACACGGGGCTCGCACTTGATACCCGGTTCATCCAAATCATTTTGGTATGCAAAAGAAGTAATTGCTTCTTGCAGCAAAGAAGCGAGCTGCCCTTGACTAACCTTCCCGAAAATAAAATCCATTTCTGGTGACAATCGTTTTCGAGAAGCGGTCGCTAGATCGTACAACAATGGTTTTACTGGGGGAAGCTTTACTGATTTCCCTTTATCATGCTTCCAATCTGTCATTGTGATTGGCCGAAACCTTTTGGTCGTTTCCATCATCGACGCTGCATTTAGTTTATTCAATAACGGGTACGGTTTTACTCTCTTTGACCGCATGTAATGACGAGCGTGAATACCTGGGAGTTCTCGGTACAATTCATTCGCTGAAACTTTATCTGCAGAATCTGAATTGGCGATAGGGCTGGTGGATAAAGGAATCACCGCATATGTGCTTTCTTCTAACTCCCATAAACCAAGCAAATGATTAATCGCCTTATCGAGGAATTGGAAGTAAACACCTGCTGCGAAGCCAAATCGTTTTGCCGTCTCTAGCAGCTGTCCCATCAGTACGCCTGCATCTAAACCTTGCAAACGATATGAAAAGTTATTGTATTTATAAAAATTTTTCCAAAACATGGTTGAGACGAACACAGTACCAAAACAGTCATTCATCTCACATCGATTTCCAAGAGCTTCAGCTATATACGAATCAAAATTTCCTTCACGTAACAAAATTAACCGATGGTGGGCTGCATCATAATGGTAGATACCCTCCGGAACGTTCTCAAGCTTAAGATAAACGTATAATTCATTTGGATACAAAGCACCCCCAGAAGGAGCAAACCGTCTAAGAGATTGCACAATGTCTTTCTCTTGCTCAAACTGACTGATCTGAGAAAGCCCGAATACATACCAAAGAAAATGACCGAAAGAGCGGATATCAGGTTGAGAAAGCGGAGGCTCCACCTCAAGCGTCAAGGGTACTTCTATAGAAAGAGGAAAGACAGGCAAATCACGGTAAAGTTTATAGGGTAACGGTGCGTCCTCCCAATCTACGTCCCAGTCCGGCGGTCTGACTTTCTCTGTGTCGAATTGCAAATTATATAGAAATTCATCTAGATGCATGTCTGTTCCCCCAAGCTCCTTTATGGAAATGGATGCGGATGCGGGTTTAGTTGATCTATCGTTAGCGCTTCATTGACATAGCCGAGATCCATTGGCACCTGTAATACTCTTTCAAGCCCTGTAACACGGGTGAGATGGTGACCGAATGTCATCGGAAGCATGCCAGGAACCAGTACCTTCACACAATGTAAGTCATTCCGTTTTAATTCCGGCGTGGTTTGGTTCACCACCACCACTTCAAGGTTCAACTGACGAAAACGTTGAAGGATGTCCTCTAAATCATCCGTCAAGTCCGAGTGGTTTACGATGTTCGTAAACTCCTCAGCAAATGTTCGCAGTGGTCGACTTTCATCCAGCAAAAAGTGTAATCGCTCTTCTGTTTGTTTTAATCCAAATAGCATCCCATGATCATCCATCTGCTGAACCAGTGAGGAATCTAAAAACATCTTCTCCCACTTCATTTGATTTCCCTCAAATTTCTCATCAAGTGTCAGCATCATGCCAGCCAATTCGTGCACAGCACTTTTTGCTGCCCGTATCGGATCGAGGTGAGCTCCAGCCGCACAAATCATATTCAGCCCTTTTTTCTTTCTGTTTTTGGCTAATGCCCATACACTTGGAATTCCATGTTCCATGGTTGCGTTATACAAATAGATATCATATCCGCCAGCGGCACGAGCCCTGTCGATCATTAATCGTAATTCTTCATCCTCCGCAGAATAAGGATCCAGACGTGGAAGCGGCAGTTCTGCATACCAAGTCAATAGAAAGGAATCCCGTTCCACAACTTCAAAAATTCCGTATAAAATGGCCTCCTCCAAGCTCCCGCCTAAAGCACAGCCATTTGACGTTTCATACACAAAGCCCTCCCCGCAGCCTAAGCTGTAATAGGCAAGCAATTCCGGAATTAAAATAGACCGCTCTTGTAAAAACGAATAGCCCCATACCCAATGAATCGGTTTATCAGGATTAAACGGTTTGAATGGAAAATCAGGCTGTTCATACTGTTCCGTTGAATGAACACCAATTTTCTTAGGATCAAGTGCATAATCCTTCACATTCCGATAGCTATCCCGAATCATCGTCCTCTTGCCCCGGGGCTCTATCCCACAATATCGTTCCAATCCCTCTAAAATGGCGGTCATCTCGCTGATGGCATATGAATTTGTCCGTCCGGCTGCTCCCTCATCTCCATTGAACAAGGGTAAGTTAACACTTGCATCAGCAAAAGGAGGGACCAAATCTATCATTTTATTGTTTAAGAAACCCATTCGTTGATCCAAATAGTCTGAAGCAAGAAACTTACTCAATTCTTTAATTGATCGGCTCCGATAACTATCGGGAATCTTGGGACTTGCTTGTAACAAAATCCGAGCCCTGCCGGAGGAATCCTCCGCTCGTTCACTACAAACTGGACACACAGGATCAGGAAGAAACGAATGCCAGGAAGCATTCAAGTTTTTTAGATTAATTAAAGCAACACGTCCCTCTGATTTAGCCTGAGCACCTATCATTATCTGGTGAACCTCAGCTACGATTATAAGAGCTGTTTGTAACAGACCCGCATTAGAAGCCCCCACTCCCTCTTTACCTCGATTACCGTGTAGTTGCTGCTGCCGCAGTTCCCACATCTCTTTTCGATCACGCCCCGCCATAAGATATCTAAGGTCTGCACACTGCGAACAACCTGGAATAGAAGGACGAACCAATGGACCGATTACTCCCTCGCCAAATACAGTAAACCCCCTAAGCCAAGGAATCTCCATTTCCCCTAGTATTTTTTCAGCTTTTTGATGAATAGTGGGGTTCCAGCCGTCAGCGAGTACTAGAGCCAAATCTACTTTTTCTGGTACGTATGTTTCGAAATCACTTCGGCGAATAACTTGGTATTGGCTGGACAGGTCTTTGTATACATAATCTGTTAGAACGCCTTCCCCGATTACCAAAACCGTTTTCACCCGAATTCCTCCTCTCGTACCGTCACGCCCAATATCCCAGCCAATTCTGTTTTAACTAACTCCCACTCAAGTTCAAGGATCTCTAACTGTTTATGGTTCTGTACTAAAATTTCTTTAGCATTCTGCAGATCCTCATATTGGGAATCCCTATCACATACCGGTATCATCAACATTTGCGGTTCCTTTTCTTCTACAATGACAAATCCTTTCTTTTGATTAGTGTTATTTTGGTAGTTCATCAAGGCTTGTTGTAACGCATTTCTCAAAGCAAAGGTCAGGGTTACCCCTATACTTCCATACCAACTATCTTTCGTATTAACCCAGATTACTGGGAAACCAGCAACATTCTTACCCCGTGCAATCTTTGGTATGCCTGCTATTGTCGTCAGTGCTTGTAAGTAATAGCGACAGCGTTCATCTTCTACCGTGTCCAACACGACGCTATCTGCTGTATTCTCTTGACTATATGCATGCTTAGTAAACTCAACATTCAACCATTTTTGAAGACCGCGGCAAACACATTCAGCAAATGTCTCTCCTGTACCAATCCCTAGAAATTTTTCAGACGAAAGACTTGGTTTGTACTGTTTGATGATTTCTGCCGAATACCCTTCAATTCCTGAAAGTCCTGCTTCTCTTCGTGCTTCCTTATGCGTCAAATCCGAACAAATGATTTCCGGCAGCAGTTCAGCGAATCCTTCCGACAACGGATTAACTACCTGGACACGGCACTGAGCAAGCGGAAGCTGCTTTAACTCTCCTTCTTCCCAACTATGGAAGATCCCTGATTGCGGTGAGGTCAACCGGCTAAAGAGTAGAAATAAGTTTCCCTCATCCATTCTTGTTGACCTATTTCCAAGCCTTCCATCAGCATCTTCTACCCATTTTACTTGTGCACTACCTGTCACCAACGGGTGCGGAAGATAGCGATGCCACTTTCCTTCTAACGTCTCCGAATCAAGCAGATAAAACTGATTCGTTTCTTCGGGTTTCGTGACCCCTGTTAGCTTTTTAAACAATTCAAAAGCAAGAATGTTCGCCAACATAGCTCCCGCTGTAACAGAAAAAGCAGAAAAACCTGGTTCTTCCCTTAGCACCGATTGGTGTAGTTGACGCCGCACCAAATCCCAAGAACCAACCACTTCTTGAGTAACTATTGGACCCGCTATCCCCATCTGATTAAGGATGATTGCTGGGAAAAACACTTTCTTTTCTTCTTTACATGCAGCTTGCAGACTGCTTAATTCATCACCATCCCCTTCTTCCTGAGACACATACAAGATTGCATCAAATGGCCTTACCAACTCCCGCCAAAAACTATTTCCTTCGAAATTCCGGGAGATGTTTTCAACCTTTACTTCGGTATCACTCTTAGCTGCATGTGTTACAAGTTCACTCAAGCGTTTTTTATTTGTGGGTACTTTTTCTGTAATAAACGTATGGAAGGCAGGCAAGCCCGAGTCCAGCAAAGCCGAAACCAAAGAAACAAATAAATGCCCTGAACCAACTGCTAATACTTTTTTCTGGCGAAACATTTGAAAGTGATAGGCACCAGAATCAATCATGTTTTCTAAAAATTGAATTTGCGAGGCATGCTTAATCAAAACCTCTTCCTTCAATTGATGTGGACGCTCATGACTCATATCCCGGACAAATTCATTTTTGTATAAAACATCAGCTATATCCATCACCATATTTTTGTATGTGCTTGGCAATCCAGCTGTTAACTCGCCCAATGTATGTTCTCCGTTAAACATCGGTAACAGCGTTTCAACCCACTGAGCAATCGTAGGTCCCTCCATACGAAATGAACTGATATTATTCCGAAAATACACACCTCTCGTGTGTTCTGGGAGAAAAAACGTGTCTCGTTTCACTTTCAACTTCATAGAAGAGGTCAATTCCATTACGCTCCCCCTAACTTATAAACCATTACGATTTAGTCGTTCACTCCCATTCTATGTATGACAAATTGTCTCTTATGTCTAACCTAAAGAAGTCCCTGCTCAGCAGAGACACATTCTTTAGCTATCCTTATCTACCACATCTTCCACAACGTCCGCAGCCGCCGCATCTTCCACAACCACCACAACCTCCGCAGCCAAAACAGCCAAAACAGAAAAAGCAGCCAAAGCCAAAACCAATCAGACGAGAATCTTCCATTCCATTAGGGTTTTGCACCCATTGTCCAGAAGGGTCTTGCCCCCATTGAACGGGCTGACTAGCCTGAAACTGATCCACATTTAACATTTGCAGTTGATTTTGGAACTCATTCATTTAGATAACCTCCGTATAGTAAGATGAGCATCATAAAAGGGAAATTGAAACCACATCTTTTTTCCCCAACGTTTACTTCAAAATATGTACGGTGATTGGGTATTGCTACTAAATCAAATGCCCATTTATCTCGAATGAGTATAAAATTGACACAAGAAGTCCACATACTTCATGTGCGCAACTCACTGAAGTTTACGATTCATGAAACTTTGTCCTGTTATATACGTAGTAGTAGTAATAAATTCGAATAATGGGGTGAAACTATGGCAGCTGTTGTCCCTGCAATGTTAGTAATCTTTTTAGGACTGTATGTTTTTTTATCAAAAAATAAACGGTAATTTTAGCTGCTAGATTTTTGTCAAAGTGAACGCATGGACAAAATATGAATTTTCAGATAACATAAGAAGATGTCTTTGTTCGATTCGGTATTTAGGAAAACTTAAAAATCACTAAAGATGAAAGAGGCCAGCTACTAATGAATAGCACGGATAGATTGCTCAAAGAAAAAAGCATTGTCTTTATCGGGTTTATGGGTGCAGGTAAAACGACGATTGGTAAACTCGTTGCCAACAAATTATCCCGTCAGTTTATCGATATCGATAAAGAAATTGAAACTGAATACAAGATGACCACATCAGCATTTTTCAAAACGTATGGAGAACAAGCATTTAGGCAAAAGGAAAAAAGTCTTATTTCTCAGTTCTCTCATCAACCAGGCAAGGTTATCTCCGTCGGGGGAGGCGCTTTTTTACAAGAAGAAGTTCAACAGATTTGCTTATCTAATAGTATGGTCATCTTTCTCGATGTAACATGGGATTCTTGGAAAGAAAGACTCCATTTACTTATGGATAGTCGTCCAGTTTTACAAGGGAAATCCGCGGAAGAAATAAAAGAACTTTTTTACAACAGGCAAAGTATCTATTCTAAGCACCATTTAAAAGTGCAAACAGATACACTCAACACTGAAGAAGCTGCTGATTACATTGTTGGATTATTACCATCCTTAAGTTTATAAACAAACTCCCCATCCTTATCGGTGGGGAGTTTGTCGCTATTTACCAGCTGCCATCTCCAAAATTTCGTGAGTATATGCATCGTCAAGATTAGCCGGTTTTTCTATTACGCCGAATTCATGTGCAATATCAGCTGTCTGTTTAAACATCGCATCATCGATGGCACCAATTTTCTCTGCATCAAAACCCTCAGGCACAACGAGTTTAGCTACTTCACTCATCATTTTCAACTGATGGTCTTTAGATGTACTTCCTCCTTCTGCAGCCTTCATCACAGCATCCACTGCATATTCTTGATTCTCCACCGCATCTTTCCACCCTTTAATGGATGCACGGAGAAACTTAGCTGCGACTTCTTTATTCTCAGAAAGCCATTCTTTATTTGCAAATAAATTATCCTCAAGCATGGCTACACCTTCATCATTCATATCAATCACTGTTAGATCACTTTCAGAAATACCTTCTTCAAGCACTACCTGGTATTCGTTATAGGTCATCGCTGAAGCCGCATCTAAATCCCCGCCTAAAAATTGATCCATCGTAAACCCTTGCTTCACAAAAGAAAGGTCTTTGTTTTGGTCGTATCCATATTTATCAAATAACGCTAATAGTTCAAATTCATTACCACCCATCCAGTTACCAATCTTTTTCCCTGCTAAGTCCTCTGCTGTCTGAATTCCTTTTTCTTTTTTAGATACGAGAAGTAACCCGCTTTTTTGATACATTTGGGCAATCTGAACTAAGGGCAGTCCCTGTTCTTGATGGGGTAATAAGCTAGCTACCCAACCAATCCCTATATTTGCAGCACCATTTGACACTTGCTGTTCAGGAACGATATCAGGACCACCCGGTACAATCGTTACATCAAGTCCCTCATCTTTAAAGTAGCCCTTCTCCATAGCGACAAAATAACCAGCAAACTGTGCTTGCGGTACCCATTTCAACTGTAACTTTATTGGTGTGAGTTTTTCTGAGGAAGTTCCTGAAGATGACTCATTATCTTTACTACAGGCTGCCAACAGTAAACTAAGGGCCATCACAACTAAAATAATGCCTTTGCGCGTTTTTCTAAATTCCCTTTTCAATACAAATCCCCCCAAACAATTAATTTCTTTCTGATGGATGCCACTTTAAAAAAACCTTTTCTACCCGCTCTACCAGTAGATAAAAAACGACTCCAACAATGGCGGCCATAACGATACAAGCCCACCCTAAAGGCATCTTAGCTACTTTTATTGAGTTAGAAAGGAGATAACCTAACCCTTGAGATGAAAAGAAAAACTCGCCGACGATTGCCCCAATCATACTTGCCGTTGTATTAATTTTTAGTGCAGTGAAAACAAAGGGCAGACTATTAGCTATCCTCAAGTATTTAAACACCTTATGTTTTTTTGCTGCATAGGAATGCATTAAATCAAGTGCTAACGGATCAACCATCGTCATTCCTTTATAAGCATTAATCGCCATAGCTGACATCGTTGTAATCGTAACAATTGCAATCCTTGACCCCATTCCATCACTAAACCAAAGATTCATGATCGGTGCCAAAGCAACAATGGGTACTGCATTTACAGCCACAACAACCGACAATCCGCCTTTCCCCCATTTAGGCCAAGAAGCTGCAAATAATGCGAAAACAAATCCAATTGACGAACCAATCACCATACCTGTTGCTGCCTCGATAAAGGTATATCTTGTATAGGTCAGCAACGTTTCCCAATTTACTGATATCGCTTCCCAGATAGCAGAAGGTAATGGAAGTTGGTACGTTTGCAGCTGGAGAATACGATGGAACACTTGCCACTCCCATAACAGCATAAATAAAATACCTGCTGCAAGCGGGAGTACTGCTTTACGAATTTTCCCTATTTTGTTCCTACGAGTTTGCACCCTTGGATTGATTACACGTATTGATTGGGAACTTGAAACCGTTTCAAGTTCCCAACTCACGCTCTTTTCTGCTGGTTTACCTACCATTTACTCATCACCTCCTGTTGACCGAAATTCCGGCTGCCAGGGAGCAACAATACGTTCAATGAATGTTATTAATAAATAGCTGAAAATCCCGAGTAACGCTCCTGCAATAACCGTTAACCAAAACATGTAATTATGAGATGGACCATAATAAAGATTGCGAAGCATAATAACCCCCAAGCCATTTGTAGCACCCATTAATTCAACAAGGATTGCTCCTGTTACCGCTAATGGAGCCGCAATTTTCAACCCGCTAAACAAGCCAGGCAAGGCTGCTGGAAAGCGAAGTTTTGAATAAACAGTCCAAGGCTTAGCCGCATAAGAATGCATAAGTTCAACAGCGGCTGGATCTGCGCTGCGTAAACCTCTTAACACATTTAGTGCCACAGGGAAAAAAGTAATATAAGCAGCAATAATAATTCTTGATAATTGATCATCGTGCACGATTCCATAGACAATAGGAGCCAAACCTAAGATGGGAATCATTTGGGATCCAACTGCGTACGGAAAAGTTAATTGTTCTACCCATTTCGATAAACTCATTAAAATCGCTAATAAGGTTCCTACCACAGCACCCAATCCGAAACCAATTGCTGCGTTTGTAAAGGTAACCCATCCCTCAGAAAAAAGCGTGCTTCCATATTCCATCATCGTAAACATTAATTCATGAATATAAGGCAGTTTTGATTGAGCTAGAGGCACTTGTAATACCTGCAGCAGAAACCATGAACAGATTTGCCAGATAACAAGAAGCCCTACAATCCAGATGAATGTTGGTGTCCAACGTTTTAGCTGTATGTAGTTTTTCATCCTCTATACCCCTTCAAAGCTGCTTCGAATATCAGAAATAAGCTGATAAAATTCCGGACTATTTCTCATTTCTTTTGTTCGAGGACGAGGAAGATCAATTTCTACAATTGCAGAAAGTCTTCCCGGATGCGGAGATAGCACAAAGACACGATCAGAAAGAAAGATGGCTTCAGAAATACTATGTGTAACAAAAACCACGGTATTCCCAAACTTACTCCAGATTGACAATAGTTCTTCATTTAAACGTTCTCGAGAAAATTCATCCAAAGCAGAAAAAGGTTCATCCATCAGTAAAATCTCTGGCTCCATCGCTAGTGCTCGTGCAATCGCCACACGCTGCTGCATCCCCCCGCTAAGCTGCCAAGGATATTTGTCCTTAAATTTCTCTAGGCCTACTAATTCTAATAAATTGTGTATGCGCTTCTCTTTTTCAATTTTAGTCATACCCATCATTTCTAACGGAAGTGAAATGTTTTGTTTTACTTTTCGCCAATCATACAAAACAGGACTTTGAAACACAATTCCATACTTTTGGGCTAGCCTAGCTTCCTTCGCTGTTTCTCCTGCGATTTTCACTTCGCCGCTAGTTGGCTGAATCAAATCAGCCATAATTCTGAGCAAAGTGGTTTTTCCACAACCTGAAGGCCCGAGCAATGAGACAAATTCTCCTTTTTGAATATTGACACTCACATCTTCAAGCGCTAAAATCTCTGCGGCATCCGTTTGATAACGCATGCTCACATGCTCGAACTCAATTTCTGGAAGGCTCTCTCTTCTTATCGCCATTAAAAATCACTCCTTTGTATACAATTCAATTCTCTACGATAACTCATGTTATGTTTTATAACATTATATAACCATTACCATAGTATTACATTAGACAAAGTGTAAAAGGATTTATATAAACCAATAATTTGATAGATAACCTTACATCCAAGCAGACAAAGTTCCTTTTCACGAAACAGACACTCTGTCCTTCATATAAGGTATGCATGTATTAGGACAAAACAACTATTTTTTTACTAATAAAATCGAAAGAAATTTTACTCAAAATAAAAAAGAACCCAGCCACTATACGTGACGAAGTTCCTTTTCTTACGTGAACCCATGTGTTAGAAGTCCAAAAAACTACTTACCTACAAAGCTATTCTTCTTAAGGAAATGAATAATTTGTTCTTTATGATGATGATCGTGGTCTGTAAATTCTTTAACAATATGTTTAAGCGAATAAGGCGTTCCCGTATGCGGGCAGTGAGTTACACCATTTGAGGTTAATGATTTGTTTAACTTTTCTGCAGGAATTTCATTAAGTTCTTTCACAAGTAGTTCCCTAGTATCTTTTGCTTCTATAAGCAGCGTTGACTGTGATATGCCGGATTTTGCATAATCAGATGCCTTTTTATTAAAGGGTTCAAAATCAGGAAATTCCATCCCCTTTTCCTTCTTTACAGATGGAATGACTTCGGACAATAGATGATGATCCCAAGCAGTAATATGAGCTATTATTTCACTTACCGACCATTTGCCTTTAGATATCGGTTTAGACCATAATGTTTCATCCAAATCTACTAGGGTCTCTAACCAAGATGAATAGTTACGTAGATTACTAATTTCACTCATTCTTTTCCCCTCTTTTTCTCTAATATTACAAAGCATAACATAAATCCAGATTTTAACAAAACGTACGTTCTTGTATTAATGAAAGAAAAAAACAGGCTGCAAGTATTTCCTCAGCAGCCTGTTTTATCATACTATCTTAATCATTTACGAAGACATGGTAATTCCGCCATTAATATGAATGCATTGTCCCGTAATATATGCACTTTCATCAGATGCCAGTAATACATATGCTCCAGCATGATCGGCCGGCTGTCCTGGGCGTCCAAGAGGTGCATCACTGCCAAATTCCGCTACCTGTTTTTCATTAAATGTAGCCGGAATTAGTGGTGTCCAGATTGGGCCTGGTGCAACCATGTTGACCCGGATTCCTTTTTCTGCCAAGTTCTGAGCTAGGCTTCGCGTAAACCCGACGATTGCTCCTTTTGTAGCTGTGTAATCCATCAATATTGCATGGCCTCTGTAAGGGTTGATGGAAGTCGTATTGATAATGGTATTCCCTTGTTTCATGTGTGGAACAGCATGCTTACTCATATAGAAAACAGAATGAATATTCGTGCGGAACGTCTTATCCCACTGTTCAGCCGTAATATCTTCAATGTTCTCTGTCGGGTACTGCACCGCCGCATTATTAACGAGGATATCCAGCTTCCCGAATTCATCAATTGTTTTTTGTACGAGCTCCTTGCAATTTTTCTCTTCGGAAACATCTGCCGGAAGTAAAAGACAGCGAACGCCTTCTGCTTCAACTAGTGCCTTTGTCTCTTCAGCATCGCTGTGTTCGTTCAAATAGTTCACCACAACGTGAGCCCCTTCTTTCGCATATGCAATCGCAACAGCTCTTCCAATTCCACTGTCCCCGCCCGTAATTAAAGCGACCCGTTCTTTCAACTTCCCACTGCCTATGTAATCAATCGGTTGTACTGGAAGCGGGGTCATCTCAGATTCAATTCCAGGTTGCTGCGGCTGAGTCTGTCCAGGTTGTCCTTCTTTTTGCTGTTCATAAATATTCAAGTTAATTCCTCCTCTATGATGATTTCTAGTAATACTTTAACCTTTCCAAAGAACGTGTAAACATCAACCATTTCAACTTTTTTATATGAAATCGATTACAACCTTAGCCCTGACTTCTTCTTATATAAACAAAAAAGTTGAGTGTATCTCCATCGATTTCATAGTAAAGAATTTTTCCAAACACAACTAAAAGGCCGCAAGTTTGCAGCCTATCTCCTAAATTTATTAACTAGTTGTATGATTTCCTATAAAAACGAAAGCAACGGACCTCTTTTTCCTATTGTCTCTCATCCTGTCTTGCATTTTGCTGCAGAAGATCACGAATTTCTTTTAAATATTGTTCGGTGGCTGGTACTTCTACGACTACTTCTTTGACTTCTTCTTTTTTTCTAAAAAGAGAATTGGCTATCTTCATAAACATGAAAATCGCAAATGAGATAATGAGGAAATCGATTATCGCTTGAATAAATGATCCATATCGAATACTTGCATCTCCTACTGGATAGGACATTTCCGAAAAATTCACTCCTCCTAGTAAAATACCAACAAGCGGAGTAATAATATTTTCTACGAGGGATGATACGATTTTCCCAAATGCAGCGCCCATCACTACAGCGATAGCAAGATCGAGAACATTCCCTTTAGAAACAAAAGCCTTAAATTCTTTTATCATGACACCTTCACCCTTCTATTCACTATTTACTATTAGCTTATCAGATTGCTAGATAAATTTGAACAGGGGATGCAGGCTCTGTTTCTTTCTACCTGTCTAATTCAGAATGCTGTACCGTTTCTTTTTTTCGTATATCAATTAAGACAAAAATGAAAAACAGCACAAGTACCATACCGGCAAGTAAAAAGCTTCCTCTAATGCTTAGTGGCAGCAGACCCAGTACGGATGATCCGACAACCACACCAATGGAGAAAAAAGCGTAAAAATAACCATAAGCCTGTCCGCGCATTTCTGGCGTTGTTGATTGAATCAACAGCGTATTAATGGAAGGAAATAAAAAGGCGAATCCCACTCCGTAGAGTGCCATCACACTGTATAACGTAATCGTAGTCGTCATTTGACCGATTAACAATTGACATGTTGCTAATATTCCCACCCCAATCATTAGGGTATGCACTGGAGACACACGATCAAACAAACGATTGGTCGGTAAGATAAAGACCAGTACCGCTACAATCCCAAACATACTCAACAGTGTTCCTGACATTCGTGAACTAAACCCAAGTGATTCCACATACAGCGGCAGCAGATAAGCCAGTACACCTTGAGAGAACATTAGGAAGAAAGCGCCCATAAAAGCTTTTTGTACGCCAGAGTTCCAGCTAAATGACAGCCGACGCTCATTACTTTTTTCCTTACTCTTATTTAGATGCCTTAAAAAGGCTGCACCAACGATCAAAAGACTCCCTAGAATCCCCACAAAGGTAAATACATTTGGAACCGAGGTTTTGCTCGCCATTATTCCACCAAAAGCCGGACCCACAATCGCAGCAATCCCTACAATTGAACCCGTAATCGCACTTTTACTGCCTTGCTCATTGTTTGCGGTTGTATTGGCCAATAACGTAAAGGCTGCTGGTACGATTAATCCACTAAAAAACCCATGCAACGAACGTACAACTAGTAAAGTCAAGGGATCATCAACCAGTTGGTACGCAAAAAGCGCAGCACTTGTTGTACCTAATCCAACTAACATAATCCGCAATGGACCGACCTTATCCGTTAACATACCTGAAGCAACATTCCCAAAGGAATTCGTAAATGAATACAAGCCGACTACAATTCCAGCGATAACTGTACTTGCTCCAACAGATGTCGCAAATGTACTCATAACCGGAAGCTGCACAAATAGATCAATAAATGAGAAGAAAATAATACAATAGACGATCCATGACATCTTAAATGGCTTTACCGTATAACGATGCTGTAGTTTTTTTAAATAAAAATCAAAAATAAAATTCCCAAATGGTATAAATGCTGCAAGCAAGGCTGTAATTGACCAGCCAATAGACCATTGGATACGGAGTGCTGCGTATAAAATCGTAACGATGTATAACACGAAAATCCCCCCGTGTATACTGCCGTTAATAGTGACAGCAAGGGGAAGATCAGCATAATATTTTAAGGGCATAGCGATGAATAATAAGGTCAACAAAGAAATCCCATCTACTATTCCTGCCACGCGTAAGAAATTTATCGGTGAACGCATTCTAGTACTCCTTTATTCTATAGTATATTTCTGAATACCCCTGGATTAACTGTCATCAAACTAGTAAACGGTTTACATTACTTTCTTTCCATTTTACCTGTTCTCATCTCTTAATTTATAGTCAATTATAGACAAATTGTGAGAAATCCTCTCTTTGTTGCTAAGAATCAGGTTGGCCCTAATCGTGAAAAGAACCTTCAATCCTAAGATCGAAGGTTCTTTTTGTATAAAATAGTTTAATGAACGCGTTCCGGCGAACTTTCATTCAAGCCAAGTGATCTTGCAGTTGACGCATGAATTTGTTGGAAAAGCTCTGGGTTTTCCATTAACGACAACCCATAAGAAGGGATCATTTCTTTGATTTTCGGTTCCCATTCCTTGATTTGTTCCGGGAAACATCGAGTCATGATTTCAAGCATAACGTGTACGGCAGTAGATGCACCTGGAGAAGCACCTAATAATGCAGCTATCGAGCCATCTGCGGCAGTTACCACTTCTGTTCCAAATTGAAGTGTTCCTTTACCGTTAGCCTCAGTATCTTTAATTACTTGCACACGTTGTCCCGCTACTACGATATCCCAATCCTCACTCTTAGCATTAGGAATGAATTCCCGTAACTCTTCCATACGCTTTTCATTCGAGAGCATAACTTGTTCAATTAAGTATTTGGTCAGTGATAATTCTTTTACACCTGCCGCCAGCATTGTAACGACATTATTAGGTTTTACAGAACTGAGTAAATCAAACATCGAACCTGTTTTCAAGAACTTAGGTGAGAATCCAGCAAAGGGTCCAAACAGCAGTGATTTTTTATTGTCAATATATCTTGTGTCAAGATGCGGAACAGACATTGGCGGAGCGCCTACTTTTGCCTTACCATAGACTTTAGCATGATGCTGTGCGATCACTTCAGGATTTTTACAAACCATAAATAGTCCGCTTACTGGGAAACCGCCAATCCTTTTTCCTTCAGGGATACCGGATTTTTGAAGTAAATGCAGGCTTCCACCCCCTCCGCCGATAAAGACGAATTTGGCCGTATGAAATTCAGTTGTTCCTTTTTCCATATCACGTACTTTTAATTCCCATAAGCCTTCGCTGGTGCGTTTAATCCCATCCACACTATGTTTATAGTTTATATTAACGTCGTTATTCTTTAAGTGGTCGAATACCAAGCGCGTTAACGCACCAAAATTAACGTCCGTTCCAGAGTCAATTTTTGTCGCTGCTATCGGTTCATTCGATGTACGCCCTTCCATAATAAGTGGAATCCATTCCTTCAGCTTTTCAGGATCATCTGAAAATTCCATTCCTTGAAACAGCGGATTGTTTGAGAGCGCTTCAAATCTTTTTTTCAAAAATGATATATCTTTTTCCCCTTGGACCATGCTTGTATGAGGCAGCGGCATGATAAAATCCTGCGGATTGCGGATTAACTTCCTGTTTACAAGATAAGACCAATACTGTCTTGAAAGCTGAAATTGTTCATTCACTTTAATCGCTTTGCTAATATCTAAAGATCCGTCCGGTTTTTCAACTGTGTAGTTCAGCTCGCACAGTGCAGAATGCCCTGTTCCAGCATTATTCCATTCGTTAGAACTTTCCTCCCCAGCCTTTGCGAGCTTCTCAAACACTGTTATTTCCCAATCCGGTGCTAATTCCTTCAATAATGATCCCAAAGTCGCACTCATGACTCCAGCACCAATTAAAATAACGTCTGTTTTTTTCTGTATGCTGCTCATTATAACCTTCCTTATCTCCTATATTTGCAAAAGAGATGCAGGCGCTCCTGCTTAGGTGTCACAAAAACAAAGGCGCAACCTACGTACACATCTTTTCTGTATCAATTATAAATTATCATAATTATTTATATATTAAAATATCTATTGTTGAAAATTTGTCACAATTCAGCAAAAAACTAGTAAAAAGTGAGAAATCTATCAACTTAATCCCAGAAACACACAAAAAAATAAGACCTTTATAAACTACGGCTGCTATTCTTAAATATACTATATCGTATATTTTACAAATATGAAAACGCTTGCGTTTCTTTTTAAATATATCACAATAACAGTTCGAACATTGATGCCATCCCGTCATTGTTTTGTTTATCCCAAATATTCTCTTGGTCTATTATATACTACTTTATTAAATAGTTAAATATTTTGTGAACTTAGTCAGACATATTTTATCAAATAACAGAGAAGAATTTGTCTCCATATACCAAATTTTTAAAAAATGCTGACTCATAGGGGTTTTTGAAAATTGGTCGCCTTCTTTTAACACTTACACCTTAGGCAATTTCCATTTAAGCTAGCATCTAGTTTTCTCATGGGGGGTATTTTACCTATTTTTCTGCTTTTCCTGCCATTAATCCCGTCTGGAGTAACCATATTCCCGTCTGCGATGATGGTAATCCCGTCTGGATCATGCGTATTCCTGTCTGGAGACCACGTATTCCCGTCTAGGCACGATTTTCAGTCCCAAAATACCCCACTGGGTATAGATAATTATCCTACTTTTAAATGAAGACTAAACATATATGTTACAGGTGTGATGATTTGAGGTTCTCCTTCAAATTATCTGTAAAATATGATAATTACCATTTTAGAGAACGAATTAATCATGTTTTGATTCCCCCTATAGTAAATTATGAAAAGCTGATTACTTTTTTTTACGGTTTGTCTTTACTGATTGATTAAGAAATTTCCTATACAAAAGAGACTTTTCAATAGAAAAGTCTCTTGTATTTTTATAACATTTTCTCAATGACGGCTTTAGAGGTTCTTTCTTTATTTGTTTCTGATATCTGCCCTGTTTTCCGGTAGTATTCTGCATAAAGAACATCTAATAAGTAAAGTTGAGCTAATTTGGCTGAGAGACTGCCTCCCTGAAGAGGTCCTTCATTCGCACCACAGAGTAAGGTGATATCCGAATAATTGGTTAAAGGGGACTTTACAAATCTGGTAATCAGAATGACTTTTGCGGCTCTTTGTTTGGCAATTTTAGCTACTTCGATCATATCCTTCGTCGAGCCTGAATAAGAAATGAGCACAGCAACATCTTTCTCTGACATCAAGGCTGCTGTCATAATTTGAAGATGTGAGTCAATCGAACACTCCGTTTTATTACTGATTCTCATAAACTTATTTTTTGCTTCCATAGCTGTCATTAAGGAGGCGCCTACTCCAAAAAAGTGAATTCTTTCAGCCATAATCATGCTCGTAATTGCCTCTGAAATATCGTTTTCATTAATCAATTTCTGTGTTTCTGTCAGTGCATTAATATTTGTCGTTAATATTTTCGAAGATACTTCTTCAAGGGTATCTTCCATCGTAATCTTACTTGTCAATTCTTGCGTGTCTTCATCTGGTGAAATACTTTGAGCTAACACGATCCTAAACTCTTGGTACCCCTTTAGCTTCATTGTCTTACAGAACCTAAACACACTTGATTCTCCAACACCGCAAGCATCTGCCAAATCAACAATGGACAGGTAAATTACCTCTTTTGTATGATCAAGAATGTAGTCCGCCACTTTTCTTTCCGTATTAGTGAAAGAATTGTATGTCGATCGTATTAATGTAAATACATCTTGATTTGTCACCCAATCATCTCCTAGCATTTATGTGAAGAGCTGCCGCACCAAGTAGTCCTGCTTTATTTCCAAGGGAAGCTTTCACTATCTTCACATCTGAAAAACTTTCCATGACACTCTCTTGTACTTTGTTTGAAATCATAGAGATAAGGCTGTCTTGCTCCATGATGCCGCCTCCGATGATGATAGCAGGAGGATTAAATATGTGAATAAGCGATACGAGACCTAGAGCCATTTCATCGATCCATTCATGAAGTACTCTCTCTAGTGTAACATTGCCTTGTTCAAGACCAATAAAAATTTCTCTGCCATTATGATATTTCTTATCTATTAATTGTGCCTTTTTTACTAGAGCTGTAGTAGAAGCGTATGTTTCATAACATCCCTTTCGACCACATGTACACTGATTCCCGCCAGGATGGCTAATGATATGGCCGAATTCAGCTGCAATCCCATTGTTTCCTTTATAGATTTGTGAATTTATCATGATCGCCCCGCCAATTCCTGTCCCATAGGTCAAGCAAAGAAAATCAGTATAATCTCTCCCTGCACCGAACTGTTTTTCTCCTATAGCTGCGGCGTTCACATCATTTTCAACTTCGACAGGAACATTAAAAACACCTTCTAAAATTGTTTTTAATGGTGTACCCGTGTAGTTTGGGATATTTTCATTTGCATAAATTATAGACCCTGCCTGACGATCCACTTGGCCAGCTGTACTAATCGCAATCGCTTCAATGTCCGGATACATAGAGATCGCGTCAATTAATGTTTCGACTATGAAAGGGCCGCCTCTTTTCGACTCAGTATCATATTCTCTAAACGCTGAAATACGCCCATTCTCATCAGTCACACAAAATTTTATTGAGGTACCTCCAATGTCCACTGCGGCTATTATCATATCTACCACTCCTTTTTACATCTTTAAAGAAATATAAATCCCAAGAAAAATTTTCCGGGGATTTATACGTTAACGATCATTCAATTACTTGCACAAACCTCTTTGTAATCTCCATTGGCCTCGTTATGGCTGTACCAACCACAGCTGTATGAACGCCTAAATCAAACACACTCTTAAGTTCTTCTGGCGTCCATATCCCGCCTTCAGCTATGACAGGAATAGGTAGTTCATTTACTAATTGCTTAATTAAATCTAAATCCGGAATTTGGTGATGTTTTGTGTACTCTGTGTAACCATTTAAGGTGGTACCCACACAATCAAAGCCTAATTTATAGGCTTCCATTGCTTCTTCAAAGGTCGAGCAATCGGCCATAAAGAGTTGATCTTTATATTTCGCGCGAATCTCTGGAAATGTTTCGCTTATCGTTTTACCATCCGGTCTTATTCTTTTAGTCGCATCTAACGCAATAATATCTACACCCGCCTTGTAAAGAAGATCTATTTCTAAAGCAGTAGGTGTGATAAAAACAGCTGAATTCTCATAAACTCGTTTAATAATACCGATGATTGGTAAATCGACTGTCTCTTTTATCGCCTTTATGTCTTCCACACTATTCGCGCGAATCCCCGCAGCGCCGCCTTTCATGGCAGCATCCGCCATTTTACTCATAATAAATGGGCTATGAAGCGGTTCCTCTGGGAGAGCTTGGCAGGAAACAATTAATCTTCTCTTTATTTGTTCGAAAATCTTTTGTTGTTTACTCATAATCTAGCTCCTTGCTGTAATTATTCTTTGACTCCCCCAATTGATATACCTCTTGTGAAATAACGTTGGAAGAAAATAAATATGAGAATCATCGGGACAGCCGCTATCGTTGCACCAGCCATCTTATAAGCAAAGTTTGGATTAAGATCCTGCATTAACGTTGCAATACCAACCATTAACGTCTTGGAATTGACTTCTTGTCCGACTACGAGCTGCCATAGGTAGTCGTTCCATACTTGAACAAAGTTTAGGATAAATAAAGCCCCAATGCCGGGCTTGACCAGCGGAAGCATGACCTTATAAAAAACAGTCCATTCAGTTGCACCATCCATTTTCGCTGCTTCTCTAAGCGTATCTGGAATCGTATCGAAAAATCCTTTAAGCATGAACACGCCAAATGCGGTTGCAACATTCGGGTAGATCATCCCGCTGAGCGTATTGACCATTCCTAAATCTTGAATCAATCTAAATAACGGCACGATTAATACCTCTTTAGGTACCATTAAACTTGAGATAAAGATAACGAAGATAATATTTTTAAATTTAAAATTCAGTTTCGAAAAGGCATAAGCAGCGAGGGAACTAACGATCACCAGCCCCACTGTTGAAACCGTTGCGACAATTAAACTGTTTAAAGTCCATTTAAATGCTGGTTGATTCGAAAAGACATCCACATAGTTAGAAACGTTGATGCTCGCTGGGAACCAATCAGGCGGCATTTTCACAACATCTGAGCTATTCTTCAAGGAACTAGTAAATAGCCAATAGATAGGGAACAGGCTTAACAATGCAAAGAAGATTACAATGACGTTGGATAAGATATCACTCAATTCTAGCTTTTTCTTATTCTTGTTTTTCAAGATAATCTCCCCCCTAATTTTTAAACATGGCTCTTAACTGAGGAATAGACAATATGATTGTAAT